>JBDTEP010000122.1:0-46189 GCA_039922455.1 Mycobacterium sp. | reverse complement strand
CCGCACCGACGGACTGCCCGGCGATCCGGAGTGCGCCGGCCGGGAGATGACGGTGGTGGAATTCACCGTCCGCGCGCTGCGACTGGTGCGCGATTTCGCCGAATCCCTGCGCGGCACAGTCCCGCTCGGGCTCACGCTGTCCACCCACCCAGAGCCACCGCCGACCAGGCGGTGGATCGACGCGGTCGCCGACGCCGCGGTGGCGGTACTGCTGACGCTGGCCGATCCCCGGGCTGCCCGCTCCAGCCCGCCCCGAGTGATCGACGACGCACTGCAGGCGGTGCGGGCCGCGCTGGACTACGAGCGGCGACCCGACCACCGGCGGTCATGGCTGTTGCTCTCCCTGATGACCGCGGTGATCCGGGGGGTCCTGGCCGACAACCTGGTCACCGATCCGCGCGGCCTGCGGGCGATCAACGACGAGGACTTCAACACCTGGATCCTCCGACACGGCGCGCACCCGGACGTCACCGAATTCGCGCTGGTGCGCGGCATGTATGACCTGGTCTTCGGGTACCGCGATGCCGACCCCGGCCGGCCCTCGTTCGCCGCGGGCCTGGCGGTCTTTCTGACCGGCCAGGTCTTGTTCGGCTACCAGGGGGCGATCTTCTGGAAGATGACCGCCGGGATGGGTGACGTCGTCATCGCTCCGCTGTACCAGGCTTTGCGGCGGCGCGGTGTCGAGTTCGAGTTCTTCAACCGAGTCGACGCCCTGCACCTCGACCAACGGCGGCTGGCGATCGACGCGATCACCATGGGCAGGCAGTTGCACCTCGCTGACGGCCTCACCCGTTACGAACCGTTGACGACAGTGCACGGCCTGCCGGTCTTTCCCAGCGCACCTCTGACCGCCCAGTTGGCCGAGCCGGATCAGGTTCCCCACGGCGGCTGGCATGCGCTGGAAACCTATTGGTCGGACCGGATCGACGCCGAGTCGCGGGTGCTGCGCCGGGGTGTCGACTTCGACCACGTCGTACTGGCGGTGTCCCTGGGCATATTGCCCGTCGTCGCCGACGAACTGATCGAGGACCGGCGGGAGTGGCAGCAGATGACCACGCAAGTCCGCACCGTCGCCACCCAGGCGTTCCAGATCTGGTTGTGCCCCGACGAACCGACACTGGGCTGGCCCGATCCGGGCGTGACGGTCAGCGCGTACCTTCCCCCGTTCGAGACCTGGGCGTCCATGCCGCAGACGCTGTGGGCCGAGGACTGGCCCGTGCACGACCGCCCTGGCACGGTGGCCTACTTCTGCGGCACCCTTAACGCGCCCTGGCCCACCGTCGAGGTCGGCCCGGGTTATCTACGCCGGCACCAGCAGCGGGTCCACCGGCAGATCGCCGACCACCTCGCCCATCACCTGCACCGGTTCTTTCCCGGTGCGGCCGGCGAAGGCGGGTTCGACTGGCGCCTGCTCGTCGGCGCCGATGGCGAAACGGGCAGCGCCGCACTGCGTACCCAGCATGTGAGCGTCAACGTCGATCCCTCCGATCGGTATGTGCAGTCGATCCCCGGCACCGACCGTTACCGGCTACGCGCCGACGAGAGCGGCTACGACAATCTGGTTCTGGCCGGCGACTGGACCGACTCGGGAATGAACGCCGGATGCATCGAGGCGGCCGTCATGTCCGGACTCCAAGCCGCGAACGCCCTGCTGGGCCGGCACCGTTATCACCGCCTGCGCGGCTGGTATCTGCCTTGACGGTCAGCCGTTCGGCACTTTCGCGGCGATCTGCCGCGCGATGACAACCGCGGTGTCCTTCGGGTCCGCGCTGCAGGTGTTGACGTCGACGACGACGTTGTTGGCCACGGTCAGGGCCCGCCCACAGGCCCAGCTGATGTCGTTGCCGGCGTTGTCCTGCGTCGCGACGGTGCTCAGCATGCCGTCGGCGTTGCCGATCGGCCCGGTGGTCCAGCTCGTGCCGCTCTGGATGTGGGTGTATGCGTGGCAGGCCGGCCATTGTTGGGCGGCGGCGGAGAAGAACGCGACGGCCTGGTCGGCAGACGGGAAGGCTATGACCGCCTGATCGACGTAATGCTCGAAGTCGTCGCCTTCGCTCAGCGCCTGCTCACGCACCCCGGTGTGACCGCTGTCGGCGTACACCTGCGCCTGTGCCGCGCCGTCGACGGCCAGGCATTCTCGGGGCTCCATCGTGGCGCTGTCGTCCGACAATGCGGAGTGGGTTCGGGTGACGGCCATGTCGGTCGCCGCCATGATCGGATTGACCTGCTCGCCGGTGAGCAGCAGTGCTCGCAGGCCGTCCTCGGCCACCGGCGCGACGGTGGTCGTCGTCGTTGGCGTCGGCGCGGCGACGGTTGTGCTTCCCGCGCCTCCGCGACCGTTGCATCCGGCGGCCAGAACGCAGCCGACGACGACCAAACCCAACAAAACCGAACCCCGCACGCAGATCACATCCCGTGTTGCCGACCAGGTTTGTGGATCCGCGCGCCAGTCGACAGCGTCACCGATCAATGAAGAACCACCAATAACATTACCGAAGCCGTGGTTCGGCTCCGCACAGCTAGTGGCGCTTCAGCGGTGCGACCAAGTCGCCCCGCTCCCCAACGGTGATCCGACTCAACCCCAGCCAGGCCGCCATGGATTCCAGCTCACCCGAGAGCGCGGCAGCCACTCGGTGCCGGTCATGGCCTTCCTCGGCGAACGCCCCGACGACGTGCAGGGCATCGCACTGCCGGTCGGCTTTGAGATCCACCCGCGCTACCAGCGCCCCATCCAACAGCAGCGGCCAGACGTAGTAGCCGTACTGACGCTGTTGCGCAGGGGTGTAGATCTCGATGCGGTAGTGGAAATCGAAGAGCCGCTGCACCCGGGGGCGAAAGAAGATCAGCGGATCGAACGGACACAGCAGCGCGGTGCCGCGGTCAGACCGTGGAATCGGCTGTCCCGCGCGCAGATACGCCGGGGCGCCCCAGCCGGCCACCTGCACCGGCTCCAGCTCCCCAGCTGCGACGAGTTGGACGATCGCCGGCTTGGTTTGGGCTGCAGACAGCCGGAAGTAGTCGCGGATATCGGCCTCGGTGCCCACCCCCAGGGCGGCGGCAGCCCGCAACACCAACTCGCGGATGGCCTCGTCGTCGTCGACCTTCCGGTGCAGCACCGCCGGCGGCAGCACATTCTCCACCAGGTCGTAGTGCCGGGCGAACCCGACCCGGGTGGCGGTGGTCAGTACCCCGGCGGCGAACAGCGCCTCGGCCACCCACTTGGTGTCGGTGCGGTTCCACCAGGGGCCCTTGCCGGCCCGCCCCGACGCGGCGGCCAGGTGCGCCTCGATCCGGCCGGCGGTCGCCGGGCCGAGTTCGGCGACCGCGGCGGCGACGTCCTCGACGAGCTGCGGATTGGCCCGCACGATGTGGGCACCCCATCGGCCGTGCGGCCACTGCCGCATCCGCCAGCGCATCAACGGCCAGTCGTCGACGGCCATCAGCGCCGCCTCGTGCGCCCAGTACTCGACCAGCAGCCGCGGGTAACGGGCACTGTGACTCCACGCGGCGCCATCCAGCACGGTGCGGTCATAGGGCCCCAGCCGGCTGAACACCGGGGCGTAGTGGGCGCGCACCGCCACCGATACCGAGTCCAGTTGCAGTACTTGGATGCGGGACACCAGCCGCTTCAGGTGACCCCTGGTGATTGCGCTATTCCGCCCAGGCGCCTTGGGTTCGGTGAATCCCTGTGCGGCAATGGCGATCCGGCGCGCCTGCGCTGAGGTCAGTGACACCGTCACCGACGATAGCTACAGAAGCGGTACCGCAGGCCCGTTGCGCTGGTGAGCCACTGACCCTTCACCACCGACCACCCGTGGTCGAGTACGGGCGCGGTCGCATCCCCGTCCCGGGGCGGCAGGTCGATGTCGATCTCGGTGACCTCGCAGCGGTCGGCGCTCGGCAGCGCCAGCGCGTAGATCTGCGCGCCGCCGATCACCCAGGCCTCAGTATCGGTCAGCGCCGCGGCATCGGTCAGCGCCGCCTCCAGCGTCCCCACCACGTCGGCGCCATCCGCCCGGTAGTCGGGCCGGCGGGTCACCACCACATTGGTCCGCGCGGGCAGTGGCCGCACGCTCGCCGGCAGAGATTCCCAGGTCAGCCTGCCCATCACCACCCGGTGTCCCATGGTCAGCTCCTTGAACCGCGCCTGGTCTTCCGGCAGTCGCCACGGGATGCCGCCGTCCCGCCCGATGACTCCGGACGTCGACTGAGCCCAGATCAGACCGAGCCGCCTCATACCGCGACGGGCGCCTTGATCGCCGGGTGCGGATTGTAGTCCCGGATCTCAATGTCGTCGAAGGTGTAATCGAAGATCGAATCCCGTTGTGCCAAAAGCAGTTGTGGGTAGGCGCGGGCTTCTCGGGACAGCTGTTGGCGCACCTGCTCGACGTGGTTGTCGTAGATGTGGCAATCCCCGCCGGTCCAGACGAACTCCCCGACGGCCAGCCCGGCCTGCGCGGCCATCATGTGGGTGAGCAGCGCATAGCTGGCGATGTTGAACGGCACCCCGAGGAACAGGTCGGCGCTGCGCTGATAAAGCTGGCAGGACAGCCGCCCGTCGGCGACATAGAACTGAAACAGCGCGTGGCACGGTGCCAACGCCATCTGGGGAATCTCGCCGACGTTCCACGCCGAGACGATGATGCGGCGCGAATCCGGGTCGGTCCGCAACAACTCCACCGCACTGGAGATCTGGTCGATGTGCTCACCGGACGGGGTCGGCCACGACCGCCACTGCACGCCGTAGACCGGCCCGAGATCACCGCTCTCGGAAGCCCATTCATTCCAGATGGTGACGCCGTGTTGGTTCAGCCAGTCGATGTTGGAATCGCCGCGCAGAAACCACAGCAGCTCATAGATCACCGACTTGACGTGCACCTTCTTGGTGGTGATCAGCGGGAAGCCGGCAGAGAGGTCGTAGCGCAGCTGGTGGCCGAACAGGCTGCGGGTACCGGTGCCTGTTCGATCGGCCTTCGGGGTTCCGCGCTCGAGCACCAGGGCCAGCAGATCCTCGTAGGGGGTGGCGATCGGCACGTCGCCCAGCCTAGCGGCGATCGCAAGCGCGGCGAAGCCGGGCGCGGCGGGTCGCCGTCATGAATCAGCCGCACACCGGAGTAGAACGGAAGCCATGCCCAGCCACGCTGACACCATCGCCACCCCCGACGGCTCCTGCCCCGCGCAGCTGTTCACCCCTGACGGCCCGGGTCCCTGGCCCGGGGTGGTGATGTATCCCGACGCCGGCGGGGTGCGCGAGACATTCGCCGGCATGGCCGCCGAGCTGGCCGGTTACGGCTACGCCGTGCTGCTACCCGACGTGTACTACCGGAATCCGGGCTGGGCGCCGTTCGACATGGCCACGGCGTTCAGCGACGCCAAGGAGCGGGGCCGCATCATGTCGATGCTGCGCAGCGTCACTCCGGATCGGATGGCGGCCGACGCCGAAGCGTTCTTCGACTACCTGGCCACCCGGCCCGAGGTTCGCGGGGACCGGTACGGGGTGTGCGGCTACTGCATGGGCGGGCGAACCTCGGTGGTGGTGGCCGGGCGCGTCCCGGATCGGGTTGCCGCGGCGGCGTCATTCCACGGCGGCGGGTTGGTCACCGACGGCGCCGACAGTCCGCACCTGCTGGCCGAGAAGATGCACGCCACGGTGTATGTGGCCGGCGCCCGCAACGACGGTTCGTTCACCAAGAAGCACGCCGCGACCCTCGATGACGCGCTGACAGCGGCCGGCGTCAAGCACACCGTCGAGTTCTATCCCGCCGAACACGGGTTCGCCGTACCGGACAATCCGCCCTATGACACCGACGCCGCAAGCCGGCACTGGGCCGCGATGCGGGAGGTATTCGGGGCCGCGTTGGCAGGCTGAGCAGCGCCGCCCGCGATCAGCCGGGATGTAAGGCATCCCCGACGTGATCGGCGAGCTTGCCGCCATCCATTGCGGTGTCACGGGTTTCGCGCATCACCAACAGCGCAACGAACGACACCGCTGCCGCAGTCGAGAGGTAGACACCCACCCAACCCACGCCGTGGCTGGTGGCGAGCCAGGTGGCGATGAACGGCGCCACCGCGGCACCCAGAATGCTCGCCGCGTTGTAGGCGATCCCCGATCCGGTATAGCGGACATTGGTCGGGAAGAGTTCGGGCAGCACCGCGCTCATCGGCCCGAACGCCAAGCCCATCAAGGTCATCCCGATGATCAGGAAACACAGCATCGCGCCCGGCGACGTACCCGCTTTCAAAAATGCACCGAAGGTGGTTCCGTACGCCATGATTCCCGCGGTGAACACCAGCAGCACCGGACGCCGGCCGAATCGGTCTGCCAGTAATGCCGCCACCGGCAGCATGGCGGCCAGGAACAGCACCGCAATCAGCTGCAGCCACAGGAAGTCGAGGTAGCTGTACCCCAGGCCGGTGCCGTGCGGCGGACGCTTGGCGGTGCCGTAACTCAGCGTCCACGTCGTGACGGTGTAGAACAGCGTGTAGGTCGCCACCATCGCGAAGGTGCCGATGACGAGCTGCCGCCAGCTGCCGCGGAACACCTCGGCCACCGGCGCGCTGACCCGCTCATCGGCCGCGATCGCGCGGGCGAAGACCGGGGTCTCGGTGAGCCGCAACCGCACGTACAGGCCGACGCCGACCATCACGATGCTGAACAGGAACGGAATCCGCCAACCCCAGGTCAGAAAGGCTCCATACAGATTCGAATCGGCGTTGAGCTGCCCCGGCCAACGGAGCAGGATCAGGAATGTCGCGGTGGCGAGCAGAAAGCCCACCGGTGCGCCCAGTTGCGGCCACATCCCGGCAAAGGCCCGCTTGCCCGGCTTGGCGGTCTCGGTGGCCAGCAGCGCCGCACCACTCCACTCCCCGCCCAGTGCCAGTCCCTGGCTGAACCGCAGCACGGCCAGTAACGCCGGCGCGAGCAGGCCAACCTGCTGGTAGGTGGGCAGCACTCCGATCAGGAACGTCGCGATACCCATGGTCAGCAACGAAGCGACCAGGGTGGCTTTGCGCCCTATCCGGTCACCGAAATGCCCGAACAGGATCGATCCCAGCGGCCGGGCCACAAACGCCAGGCCGAAGGTGGCCAAGGACGCCAACAGCGCGGTGGTGGGGTTGCCCTGCGGGAAGAACAGGTGCGGGAAGACGGTGACCGCCGCGGTCGCGTAGACATAGAAGTCGTAGAACTCGATGGTGGTGCCGATCATCGACGCGGCCGCTATCCGGCTGCGCGGTACGCCGTCGACGAGGTCCGGGTCGCGGGTGAGGGTCATCGCTCAGGCGACCGGCAGGTTGATCAACTCCGCGAGGCGGGCCCGGTGCCGATACCCGGTGCCCAGCGCCAGTTGGTCGCTTTTGGCCCGCTTCAGATACAGGTGCGCCGGATACTCCCAGGTCATCCCGATGCCGCCGTGGAGCTGGATGCATTCCTCGGCGACGCGCACCGCGGCGTCACCGCAGTAGGCGGCCGCGACGGCCGCGGCAATGGGGGCGTCTGCATCGCCGCGGGCACAGGTGTCGGCGGCGTAGCGGGCTGCCGCGCCCGCGTTACCTACCTGCAGCCACATCTCCACGACACGATGCTTGATCGCCTGGTAGGAGCCAATTGCCCGACTGAACTGCTTGCGGCCCTTCACATAAGCCAGAGTGGTCTCGAAACACCACTGCGCAATCCCGAGCTGCTCGCTGGCCAGCAACGCCGCACCAGTCTGCAGCGCGGCCTCCAGCGCCGCCGCAGCGGACCCGGCGGTGTCCACCCGCTGCGACGCCGCACCGGAGAACCGGACGTCGGCCAGCGGTCTGGTCATGTCGAGGGTCAAGACCGGCGTGATCTCGACCTCGGCTGTCGTTGGCGAAACAACGTGTAGCTCAAGGCCATCCGATCCGAAAACCGGCACCACCAGCAAGTCGGCGGCGCCCGCATCCGCAACGCTGGTCACCGTGCCGGTCAGCCTGTCAGCACCGGCACTGACCCCGGCTATCGGGTCGCCGGGCGCGGTGGTCAGCGGCACCGCCAGTGCCGCGGTCACCTCCCCACTGGCAAGCGCCGCAACGGTATCGGTGTCACCGGCCGCCAGCAGCGCCACCGTCGACAGCACAGCACTGGACAAAAACGGCACCGGCGCAACGGCCCGGCCGATCTCCTCGCACACCACCGCTGCCTCACGAGCACCCGCCCCGGCACCACCGAGATGTTCGGGAACCAGCAGTCCGGCCACCCCCAAATCGACAGCCAGCGTTCGCCAAACACCGGAGAAGTCCGGCGGATCCGGGTCGTACCGGCCGGCAACCGCTTCCGGCGGGCATTTCTCGGCGAGCAGCCGCCGTACGCTGGCACGCAGAGCTTCCTCGGTGTCGGAGTACAGCAGGTCACTCACTTGTTCAGGTCCTTCCAGGCGACATCCTTGTCGACGCGATGTTCCCCGGGCAGACCCAGAATCCGCTCGGCGATGGTGTTACGCAGGATCTCCGAGGTGCCGCCCTCGATCGAGGTTCCCTTCGCACGCAGGTAGCGATAGCCGGGTCCCCGTGCGGTGAAGTCGACCCGCTCGGTTCTGCGCATGGTCCAGTCGTCGTAGCGCAGCCCAGATTCGGCGTGCAGTTCGACGTCGAATCCGGAGATCGCTTGAGCCAGCCGGGCGAACGTGATTTTCAGCCCGGCGCCCTCCGGGCCGAGCTGGCCGATGCTCAGCTGCTGTCGCAGCCGCTCGCCGGCGAGCCGGGCCACTTCCGCGTCCACCCACAGCCGCATCAACTCGTCGTGCATCGCCGGGTTGCGCAGCGTCGGCTCGCTTCGCCACGCGTCGGCGACCTTCCCGACGATGGGCCCTTCGCGCTCGGCTCCGAGTATCGAACCGATCGCGAGCCGCTCGCTGTTGAGGGTGGTGGTCGCCACCTTCCAGCCGTCGCCTTCGGCGCCGAGCCGGTTGGCGTCGGGGACCCGCACGTCGGTGAGGAATACCTCGTTGAACTCGGCCTCGCCGGTGATCTGACGCAGCGGCCGGACGTCGACGCCCGCAACAGTCATGTCGACGAGGAAATACGTCAAGCCCTGGTGTTTGGGTACCGCCGGATCTGTGCGTGCCACCAGCAGCGCCAGCTTGGCGTGGTGTGCACTTGAGGTCCACACCTTCTGTCCGTTGACGATCCAGTCGTCACCGTCGCGCACCGCGCGGGTGGCCACCCCGGCCAGGTCCGATCCGGCACCCGGCTCGCTGAACAGCTGACAGTAGATGTCTTCACTGGTGAACAAGGGCCGCAGAAACTTTCGCTTCTGCTCAGCGGTGCCGAACGCGGCAATCGTCGGCGCCGCCATGCCCAATCCGATGCCGTTGAGCCCGGTGTCCGCCGGCGGGGCGCCGGCAGCCGCCAGCTCGGTGTCAACGTGCTGCTGCAAATGTAGCGGCAAGCTCAAGCCACCGCAGTCCGGCGGGAAGTGCACCCAGGCCAGCCCAGCATCGAACCGCGCCCCGAGGAACTCCCGTGGACCGATGGTGGCCGGCGGGTGGTCTGCGACCAGTTGCTGTACCCGTGCGCTGAGCTCTTCTGGATTCATCGTCGTCTCCCGTCGGTTCAGATTCCCGCTGCTGAAGCCACCTCGCGGGCCTTAACCACCAGCGCGTCGATCCACGCGGTGATCGGGGTGCCGGCAGCGGCCTTGTTCTCCGGGTTCTCGAGGACCCGTCGCACAATGCCCTCGGCGATGATCGCCACCTTCCACAGCCCCAGTGCATGCCAGTACTGCAATGTCGCCGCGTCGCGTCCGGTCTGTTCCAGATAGACCCGGGCCAGCTCCGCCCGGTCCGGGAATCCGTCCAGTGTGGTGACGACGAATTCGCCGGCGATGTGCTCTTCGCCGGGCTGCGGCCAGTACGCCAGCAAGCTGCCCATGTCGGCCAGCGGGTCCCCGAGGGTGGACAGTTCCCAGTCCAGCACCGCGGTCACCGCCCCGCCGGCCCGCGAGGTGATCACGTTGCGGATGTGGAAGTCGCCATGCACCAGCGTCAACTCCTGCTGCGGCGGCGCCGCGGCGACCAGCCGCCGGGTCAGGTCGTCGAGTTCGGGCAGCTCGCGGGTTTTGGACAGCTCCCATTGTCCGGCCCACCGCTTGAGCTGCCGTTGGGCGTACGGCTTGTGGCTGGCCAGGTCGGTCAGCCCGACCGCGTCGATGTCGACGGCGTGGATCTTGGCCAGCGTCGCGGGCATCGACAGCCCGATCTGGCGGCGTCGCTGCGGTGTCAGCGACTCGGCCACCGACATCCGGTCCACCACCACCCCGTCGACGTACTCCATCAACAGCAGCGGGACATCGTGGGTGTCCCGGGTGAGCCCGTATACCCGCGGGGTGGGCACATCGGTGTCCTGCAGGGCAGCGAGAATCCGCGCCTCGCGGGCGACATCGTGCGCCGACGCCAGCAACTGGCCCAGCGGCGGGCGGCGTAGCACCCACCGGTGGTCGGCGGCGTCGGACGCCAGGTAGGTCAGGTTCGACTGACCTATCCCGATCCGCTCAAAACGCAGCGGTCGGGTAACCGGAATACCCAGTTGTGCAATCCAGCGCGCGACCATTGCCGGGTCGACGCCGAGCACCTCAGCCATCGGCGCCGGACCGGAATGACGATGCGTCACCGAGGATTTGGCCGCCGTCGATCACCAGGGTCTGGCCGGTGATCCAACTCGCCGCATCCGAAACCAGGAAGGCGACCGCGTCGGCTACGTCGACGGGCTCGCCGATGCGGCCTAGCGGCGTCGTCATAGACAACGTCTGCTCGTGCTCCTTCCAGAGCACCTCAGCCATCTTGGTGCGCACCACGCCCGGGCAGATGGCGTTGACCCGCACCCCGGGTGAGAGTTCCAGCGCAAGCTGCTTGGTGACGTGGATCAGCGCGGCCTTGGTGGCGTTGTACATGCCCATCAACGGGGCGAAACTCATCCCCCCTATCGAGGCCGTGTTGACCACCGCACCGCCGTGCTCGCCCATCCACGCCTTGACCGCCAGTGACGTCCACAGCAGCGGCCCCCACAGGTTGACGTCGAAGATCTTGGCGAACTGGGCGTGACTCTGGTCGATCAGCGGGCCGAAAGCGGGATTGGTGCCGGCGTTGTTGACCAGGATGTCGATGCTGCCGAAGCGTTCCAGGGTGGTCTCGATGCAACGCTGCGCGGCATCGTCTTCGGCAACATGGGCAGCTACCCCGAGCACATTGCCGTTGACCTGAGCCGCTGCGGCGTCGGCACTGGCTTGATCGCGCGAGGTGAGAACCACGTTGGCGCCCGCATCGGCCAGTCGCTGCCCGATCGCCAGCCCGATGCCCCGGGACCCGCCGGTGATGATCGCGGTGCGCCCGCTCAGCCCGCTCATCGCGCGGCCTTGCCGTCGGTGGCGTCGCGGTACTTGGCGAACTCCTGGCGGGCGATCGCGCGTTTGTGCACCTCGTCGGGACCGTCGGCGAGCCGCAACGTGCGCAGGTGCGCCCACGCCATCGCCAGCGGGAAGTCGTCGGTGACGCCGCCGGCGCCGTGCACCTGGATGGCCCGGTCGACGATCTTGAGCGCAATGTTGGGTGCGGCGACCTTGATCGCCGCGATCTCGGTCTGTGCCGCCTTGTTGCCGACGGTGTCCATCAGATAGGCGGTCTTGAGGGTGAGCAACCGGATCATCTCGATGTCGATGCGCGCCTCGGCGACCCAGTCCCGGATGTTGGCGTTCGCACTGATCGGTTTACCGAAGGCGATCCGGGAGTCAGCCCGCCGGCACATCAGTTCCAGGGCGCGCTCGGCCATTCCGATGCAGCGCATGCAGTGATGGATGCGGCCGGGGCCGAGCCGGGCCTGGGCGATCGCGAAGCCCTCCCCCTCACCCTTGAGGACATCCTTGGCCGGAACCCGGACATCGTTGAAGTCGATCTCGGCGTGACCTTCGCGGTCCTGGTAGCCGAAGACCGGCAGCCCGCGCATGATGGTGACACCCGGTGCGTCGATGGGGACCACCATCATCGACTGCTGCCGGTGGGGGGCGGCGTCGGGGTCGGTCTTGCCCATCACGATCATCACTTTGCAGTTCTGGTGCAATGCGTTGGACGCGAACCATTTCCGGCCGTTGAGGAGATAGTCGCCGGTTGCGCCGTCCTTGACCATGGACAGTTGAACATTGGTGGCATCCGAGGACGCCACCTGCGGTTCGGTCATTGCGAACGCCGAGCGGATTGTGCCCTCCAGCAGTGGTTTGAGGTATTTCTCCTTGTGTTCGTCGCTGCCGAACAGCGTGAACACCTCCATGTTGCCGGTGTCTGGGGCGCTGCAGTTGGTTGCTTCCGGGGCGAGTTGCGGGCTGTGACCCATGATTTCGGCCAGCGGCGCGTATTCCAGGTTCGTCAGGCCCGGACCCCACTCCGGGTGCGGGTGGAATAGGTTCCACAGGCCACGGTTTCGGGCCTGAACCTTGAGTTCCTCGAGGATCGGCGGCTGGAAGTGCGGGTTGCCCGAGTCGGCCATCTGCGCCTCGTAGACCGGTTCGGCCGGGTAGACGCAGCTGTCCATGAACTCCAGCAGGTCCGCCCGAATCTTGTTGGCACGCTCGGATGTTTCAAACAGGGACATTGGCACTCCTTGTCGGGGGTTAGGACACTTCAGGGTTGAGCAGGCCGTGCTGGTAACGGCGCATGCCGCGCAGCCAGCGGTCGTAGTCGGCTGCCTTGTGCCGGTACATCTCCAGTACGGCCGGGTGCGGCAGGATCAGGAAGCGTTCATCGTCGACGGCGGCCAGCACCACTTCGGCGACAGCCGCGGGTTCGAGCACCTCGCCGGCCACGGTGACCGCCCGGGTGGCGAGATCACCCAGCGGGTCGCCGGATTGAGCACCGGCGTACAGCAACTTGGTGTTGACGCCCATCGGGCACAGACAGCTGACCCGCACGCCCTGGTCGCCGTAGGTTACGTTGAGCCACTCGGCGAATCCGACCGCGGCGTGTTTGGTGACTGCGTAGGCGGCGCCGCCGAGTTGGGTGAGCAGACCGGCCGCCGACGCGGTGGAAACGAAATAACCCTCGCCGCGCTGCACCCAGCCGGGAACCAACAGCTGTGCGGCCCGGATGTGGGCGCGCAGATTGATGTCGATCGCCTGGTCCCAATCGGCTTCTCCGGCGTCGAGGCCGGGGGCACCGGTGATGCCGGCGTTGGCGAAATACATCTCGACCGGCCCGTAGTGGCCCTCGGCCAGCGCGATCAGCTCCCGGATCACCTCGATGTCGGAGACGTCGCCGCCACAACCGACCGCGGCGCCCGGCTGCTCGGTGTTGATCTGGTCGGCACCCGCCGCCGCGGCGCCCGCGTCGAGGTCAGCTACCACCACCCTGGCCCCGGCCCGTGCGAGTGCCGCCGCCAGTGCACCACCGATACCGCCTCCGCCGCCGGTGACTATCGCGACCCGTTCGGCAACCTTCATGGGCAAGTTCCTCGCTCCTGCGCTCGCAGCGCCATCACAGTATTTGAATCCGATTTCAAGTTCGATTGCCGATCGAGCGGAACTGCAGGGCGTTGGCCCACAGCCGGGTCACCGTGGCGACCAGCGTTTCGAAGTCCCCGCCGGAACTGTCAGGCACCTCCCCGGCCACAAAGATGCTGTACGCCAGGCGGCTGACCATCCCCGACAGCGCCCGCGAGGCCAGTAGCGGATCAACGTCGGCGTCGGCGATCCCCCGCTCCTGCAGGTCGGCGATTCCAGCGGCGTTGCGATCGATGAATGCGTCGGCGCGCCGCGACCTGAAGTCGCGGAACTTGGGATCAACCTGGGAAACCTGCTCGAGCAGACCCATCAACTTCGCATTGCGCCGATATGCCTCCAGATAGGCACGATTGCTTGCCTCGAGCACCGCATACGGGTCGTCGGTGCCGCTCACCCGGCCCATGCCCGGATGCATCATGTCCTGCTGCGTCTGTTCGAGGACGGCCGCGAAGATCTCCTCTTTGTTCGTGAAGTAGGTGTAGAACGACCCGGTCGCGCAACCGGCCGCCTTGGCGATGTCGGTCAGCTTGGCGTCGAGGTAACCGTCCCGCTCGAACACCTTGCGGGCCGCGGCGACCAACGCCGCCCGGGTCCGCGCCCCACGCACCGTCGCCGGCAGTTGGCGGACCGGGGCGGTCGAAACGGCGTCCATCCCGGCATCTTATCTGAATTCGATGTCAAGTTCATCCAATTCTCCGGCTTCTCCGGCTTCTCCTTCTAAGGCCGCGAGTCCGTCCAGCATGGCTTCGGCCTCCGGTCCGGGCAGCGTTTCGACCCCGCGCAGCTTGCGTTCGATAGCACGGGTTCGTACGCCGGCGGTGTCGATGGTGTTCCGGGCCGAGTCGAGTTGCTTGCGGGTCTTCTCAAGCACGGCCGCAAACTTCCCGAACTCGGTCTTGACCGCGCCGAGGACCTGCCACACCTCGCTGCTGCGCTGTTCGATGGCCAACGTGCGAAATCCCATCCGCAGGCTGTTGAGCAAAGCGGCCAACGTGGT
Organism: Mycobacterium sp.; assembly: GCA_039922455.1. Classification (GTDB taxonomy): domain Bacteria; phylum Actinomycetota; class Actinomycetes; order Mycobacteriales; family Mycobacteriaceae; genus Mycobacterium. Next base: position 31,688 of record JBDTEP010000122.1, on the reverse strand, counting down.
AGGCCCGGCCAGGGTGACCTGATACTTGGCCTGGATCCGCTCGAACAACCCCGGTTGACGCAGCACCTCGGCGTACAGACTCTCGGTGGCCAGGAACAGGATCGCGAAGTCTGTCGTGTGCGGCGGCGCGATGTACTTGTCGTGGATGTCACCGGCTTCGGCTTCAACCCGTCGGATCAAGGCCTGCCGCGCGGCGGCCTCCCCCGCCACATCAACCTGCTCCTGTGCGTCAAGCAGACGCTCGAAGTCCTCGCGCGGAAATTTGGCGTCGATCGGCAACAGCACCTCACCGCCGCCGGTTCCGCCGGGCAAGCGGATCGCAAACTCCACCCGCGCAGTCGAACCCGGAACCGTGCTGACATTGGTGGCGTACTGTTCGGGCGTCAGCAACTCGGCCAGCAGCGCAGCCAGTTGCGCCTCGCCGAAGATCCCGCGGGTCTTGACGTTGGTCAGGACCCGCTTCAAGTCGCCCACCCCGGTGGCCAATGACTGCATCTCACCCAGACCCCGCTGTACGGCTTCCAGACGCTCCGAGATCTGCGTGAAGGACTGGGCCAGCCGGGTTTCCAGTGTCGCTTGCAGCTTTTCGTCCACCGTCGCGCGCATCTTCTCCAATTGCGCGGTGTTCTCGGTCTGCAGGATTTTGAGCTGCCGATCCAGGGTGCCGCCCTGCTTCTCCTGCGTCTCCTGCAGGGTCGACCCGAAGCGGTGCAGGGTCGTCTGCCACTGGTGGAACGCCTGCGCGAGCTCCGCCCGCCCGGCGTGCTGCTCTTCGCGCAGCGTTCGCTCCACGCGCGCACTGTCGCCGCGCAGCGCGGCGAGCTGCTCGGGCGAGATCGCCGCGCCACCCGGACGCACGAGCAGCACGACCAAGAGGATCACCGCCAGCAAGGCAAGTGAGGTAAGGAGAATCAGCAGGGCCGTGTCCATGCGCGCAACCTAGCGCGAGCCACCGACAGGGTGGGTTTCATCGCAACGGCGGGCCCCATCGCACCTGCTCACGCAGCTGTCCCTTGAGCAATTTGCCGCTCGCGGTGCGCGGCAGCACGTCGGAGACCACGGTGATGTACTGCGGCAACTTGAAATCCGCGAGCTGACCCCGGCAGTAGTCAAGCACCGCGGCCACATCGACCCCCTGCTGGTCACCGAGCAGCACCGCGCCAACCTTCTCGCCCATCACGTCGTCGGGCACCGCCAACACGCAGGCGTCGACGACCCCGGGAGCCGACAGCAGCGCGGCCTCCACCTCGACGCTGGAGACATTCTCGCCGCCACGGATGATGATGTCCTTGAGCCGGTCGATGATGTGCACCCGCCCGACATCGTCGATGCGGACCACATCACCGGTATGCAGCCAACCGTCGACGATCGTGGCGGCGGTGGCTTCGGGCCGATTCCAGTACCCGCCCATCACATTCGCACCGCGCACCACCAGCTCGCCGGTGGCCGGATCGTCGCCCAGGGGGGCGACACCGATGTCTCCCGACGGCACCGCGTAGCCGACCGAGTCCGCGTGGGCGACCGCGTCGGAGTCCGGCAACACCGACATCAGCGAGGCGGTCTCGGTCATGCCGTATCCATTGAACACCGTTGCCGCAGCGAACGCGTCGCGCAGCGACCGCACCAGCGCGGGCGCCGTCGGGGCACCGCCGTACCCGACCCATCGCACCCCGGACACGTCGACCCCGGCGAAGTCGGGGTTCCGCAGCAGCAGCGAGTAGACGGCAGGCACCGTTACCATCGACGAAATCCGTTGCGCAGGAAGCGTCGTGATTAACTCGGGAAGGTTCAGCGCCGGCATGATCACCGCCGTACCCCCGGTGTAGACGGCGACCAATAATTGTGAGTTGCAACCGGTCACGTGGAACAGCGGGACCGAGATCAGGGTGCGGAACTCCTCGCCGAGGTCACGCGGCCGGCCCAGGGCGCGCACCATGTTCTCGGCGTTGGTCAAGAACGCTTCGTGGGTGGTGGGCACCCCTTTCGGACGCCCGGTGGTGCCGGAGGTGTAGAACAGCGCCGCGGTGTCGCTTGGTTCGAGCCCGTCCACCACATGCGGTTGCCCGTCGGGCAACGCGGTGCCGGGCGCCAGGTCCACCCGCACCCCGGCATCGGTGAGCACGAAGTCGACTTCCGGGGCGGCCGAACGCGTGTTGACGGCCACCGGTATGCCGCCGGCCATCAGCGTCCCCCAGAACGCCAGCACCCAATCGAGCCCCGCCGGGTAGCGCACTCCGACCCGGTCCCCGCGCCCGAGGCCTTCGGCGCGCAGCCCACCGGCCACCCGCGCCGACCGCTGCCACAGCTGCCGGTAGGTGAGCCGGCCGGCACCGAGTTCGACGACGGCCTCACTGTCTGGCCGATGCTCGGACTGCTCCGCCAGGAGGTCGAGCAGGGTTGCGGGTAGCCGTTCGTAGTGCGCGACGCCGTTGCGGTCGCGCACTATCCCGGCCGTCGGAAAAGGGTTGTGCCGGCGGGGAATCTCGATGATGCCTGTCATGGCTGACGCCGCGTCCGCGCCACGCCCCGCAGCGTCCCGCGCAGCGCATAGCTCGCGGTCATCACGCACGCCAGGATCAGTACGACGAACATCGGCAACCAATTTCCGCGGTCGTGGCTAACGTGCCACCAGACGTAAGTGAACAGTGCCGAGCACACGAACAGCACCAGGTCGCGCCAGCTGCCCTGATAGGAGATCGCCGCGGCCCGCAATGCCCTGGTCCGGTCAGACGCGACGACCAAGTCGTCGATCCGCTCGCCGATGGTGCGTTGCAGGTCCGCGCGCCGCTTCATCTGCTCCGGCGGTATCCGGTCGAGCAGGTCGAGGTCCGCTTTGATCAAGCCGCGCGGATCAGGGCCTTTGAACTGCCCCGCCGCCGCGGTCAGCAGCGCTCCACCGAAGATGGGTGCTGCGCCCAGCGCCATGCTCAGCAGAGTGGGCATCGTGGTGCCGTCCTTTCGCGCTACCTACCGTCGTCACCCTACGACGTCAGGCCCAGGCGCACCGTGCCATCGGACTCGATCCGCCAGTCGGGATTGTGGGCGATTTCCCAGATCAGTCCGTTGGGGTCTTGGACATACGCGTGGAATACCCCACCGAACCGGCCAGGCTGGCCGGCTTGAGGACGATGCCACCCGCGGCAGCCATGGCGTCAGCCAACGCGGTCACGTCCACCGTTGAGCCGCGATGACGTCGCCAAGCTCGCTGCGAAGTTCAACGCCCAGACGAAGCACTTGCCAAGGAGCTCACTGAAAAGGCAGACATCGACGTCATCGTGCTCATTCTCGACACGCTGAAGGCCAACGCAGCACCCCCGGCACGGCGTAACCCCTACATCGGCTCCAGGATCTGCGGCGGGCCGGGGTCAGCCGACAGTGGCACGTTCCCGCGCTGTAACAGCCAGCTGGCGATGTTGTGGAACAGCGGCGCGGCCGAGGTGCCCGGTGATCCGTCGGCCGCACGGTGGGGGTTGTCCACCATCAGGCCGATGACGTAGCGCGGATTGTCCGCGGGCGCTATCCCGGCGAACGTGATCCAGTAGACGTCGTCGTAGTAGCAACCGCAGCCGGGGTTGATCTGCTGTGCGGTGCCGGTCTTTCCGGCGATCTGGTAGCCGTCCACCGCCGCCTGCCACCCGGTGCCCTGCTGAACGCCGGTCGGGTCGCGCTGCACCACCGAACGCAGCATGTTGCGCACGGTCCGGGCGGTCAGCTCCGAAACGGCCCGAACGCCTTCCGGCCGGGGTTCCTCGGTGCGGCTGCCGTCGGGGGCGATGGTCGCCTTGACAATGCGCGGCGAGATCCGCAGTCCGTCATTGGCGATGGTCTGGTACATCCCGGCCATCTGCAGCAGTGTCATCGAAAGCCCCTGGCCGATAGGCAGGTTCGCGAACGAGCTACCCGACCACTGATCGACCGGCGGGACCAGCCCGGCGCTCTCCCCGGGCAGTCCCACTCCGGTGCGCTGACCAAGCCCGAACTTCTCCAGCATGTCGAACCAACGCTCGGGCCCCACTCGCTGCGCCAGCATCAGGGTGCCCACGTTGGAGGACTTACCGAAGATCCCGGTCGTGGTGTAGGGCGTGACGCCGTGCACCCAGGCATCGCTGACGGTTACATCGGCAATGTTGATCGATCCGGGAACCTGCAGTATCTCGTCGGGATTGCTCAGCCCGTACTCGATGACCGACGCGGCGGTGATCACCTTGTTCACCGAACCCGGCTCGAACGGCGACGACACCGCCGGATTTCCGAGCTGCCGGTCCTCCTGACGCCCGATGTCCTGAGACGGGTCGAAAGTGTTGTCGCCGGCCATCGCCAGCACCTCGCCGGTTTTCGTGTCGAGCACCACCGCCGAGACGTTGCGGGCACCGGAGACGTTCTTGGCCTGCTGTACCTGCTGCTGGACGTAGAACTGGATATCGTCGTCGAGGGTGAGCTGGATCGTCGACCCGTTGGCGGCCCGGTGCCGGTTGCGGTAGCTGCCCGGAATCACCACCCCGTCGGAGCCGCGGTCGTACGTGACCGACCCGTCCGTTCCGGCCAGCACGGCGTCCATCGAGTCCTCCAGACCCAGCAGGCCGTGGCCGTCCCAATCGATGCCGCCGACGATGTTGGCCGCCAGTGACCCGCCCGGATACTGCCGCAGATCCTGGCGCTCGCTGCCGACCTCCGGGCACTTGTCGATGATCGCCTCGGCCAGGGCCGGGTCGACAGCACGAGCGAGGTAGACGAAAGTCTCGTTGCTGCGCAACTTCTTCAGCACCGTCGCAGCGTCCGTCTTGTCCCCGACCCGGACGGCGACCTCCCTGGCGATCTCCTGCAGTCGTTGCTGCGGATCAGGGGCGGCGGGGTTCTTCTTCTTGGCATCTTCGAGCTGCTTGCCCACCTTGATCGGCTGGAACGTCAAGGCCCGGGCTTCGATGGTGAACGCCAGTTTGTCGCCGTTGCGGTCGATGATGTCTCCGCGCATCGCTTGTTGGATGTCGGTGACCTTGAGCTGTCCGGCGGCTTCGGCCCGTAGCCCGGACGCCCGCGGGACCTGCAGATTGAACAGCTGTGCCGCCGACAGGGCCAGCACCAGGAGGATGACGCCGTTGCCGACGCGATGCCGGAAGACGAACGACGCGCTGCGCAGACCCAGTTCGGTGGCCGGCCGGGTACGACGGTCCCGGGCCGAATGCCCCTCCGCCGAAACCCCTTTCGGCAGCTTTCTGGGCTTGGCGGGCTTGGCGGGCTTGCTGGACTTGGCGGGCTTGGCCGAACCGTTGGTGCGGCCCGCCGGGCCGGCCCGTCTCATCGCGCGGCTCCCGGTACCGCCGGCGGTAGCACCGCCTCCAGCGGCGGGGGCTGGGGCGCCGGCCCGGCCTCCGGCGGGAGGACGGCCTCGGGTGGCGGTGCGACTGGCGGCAGGACGGCCTCCGGCGCAGGCCCCGGCGGCGGGCCGAGCAGGGGCGCACCGGGCAGGCCGGGAACCGTCAGGGGCGCGCCGGGCACGCCGACCGGGGGCAGCCCGGCGTCCGGCAGGTGCTGGGGACGCAGCTTCGGCCCGGGCGCCGGCACCCGGACCGGCACCTCGGCGGGTGGGGTCACCGGCCGGTCGTCGGGCAACTTGGTGTTCAGCGGCGGCGGCGACACACCTTCGGCCGGCTTCGGAACTCCGACGACCACCCAGTTGCCGATCGGATCCTGGATCAGATGCGCGGTGTCCCTGGTCGGAATCATGCCCAGCTCGCGCGCTGCCTCGGCGAGTGCCGGCGCAGACTCGGCGGTGAGCACGTCACGCTCGAGTGCCTCCTTCTGCTGCAGCAAGACCCGGTTGTTTTCCCGGATGCTGCCCAACTGGTAAGAGCGCTCGGCGGCATCCGTCGACAACCACAGCGTGATCCCGAGCCCGATACCGAGCGAGCCGATGACCAACACGACGAACGGAACCTTGGCCGCCAGGGTGCGTGGCCGCAGGTCGATCGAGGCCAGCCGGGCGATCAGGCGTTCCCGTAGTGGAACACGCACCACCTTGGGCGCCTTGGCCTTTCGCGCCTTGGCCCGTGCCTTGGCCTGCTTGGTGTTCTTCGGCGGCACCGGCCGGGCGCCGGGACGGGGCTCACGACGAGACGAAGCCGTGTTCTGCGGCCCGGACCGCGGCCGTGATTCAGGCCCCGATGCTGACGCGGTCCCGCCCTGGCGCCGGTTGCGTCGGGACTGCGGCGCCTCATTGGTGCGGCGTGGCCCGGTACGGGTCGCACCCTCGGGGCTTCGGCGGCGGTCGCCTTGCCGCACTGCAGGTTTACGCTTGGCCGCCATCAATCCCCCTTCGATACCGCAATCGGCCCGGCCGCAACCCGCTGCACTGCCCGCAGTCGGACCGACCCCGCTCGCGGGTTGCGCTCGACCTCATCGGGTTGGGCCCGTTCGGCCCCCCGGGTCAGCGCCGTAAATTTCGGTTCGTCGCCGGGCAATTCGACCGGGAGACCAACCGGGGTGCGCGACGCGGTCGCCGCGGCGAACGCCTGCTTAACTATCCGGTCCTCCAGCGACTGGTAGGCCATCACCGCGACGCGGCCGCCCACCGCCAGTGCGTTCAGCGCGGCCGGGACTGCACCGCGCAGCGAGTCCAGTTCACCGTTGACCGCGATACGCAGCGCCTGAAAGGTCCGCTTCGCCGGATGCCCGCCGGTACGCCGCGCCGGCGCCGGAATCGCCTCGTAGAGCAGGGCCGTCAACTCCCCCGTCGACGTAAACGGCGCCTGCGCCCGGTGGCGGACGATGCGCTTCGCGATCCGGGATGCGAAGCGTTCCTCGCCGTAGCGGCGCAGGATGTCTGCCAGCGCGGCCGCGTCGTAGGTATTGAGGATGTCGGCAGCCGTCAACTCACCGTGTGGGTCCATCCGCATGTCCAGTGGGGCATCGTGGGAGTAGGAGAAGCCCCGCTCCACCCGGTCCAGCTGCATCGACGAGACGCCGAGGTCGAACAGCACTCCGTCGATCGATCCGGTTGTGGCCAGGCCGGTTTCCGCCAGCGCGGCACCGATTCCGTCGTAGCGGGTGCGCACCGTGGTGAGGCGATCGGAGAAACGGGACAACCGGCTGCCGGCGATGTCGAGGGCGGTGGGGTCGCGGTCGAGGCCGATGAGCCGCAGACCCGGAAAGTCGGTCAAAAAGCGTTCCGCGTGCCCGCCCGCGCCGAGGGTGGCGTCGATGAGCGTCGCGCCCGATCCGTCGGATGATTGCCGGGTCAGTGCGGGGGCCAGCAACTCCACGCAACGCTCCAGCAGCACCGGCACGTGCCCGAACTCGCCCTGCTCCGCCACCGCGACACCTCCCTGTCGAGAGTGGTCCGCCCCTGCATCGAGGTCCCTGCCCGACGGCGCGAACCTGACGTTGGGGAAGTACGTCAGGGCCGGTTCGGACAGAGGCCACGAGGCACGGGCGGCCTGCTCAGATGATGTCGCTGAGTGCTTCATCGCTGGCCGCGGAGAAGTTCTCTTCATGGGTCTGCTGGTAGTCGTTCCAGGCCTGCGCATCCCAGATCTCGAGGTAGTCGACCGATCCGATGACCACGCACTCCTTGGACAGGCCGGCGTAGCGGCGGTGGTCGGCCGACAGGGTGATCCGGCCCTGGCCGTCGGGGTGTTGCTCGTCGGTGGCGGCGGCCAGGTTGCGCAGGAAGGCCCGCGCGTCCGGGTTGCTCCGCGACGCCTTGGCCGCCCGGCGGGCCAGTTGTTCGAACTCGGCCCGCGGGTACACGGCCAGGCTGTGGTCCTGGCTCTTGGTGACCATCAACCCCCCGGACAACGCATCGCGGAACTTGGCGGGCAGTGTCAGTCGCCCCTTGTCATCGAGCTTGGGCGTGTAGGTGCCGAGGAACATCGGCCACCTCCCGCCAAGTCGACAATGTGAAGCCCACGATACCCCACACTCACCCACTACGCACCATTTCTAGGGCCAACTTCACCTGCGTGCCCCACTCAGAGGCACTATTTCCACCCTGGATGCTTCCAAAAATGCCGGAAGCAGCCGAAAATTCCCAGCTCACAGCCGGTGGGAACAAAAGTGGGGCCCAGTGGGGACGATCCGGCTGGGTGGGCACATGAAAAAGGGCAGCCGATCGGCTGCCCTGTTACATCAAACGTGCCGCTACTGCTCGAATCTGCGGCGGAACCGGTCCTCCATGCGGCTGGCGAAGGTGCCGCTGCCGCCCTTGACCCGACTCTGCGTACTGCCGCCCGCCTTCAGCACACCATCGCGCACCGCGGCGGCGTGGTTCCCGGTGATGGCGAACACCACCCCGCCGAACATGACCACGAATCCCAGCACGCTCAGAATCAGAAACCCGAGGTTGGCCGTCGTCGCGTAGAACGGAATGCCCGAGACCAGCATCAACAGGCCCACCACGAACAACGCCATGCCCTGCACCCGCCGCCGGGTGGTGGGAGTCCGCAGCGCTCCACCGCGAACGCTGGACGCGAACTTGGGATCCTCCGCGTAGAGGGCATTCTCGATCTCATCGAGCATGCGCTGCTCATGATCGGAGAGTGGCATGCGTCCCTCCTTGCCGACGGCCGATGACATAACTGCCCAGTGCGAGGATACCGACTCGCGCGAGCAACTAACACTGATAATACGAGGTCGACCTGCGCCGTACCACAGGCTTCCTCAGCTGATTGTAACCGCGGTCCGACGGCGCCAATCGACAACCGCCGACGTCCACACGACCGAAAGCCGGATAATGGGTGCACCGCGCCCCACCACCGACCGGGAGAGGACCCTGCACGTTGGCGACATTGCTCATCGACCTGCCGGCGCACGAGATGGCGGACCGCCTCGGTGAGGCACTACGGGTGTATGTCACCGCGATGGGTTACCCGCCGGGCACCGAGAACCACCGTGCCTCGATGTGGCTGGATCACACCCGCCGCCGTGGTTGGCAAGCGGTGGCCGCGTTGGAAAGCCGAGACGGAGGGGAAAGCGGTGCTGAGCTCCTGGGGGTGGCCTACGGCTACTGCGGAGCGCCCGACCAGTGGTGGCAACAGCAGGTGGTGCTGGGCTTGCAGCGCCGCGGCCTGCCCCGCCCCGACATCATGAGCCTGATGACCAGCTACTTCGAGCTGACCGAGTTGCACGTGCTGCCGCACGCGCAGGGCAACGGCCTGGGCGAGGCGCTGGCACGGCGATTGCTTACCGGGCGCCCGGAGGCCAACGTGCTGCTCTCGACACCGGAGATCAGCGGCGAAGGAAACCGCGCCTGGCGGCTGTACCGCAGGCTGGGTTTCAGCGACGTTATCCGCGGCCACCACTTCGCCGGCGACCCGCGGCCGTTCGCCATCCTGGGCCGAATGCTGCCGTTGGAACAGCCATGCGCCACGTCGTCAGCACACGGACCGTCGGGTCTGGCACGATGATGTCGTGCATGTTCGGCGCTCACTACCGTCTTTCCGACGCCCTGTTCGACGGTTTACCGCATCCCGCCGACTGCTGGCCCTGGCCGCGCTGGTGCTGATCGCGGCGCCGCTCATGGTCGGCTGCGTGCGCATCAAGGCCACCATCACCATCTCCCCCAACGACCAGGTTTCGGGCCAGATCATCGCGGCGGCCGTACCGCGCAACGACAACGACACCGGCCCCAAGCTCAGCGCCGACCTACCGTTCGCCCAGAAGATCGCGATCTCCAGCTATAACAGGGACGGCTACGTCGGCTCCCAGGCGGTGTTCTCCGACCTGACCTTCGCCGAACTACCGCAGCTGGCCGAGATGAATCGTGACGCGGCCGGGGTGAACCTCGCGCTGCGTCGCGCCGGCAACGTGGTGATCCTGGAAGGCCGGGTGGACCTCACCTCGCTCAGCGACCCGGAAGCCGACGTCCAATTGACCGTCGCGTTCCCCGGCGAGGTGACCTCTACCAACGGTGAGCGCATCGGCGCCGATTTGGTGCAATGGCGACTCAAGCCGGGAGTGGTGAGCACCATGACCGCGCAGGCCCGCTACACCGATCCCAGCACTCGATCCTTCGCCCGCGCCGCCATGTGGCTGGCCCTGTCGACGTTCGCCGCCGCCGGATTGGTGTCGCTGATCGCCTGGCTCGGCCGGGACCGCTCACCCCGCTTGGGCGCCCCGACTCAGCGCGCCGGCGGCGACCAGTAGTCGAGCATCTGCGCGAAAGTGGTGAACGCCGCCCCGGACACCCCGTAGGTGGCCTCCAGATGAATACTCAGCGGGAAGCCGAGATCAACGACACCGTCGATCACCCGCTTGTACAGATCGAGCATCAGTTTGCGTCGCTGCTCGGGTTCACTGCCGGCGAGTGTCTTGACGAAGGCCTGCTCGTCGGCCACCGCCGCGTTGCCGGGATCCTGGATCAGCCAGTTGATCAGGCCGACCCTGGTCTCGAACGTCGGCACGAAGCCGAACGACAGCAAGATCTCCGGGCGTACGTCGCTGTGCTGCGCGAACTCGGTCAAGAACGGCACGATCGCGTCGGAGTACAGCAGCTGGGTCAGTCCGAACGTCGCACCGCGGTCGCACTTGAAGTCAAACCGGCCGATCTCGTCGGCACGGGTGGGGATCAGGATGACGCCACGGTTGGGCACCTCTGCCCGGAAGGTCGCCAGCGCATCGGTGGGTGGCACGCCCGAACCCTCACCGTCGGCCATCGTGCGGGGCACTCCGACGAAGACGACACCCTCGATGCCGGCGGCCGTCAGATCATTGAGCCGGCCCCGCAGCGCCGGTTCGTCAGAGAACGCGGTGACCTGGGTGCACAACCCGGCCATGGTCGGCAGCTCCGGTTTGATGCCCTTCCAGAAGTCCAGCACGTCGAGCTTGGGCTTCATCTCGATCGGGCGGTCGTCCTCCTCGGCGATCATCCCGGGCATCAGAATGTGCCGGATCTGGCCTTCGATGCCCGACTCGGCCGCAAACCGCAGAACCTTGTGTGCCTCCTCGATCGTCTGCTCGGGCTCGCGGTCCAGGTTCGGCGGGACGAGTTCGAGTGCGACGGTGTTCAAGGTCACGAGGTTGCTCCTGGTCGAAGGTGGTCGAGTTGCCGCTCGGGCGGGACCCCCGGCTCTCTTCGTCGAGCTGGGGCGGCAACGCCGCCGACACGCCCGCAAGACCCTGAGCCTATCGAAGCAACCGGCGCTGACGAGCAACCGGTGTGATCGCCCCGACCGTCGGCACCGCCGCCGGTCAGTCCCCCTCGAGCGTGGTGGCACACTCTACGCTGAATGCACGCCGGGCCAGCCCGGACGGTGGCAGAGCAGAAAGGGGCGCGGCGCTGAGCTCGAAGGCAACAGCAGCAATCCCGCCGTCAGCCGTCGAGCTGGCCGGCGCCGTAACCAACCAGTTGCGCTCCTACCTGCGCACTCGCCACAGCGACACCGCATACATGGGCGACGACTACCAGGTCCTGGTCGCCGGCCTTGAAGAGTTCGTGCTCAGCGGCGGCAAACGACTCCGTCCGGCGTTCGCCTACTGGGGCTGGAGAGCGATCACCGGCCGGGAAGCCGACGACGGTGAATTGCTGTTGTTCTCCGCACTGGAACTACTGCACGCCTGCGCCCTAGTGCACGATGACGTGATCGACGCGTCAGCGACGCGCCGAGGCAGCCCGACCACCCATCGCAAGTTCGCCGAGCTGCACCGCGCCAGCGGGTGGCGGGGCTCGGCCGAACAGTTCGGGTTGTCGGCCGCCATTCTGCTCGGTGACCTGGCGCTGGTCTGGGCCGACGACATCGTCGCCGGAGCCGACCTGCCCCCCGATGCGCAGCGCCGCGTGCGACGGGTGTGGTCGGACATTCGTTCCGAGGTGTTGGGCGGGCAGTACCTCGACATCGTCGCCGAGGCCAGCGGTGTCGAGTCGATCGCATCGGCGATGCGGGTCAACACCTACAAAACCGCGTCCTACACGGTGGTGCGGCCGCTGCAACTGGGTGCCGCCGCCGCGGCGGACCGACCCGACATCGCCGCCCTGTTCCACGAGCTCGGCACCGACCTGGGTGTGGCGTTCCAACTGCGCGACGACGTCCTGGGCGTGTTCGGCGATCCCGCGGTGACCGGCAAACCGTCCGGCGACGACCTGCGCTCGGGTAAGCGCACCGTGCTGGTGGCCGAGGCGGTGCAGCTGGCCGACAAGTCAGACCCCTTGGCGGCCAAGAAGCTCCGCACATCAATGGGCACCGAGTTGACCGACGCACAGGTGCGGGAGTTGTGCGACATGATCGAGGCCGTGGGCGCGTTGGCCGCCGTCGAGGACCGTATCGACATGCTGACCCACCGCGCCATGACCGCGCTGACCTCCGCGCCGATCGACACGGTTGCCAAAACCGGACTGACCGACCTGGCTCGCCGGGTCGCCGACCGGTCCGCCTGACCGCCCCGGAGTGTCTATGTCTACCCCCACCGAAATCCGGTCCCGGCTGCGCCGGTTCGCCGCCAGCGAGCAGGCCGGGGCGGCGTGGCTCGGCTGCCTGGGCGCGATGTTGATCACCGTGGGTGGACTCGGTGCCGGCAGCACCCGGATCCAGGACCCGGTGCTGGAGTCGCTGCACCTGTCCTGGCTGCGCTTCGGTCACGGTCTGGTGCTGTCGTCGGTGTTGTTGTGGGCCGGCGTCGCGGTGATGCTGGTGGCCTGGCTCGGCCTGGGCCGGCGGGTGATCGACGGTACTGTCACCGAATACACGCTGATAGCCACCACCGGCTTCTGGCTGGCACCGCTGCTGCTGTCGGTTCCGGTGTTCAGCCGCGACACCTACTCCTACTTGGCCCAGGGCGCCCTGCTGCGGGACGGTTTCGACCCCTACCGGGTCGGCCCGGTCGACAACCTCAACCCGCTGCTCGACGACGTCAGCCCGATCTGGGCGGCGACGACGGCACCCTATGGTCCGGCGTTCATCCTGATCGCCAAACTCGTCACGATGCTGGTGGGCAACAACGTGGTGGTCGGCACCATGGTGCTGCGGTTGTGCATGTTGCCGGGCCTGGCGCTTCTGATCTGGGCCGCGCCACGGGTGGCCCGCCGCGTCGGGGGCAGCGCCCCGGCGGCGCTGTACCTCGCGGTGCTCAACCCGCTGGTGATCATCCACCTGATGGGTGGGGTCCACAACGAGATGCTGATGGTCGGCTTGCTGATCGCCGGGATCGCATTGACCCTGGAACGCCGTCACCTGACGGGGGTCATGCTGGTGGCACTGGCGGCGGCGGTAAAGGCCACGGCCGTAATAGCCTTGCCGTTTCTGGTGTGGGTGTGGATGCGCCGCCTGCGCGAACAACGCGGCTACCCGCCGGCGAAGGCGTTCGCGGCGGCAACTTCTTTTTCCGCGGTGATCGTCGTCGTCGTGTTCGCGGTGCTCTCAGCCCTGGCCGATGTCGGCATGGGCTGGCTGACCGCACTGCTGGCCGGCAACGTCAAGATCATCAACTGGCTCACCGTGCCGACCGCGGCCGCCAACCTGATCCACGCTGCCCTGGGAGTATTCGCGCCGGTCAACTTCTACGCGGTGCTGCACATCACCCGCATCACCGGCATCGCGGTGATCGCGCTGGTGCTACCACTGCTGTGGTGGCGGTCGCGCCGCGACGATCGCGCGGCGGTGTCCGGGATCGCCCGGGCCATGCTGGTGGTGGTGCTGTTCGTGCCCGCCGCACTGCCCTGGTACTACACCTGGCCGTTGGCGGTAGCGGCCACGGTGGTTCGCTCACCGACGGCGATCGCCGGGATCGCCGCGGCCTCGACCTGGATCATGGTGATCTTCAAACCCGACGGCTCGCACGGCATGTATTCCTGGCTGCATGTGATCGGCGCAACGGGCTGCGCAGTGTTCGCCTGGTACCGGCTGTCGAAGACACCGGCGCTCCCAGCCGCCGCCTGACGCTTCCTGAGGTCAGTACCCCATGGCTTGCGCCCGGCGCATCACCTCACGGGCCTGATGGGCGTGCAGTGCGTCGACCGGGCGGGCGCCGGCGACCGACTCCCGCACACCGTCGCGGGTCAACGACAGCGACGGGTCCGGGGTGAACAGCCATCGCATCACGTCGGTCGGGCCGTACCCCCCGTCGTACAGGACGGCCAGCAACCCCGGCAGGCTTTTCACGACGTCCCCGTGGTCGGTGAAGAACACCTGCGGGACCACCAGCACACCGGCACGCCGCACCGCGATCAGTTGGTTGTCACGCAGATCTTGGTGCACCTTGGTGACGGGCACCTCGAGTAGTTCGGCTACCCGGGGCAGGTCGAAAGTCGGTTCGTCGGACTCGAGGACGTCTTCGGCGGCTGGAATGCTACTCACGACATGAGTTTAGAACCGCCGGGCCGGCCGCCCATCCACCTACCATGACCAGGTGACTGCAGAGCGGGGGCGGGATGCGCTGGAAGGCGCCCTGCTGGACGGTCGGTACCGGGTCGGGACCCGGATCGCCACCGGCGGCACGTCCACCGTTTACCGCGGTCTCGACGAGCGACTGGACCGCCCGATCGCATGCAAGGTGATGGATCTGCGCTACGCCGGCGACCAGCAGTTCCTGACCCGGTTCCAGCTTGAGGCGCGTGCGGTCGCCCGACTCAAGGACCCGGGCCTGGTGGCAGTGTATGACCAGGGCTTCGGCACTCCGTACGACGCCGGCCAGCCGTTCCTGGTGATGGAACTGGTCGAGGGCGGAACACTGCGGGAACTGCTCAACGAACGCGGCCCGATGCCGCCGCATGCCGTCGCCGCGGTGCTCCGGCCGGTGCTGGAAGCCTTGGGGGTCGCGCACCGCGCCGGTCTGGTGCACCGCGACGTCAAACCGGAGAACATCTTGATCTCCGATGACGGCAGTGTGAAGGTGGTCGACTTCGGGCTGGTTCGTGCCATCGCGGCGGCGGGGATCACCTCGACCAACGTGATTCTGGGCACCGCGGCCTACCTGTCCCCCGAACAGGTCCGCGACGGAAACGCCGGCCCGGCCAGCGACGTGTACGGGGTCGGCGTGCTCACCTACGAACTGCTGACCGGCCAAACGCCGTTCTCCGGGGACTCGGCGTTGACGGTGGCCTATCAGCGACTGGATCACGATGTCCCGCCGCCCAGCTCCGCAATCGACGGTGTCCCAACAGCATTCGATGACTTAGTGGCCCGCGCCACCACCCGGGAACCGGCGGACCGGTACGCCGACGGGATCGAGATGGCCGGCGAGGTGGACGCGATCGCGCACCGGTTGGGGCTACCGGCGTTTCGGGTGCCGGCCCCACGCAATTCCGCCCAGCACATCTCGGCACCGCAGCATCGGGGCGCGGAGCACGCGCCTCCACCGCCCAACCCCACCCTGCACATGACGCGCGGGTCGCAGGACTGGACGACTGACACCGATACTCAATACCAGCTGGTGACAGGCGAATTCGCTGGGATCGAGCTGAGTCAGTTCGTGCTGGACCGCCAGCATGCGCGCCGGATGGTGGTGATCTGGCTGGCAGTGGTGTTCGCACTCGCCGGGCTGGTAGCCGCGGCGGCGTGGACCCTGGGCAACAACGTCGGCGCGCTGCTTTAACCCCGGAGCATCTCGGCAACCAGGAAGGCCAACTCCAGGCTCTGCTGGGTGTTGAGCCGTGGGTCGCACGCGGTCTCGTACCGGCCGCCCAGGTCCGCATCCGAGATGTCCTGGGCGCCACCGAGACACTCGGTGACGTCCTCACCGGTAAACTCCAGGTGGATACCACCGGGGTGGGTGCCCAGCGAATGATGGACCTCGAAGAACCCCTGCACCTCGTCTACGATCCGGTCGAAGTGCCGCGTCTTGTGGCCGGTGGAGGCCTCGTGGGTGTTGCCGTGCATCGGATCGCACTGCCAGATCACCAGATGGCCGGTGGCCTGCACCTTCTCGATGATCGCCGGCAGCAGGTCACGCACCTTGCCGTTGCCCATCCGGCTGACCAGGGTCAGCCGACCCGGGATATTGTGCGGGTCAAGCCGTTCGACGTATTCGACCGCCAGGTCCGGGGGTGTCGTCGGGCCGAGCTTGATGCCGATCGGGTTGGCAATCACCTCGGCCAGCCCGATGTGTGCGCCGTCGAGTTGACGGGTCCGCTCCCCGATCCACAGGTAGTGCGCCGACAGGTCGTAGAGCTGCGGCGTGCCCTCGACGTCGGCCATCCGCAGCATGGCCCGCTCGTAGTCGAGCACCAGGGCCTCGTGGCTGGCGTAGATCTCGGCGGTCTGCAGTTCCCGGTCGGCCACCCCGCAGGCGCTCATGAACTTCAAGCCGCGGTCGATCTCACCGGCCAGCGCCTCATAGCGCGCCCCCGCCTTCGAGGTGCGGACGAATTCCCGGTTCCAGTCATGCACCAGTTCCAGCGACGCCAGCCCCGACGACGTCAGCGCCCGCACCAGGTTCATTGCAGCGCTGGCATTGGCATAGGCCCGCACCAGCCGGGACGGGTCGTGGTCGCGCACCGCGGCATCCGGTGCCAGCCCGTTGACCATGTCACCGCGGTAGGACTTCAGCCCCAGCGCGTCGATATCGGCCGACCGGGGCTTGGCGTACTGGCCGGCGATGCGGGCCACCTTGACCACCGGCATGGACGCCCCGTAGGTCAGCACCACTGCCATCTGCAGCAGAGTGCGGATGTTGCCCTTGATGTGCGGCTCGGTGTTGTCGGTGAAGGTCTCGGCGCAGTCGCCACCCTGCAGCAGGAAGGCCTCCCCCCGGGCGACCTGGGCCAGCAGCTCCTTGAGCCGGACGATCTCGGATGCCACCGTGATCGGCGGGACGCTCTCCAGCACCGTCCGCATCGCCTTGGCCTGGTCAGCGGGCCAGCTCGGTTGTTGGACGGCCGGCCGGGCCAGCGCCGCGTCGAGGCGCTCGCGCAGTTCCGCGGGCAGCGGCGGCAACGCCGGCAGCTGGTCGATCGGTACGTCAACAGTCCAGTTCACCCGACCATGGTAGCCGGGGGCTGAGCCGAGCTGATCAGTGCGAACCGGTGATCACCTGGAACCGACGCCACTGGTCGCGGGCGTCCACCAACGCGTCGTGGCTGCCCGGTGATCGCGGTGGCAGCTGTGGGCGTCCCCGGTCTTCCCACAGTTGACGCAGCTCATGGGTGAAGCGTGGGATCGGCGTCGGCAGGTCGGGCATCGTCCCCCACAGCTGGCAGAGCACCACGTGGTCGTAGGCCGCGACCCAGGCCCACAACTCGATCGGCTCATCGCCTTGAATCTCGAAGACCCCGAAGAACGCCTCAAGGTCGGCGCGGATCCGGCTGCGGGACCGCCACGCTTGCGAAGCCGGGGAGGGCAGCTTGGGCAGCACGTGGGTGCGGACCCACGGCCCGGCTCGGCCGGGATCGAATTCGGTTGACACCGCGTAGTATTCGCGCCCGTCCTCGGCGACCACGCCGATCGAGATCAGTTCAATGGTGCGCCCGTCTTCGATGAACTCGGTGTCGTAGAAATATCTCACCGTCACCGCCCGCCCGGTCTGCGCAGCGGTGGGGCCACGAAGGGCCTGGTCGGCGCCGACGCTTCGGCGACCGCACGGTTGGGCACCGCTCTGGCCGGGGCTCGCCCGCCGGGCACCAGCCTGGCCGGGGCGCCACTGGGAGGAACCCGCGGCCGTACGACCATGAACTGCACCGTCGGCGCGGACGCCGACCGCACCTCTTCATCGAGTTTGGCATCGACGACCCGGTCGTCAGGCAGCTGGGGGCGGCCCGCCACGGCGTCCTGCAGCCACAGCTTGGCCTGCACCACCGGGCGCCGTAGTCGACGTTCCCGTTGCAGCGCGCGGCGCAGCCGCTCGTGGTGGGACAAATAGCGCCAGCGGGCCCAGGGCGCATGCGGCCTGGACAGCCGAACGGCACCGACCACCAGCAGCGGGAAAAAGAACATCCCGATCAACCCGGTCCACACCTTGCCCTTCAACAGCACCATCACTCCCAGCGGCAACGCCATCACCAGGCCGGCGAACACCCCGGCGCGGATCAGCGGCGAGGAGGTGTCATGCGTTGTCGACACCAGAAATGTCAACGGGTGAAAGCCCAGCACCAGCAGGCCGGTCACCGCGGTGGCGGCGAACACGGCGTCCACAGAGGTGCGCCCGTCCTCCTCCCAGTACACGTCGGACAAGTGCAGGATCAGCGCGTACTCGTCGAGCACCAACGCCGCCCCGATCCCGAAGCCGGTCGCTGCAAGGGAGAACTGCGGCTCATGCCCCTCGGCGCCCAGAGCCACCAGGGTCACCCCGGAGATCATCACCAGCACGACCCCGAAGACCACGTGGTGGATGTGATGCGACCCGATGCTCACGTTGCGCGGCTGCCACCACCGGGGGGTGCCGACGCGGTCGGCATGACTGCGGATGTAGCGCACCACCGTGCGGGTCACCAAAAACGTCGCCAGGAACGCGAGCAGGCAGCACAACAACGGCAGTCTCCCGCTGTCGACGATGTCGTCGCGGAACCATTCCAGCACCTTAGAGAACGTACGCCCTCGCGGCGCATCACGGCCGGACCGCCACAGGTATGGACCGATAAAACGAAGCCACCCGATAAGCTGTGCTGCGACATGACTACATCGCCGCCGACCGACCCGGGCCGTCGGCACGGGGACGCCGCCCTTTGGTGGATTTTCGTCCTGCTGGCGATCGCAGCGCTGGGCTACACCACGTGGCGGGCACTCGGCAGCACGCCGTACCACATCGACGTCGACGTCTACCGGATGGCCGCGCAGGCGTGGCGTGACGGACGGCCGCTCTACGGCGACGACTGGTTCCACACCCAGATCGACGGAACGGTCCTTCCGTTCACCTATCCCCCGATCGCCGCCGTGTTGTTCGCCCCCCTTACCTGGGTGTCGCTGGGTACCGCCACCGCCGCTCTGACGATTATCTCGACGCTGCTGCTGGTGGTGTCGATCACCATCGTGCTCACCGGCCTGGGAGTCGACGTCGCCCGCGGGTGCGGCCCGGCCTGGTGGCGCCGGGGTGTCGTGGCTGCGGCTATCGTCGCGACGGCCATCTGGTTCGGCGCCGAGCCGATCTGGGCCAACTTTGACTTCGGCCAGGTCAACGCGGTGCTGATGACGCTGGTGATCGCCGACTGTGTGTCGCGCCGGACCTGCTGGCCGCGCGGCGCGCTGCTGGGGGTTGCGGTGGCGCTGAAGCTGACCCCGGCAGTGTTCCTGCTGTACTTCCTGTTACGCCGCGACGTGCGCGCCGCGGTGACCACGGCGGCGTCGTTCCTGGCGGCGACCATGGTGGGCTTCGCACTGGCCTGGAGTGACTCCTGGCAGTACTGGACGCACACCGTCCACAACACCGACCGCATCGGCGGGGCCACGCTGAACACCAACCAGAATCTGGCCGGGGCGCTGGCTCGGCTGCCGCTGAGTGAATTTCAGCGCTCCGTGTTGTGGGCGGCGGGTTGCCTGCTGGTACTGGCGCTGACGGTGTGGGCTGTCCGCCGGGTGTTGCACGCCGGGGAGCCGATCCTGGCACTGATCACCGTGGCGCTGTTCGGGCTGGTGGTGTCGCCGGTGTCGTGGTCACACCACTGGGTGTGGATGCTGCCGACCGTGGTGGTGACCGGCGTGGTGGGGTATCGACACCGGGGGGTCGTGCTGGGCGTACTCAGCGCGGTGGGCGTGGCGCTGATGATGCGCAGTCCGATCGACTTACTTCCCGAGCACCACGAGGCGGGCGCGGTGTGGTGGCGTCAGCTGGCCGGGATGTCGTACGTCTGGTGGGCGCTGGCGGTGATCCTCACAGCCGGCGCGACGCTCAAACCCGGCGGCGCTATCACCCCGAAGATCCCGGGGTCCCCGGATCAACCCGCCGCGGTCTCCGGAAATCGGGCGACCGGCTGACCTGCTGTCCCGACTTGTTGCGGGACACCATTTTTGACGCTGGCCGCGTAGATGTCGACGTATTCCTGCCCGGACAGCCGCATCAGCTCGTAGATTACCTCGTCGGTGACGGCGCGCTCGATGAAGCGATTGTCAGCCATCCCGTCGAAGCGGGAGAAGTCCATCGGCTTGCCGAACCGGACCGTGATCCGGCCGAACCGCAGCATCTTGGTGCCCGGCGGGTTCACGACATCGGTTCCACTCATGACGACCGGGACGACCGGGACACCGGTGTGCAGCGCCAGCCGAGCCAGGCCGGTCTTGCCCTTGTACAACCGGCCGTCCGGTGAGCGGGTGCCCTCGGGGTAGATGCCCAGCAGCTTGCCGGCGGACAGAATCCGCTCGGCGGTGCTCAGCGCGGCCTGCGCGGCATCGGAATCGTTGCGGTCGATCGGGACCTGCCCGGCGGCGGTATAGAACCAGCGGGTGAACCAGCCCTTGATCCCGGTGCCGGTGAAGTACTCCGACTTGGCCAGGAAGGTGACCCGGCGCCGCGTCACCAAACAGAGGTAGAAGCTGTCCATCACCGCCAGGTGATTACTGGCCAGGATCACCGCACCGTGGTCGGGGATGTTCTCCATCCCCTCGACTTTCGGTCGTCCGATCAGGGCGAGCAAGGGTCCTAGGAGTACGTACTTGAACAGCCAGTACCACATGGCCCCTCCCTCCTGCCTGCGGACATCCGGTGTGTATTCGCGCCAACATTACCGACCCGCCGTGGCTACGGCCACACGGTGATTCATCACACCGGAGATTCGGCGGAATTCCTCAGTTTTCGACGGTGACCGAAATGTGCTGGTAACCGGGCCCGGCCGACGCGTCACCGGCGGGCGGGTCAGTGGGCGGACCGTCAGGCGGGCTGGGCGGACCGCCGGTCTCACCGATCACGGCGCGGATCACCTCGAACAACGCGACGCTGTGCTCGGCGACGACGGTGAGCAGCGGATGCTCCTCGCCGGACACCAACGCTGCGAGCGCACACACCGGACACCACACCTGCTGGCACTTGCCCGGGCCATCACCGGCTGCCGCCAGCATCGCCGCCGCCCGCACCGCCGGGTCGAGACGGTCCAGAAGTGCCTGGGCGAGCTTGCGCAACTCCGGGCCCAGCTCGCCCAGATCGGGGTGCGCGCCAGCGTTCAACGTCGCGCCTCCTCATCACTGCTAACCGGCCACACCTCCGGATCCGGCCGGAAGCGCACCGTCAATTCGGTGCCCCGTAGCGTTGCGTCCATTACCGTGCATCGCCGCAGCACCGACGCCAGCAGAACCCGGCGTCTGGTGCCACCGACACCGACAATCAATTCGTCACCGGACCGTCCCAGGCTGAGCGCGCCGGAATCGACCTGCGGTAACTCTAGCCGCAATCGGTACACCGCCCCCAGTCCGGAACCCGACTCGCGGTCGACCACCGGCCGCACCGGCCCCGGCAGCGCCGACCCGTCCCGGCGGCGGCTGCCGTCGAGCAGTTCGCCCAGCGCCTTGGGACCGATCGGCTCCCCCGCCAGGTGCGGGACCAGCACCATCGTCACATCACCGATGGCGCGGTCCAACTCCTGCAGGACAATGCGCTGTTCGCCGATCCGTTCGGCATACCAGTCGAAAGCGGGATGGGCTGGCAGATTGGTGTAAACGTACGAATCATCCTGCAACAAAATCTGATTGACGATCAACTCTTCGACGCGCACACCCGTCAGGGCCAACGATCCCAGGGTCCGAACGGCTTCGGCGGACACCACGCGCTCGGCGGTCAGCACCAGGTGCGCCCCGACCAGCGTCTCGTCGGTCAGCATCGCGGCAAGTCGTTCGGCGGCGCTGCTGACCCGCTCGATCAGCTCGACCAGCGCGGTCGACCGGGAATCGTCGGTCCCGCTGAGCCTGCGGTGCCGCGGCCAGGACCGCTCGGCATAGAGCGCGGCGGTGGCGGGCAACGTCAACATCCGCATCGCATCGGCGGTGGACGCACAGTCGACGATGATCCGGTCCCACCGCCCGCTGCCGGCCAACTCCCCGACCTCGTGCAGACCGAGTACCTCCTGGACCCCCGGCAGCGCCGAAAGTTCTTCGGGAGCAACATTACCCAGATTTGACTCCGGGAATCGCCCGGCCAAAACATCGACCACCTCGCCCCAGTGCGCCTCGAGCAACGCGAGCGTGTCCAGTGCCAGCACATCAAGCCGGCCACCCGCCAAGTCGTCGTCGAGCAGCACCGGGATGGGATCGCCCGCACCGCTGGGCACCACCTGCACGCCGAGCACATCGCCGACCGAATGCGCCTGGTCGGTGGAGATCAGCAGCACCCGGTTACCGGCGCGGGCATCGGTGACGGCAGTCGCCGCCGCCAGTGTGGACTTGCCTACCCCGCCCTTGCCCACGAACAGACTGATCCGGGCGGGGGCAGGCGATCGCGACTCACTCAGCCTCGACTCGCTTCTTCAGGTCCTTCAACGCGGTGTCGGTGATCCTGCGTTCCGCCTTGCGTTTGAGCAGGCCGATCATCGGCATCATCAGGTCGACCGACAGCTCATAGGTGACCTCGGTGCCGGATCCCTTGGGTGTCAGCCGGTATTCACCGTGCAGAGTCTTCAGCAGCGAACCCGACACCAGCGACCAGTGCACTGAGCGGCGGTCGGCCGGCCAGACATAGGAGAACACCATGGTGTCCTTGATGACGGCGGCATCCAGCACCAGCCGGGCCTGCTTCGGGTAGCCTTCCGCGTCGGTCTCCAGTACCTCGGCTTCGGTGTACTCCGAAACCCATTCCGGGTAGGACCCAATGTCGGCGATGACCTTCATCACCGTGTCCGGATCGGCCGCGATGAAGATCGTCTGAGTTGTCTTGTCCGCCACGTGGTTACTTTCCTAACTCGTTCGCACCGGCCAGCGGGGCGACGCCCACCGGCCGGGACTGTTCGACGCGGGCCTTGACCTCGAAGGCCATCCGCTTGCCCGCCACCCGGCGGCGGTGGATCAATTTCGCCAGGTTCAACCGGGCCAGCTGACGGCCGGTGATCCCGGCGGGTTCGGCGTGCAGGAAGTAGTGCAGCAGTACCCCGTCCAGCATCGGCTCGAGCCAGATCTCCATAGTGCCGGTCAGCGGTCCGCTCACCGTCCATCGGACGCCCTTCTCGGCGCGGTCCTCGATCACCTGGAGCTGTAGGTCCGGCCACCACCGCCGCCAACTGGACCGGTCGGCGATGACGGCACCGACCAGCGTGTCGGGCGCGGCGAGAAACGTCTCGTCCGCAACCTGGATACTGTTCATCGCCCCAGCTTCACATATGACGGCTCCGGGTGGAACGTTGCGGGCGCACAGCTGCCGCCGCCACGGCTCGGCAGTGAACACCGTCACATCCGTGTCCGAGCGCCGACTAGGCTGGGCCGACAGACAGTAGGCAGCCAAGAGAGGTCACCACAATGCGTGAGTTCAGTGTTCCCGCGCCGTTCGCCGTCGAGGAGCACGACAACGTCGCCGCAGTCGTATTCGAGCATGAGCGCGACAATCCCGACCTGGTCATCTACCAGACCTTGGTCGACGGCGTGTGGACCGATGTCACCTGCGCCACCGCCGCCGCGCAAATCCGGTCGGCCGCACTGGGCCTGATCGCCCAGGGCATCGCGGCCGGCGACCGGGTGGTCATCTTCTCGGCGACGCGCTACGAGTGGGCCATCCTGGACTTCGCGATCCTGTCCGTCGGCGCGGTAACCGTGCCGGTCTACGAGACGTCGTCGGCGGAGCAGGTGCGCTGGGTGCTGCAGGACTCCGGCGCAGTGCTGGCGTTCGCCGAGACCGACACCCATGCGCAGATGATCAACGAGCTCGCCGGTGACCTGCCCGGGCTGCGGCGGGTATTGACCATCGACGGGTCGGGCGCCGAGGCCCTCAATGAGCTCGCCGAAGCCGGCGCCGGGACAGACCCGGCGCAGCTCACCGCACGCCTCGACGCGCTGCGGGTCACCGACCCCGCGACCCTGATCTACACCTCGGGCACCACCGGACGCCCCAAGGGCTGCCAGCTCACCCATTCCAACCTGATCTACGAGGTGCGCGGCACCAAGGCCGCACTGCCGCCCCTGCTGGTCCCCGGCCAGCGCCTGCTGGTCTTCTTGCCGCTGGCCCACGTGCTGGCCCGAGCCCTGTCTATCGCAGCCTTCGCCAACGGGGTCACCGTCGGGTTCACCAGCGACATCAAGAATCTGGTGCCGATGTTCTCGGTATTCAAACCGACCGTGGTGGTGTCGGTGCCGCGGGTTTTCGAGAAGGTGTACAACACTGCCGCCCAGAACGCCGCCAACGACGGCAAAAGCAAGATTTTCGAGATGGCGGCCCAGACCGCGGTGGACTGGAGCGAAGCCTCCGAACGCGGCGGCCCCGGGCTGTTGCTGCGCGCCAAGCACGCCCTGTTCGACAAGCTGGTTTACCACAAGCTGCGCGCGGCGCTGGGCGGCGACTGCCGCGCCTCGGTGTCCGGCGGGGCGCCGCTGGGCGACCGATTGGGTCACTTCTACCGCGGCGTAGGCCTGTCCATCTACGAGGGCTACGGACTGACCGAGACCACCGCCGCCATCACCGTCAACCCGGTCGGCGGCATAAAGGTCGGGACGGTGGGAAAGCTGGTGCCGGGCAACAGCATGCGCATTGCCGACGACGGCGAGCTGCTGGTTCGCGGCGGGGTGGTGTTCGACGGCTACTGGCGCAACGAGCAGGCCACCGCCGACGCGTTCGCCGATGGCTGGTTCAAGACCGGCGACCTCGCCGCCATCGACGCCGATGGCTACCTCAAGATCACCGGCCGCAAGAAAGAGATCATCGTCACCGCCGGCGGCAAAAACGTCGCCCCCGCCGTCCTCGAGGACCAGTTGCGCGCCCACCCGCTGATCAGCCAGGCGATGGTGGTCGGCGACGCCAGGCCGTTCATCGGGGCGCTCATCACCATCGACCCCGAAGCCATCGGGGGCTGGAAGCAGCGCAACGGCAAGGCCACGGACGCCTCGGTGGGCGACCTGGCCGACGACCCGGACCTGATCGCCGAGGTGGACGCTGCGGTCAAGCAGGCCAACCTGGCGGTGTCGCACGCCGAGTCGATCCGCAAGTTCCAGATTCTGCCGGTCGACTTCAGCGAGGCCACCGGGGAGCTGACCCCCACCATGAAGGTCAAGCGCAACGTCGTCACCGAGAAGTTCGCCGACGCGATCGAGACCATCTACCGCAAGGGCTGAGCCTCCCTCACCCCTGCAGCAGGTCGGCCATCCGCCCGGCCAGGGTGTCCCAGCGCCAGTGACCCATCACCCAGTCCCGTCCGGCGGCACCCATCGCGGCCGCGCGGTCCGGATCGGCCAGTAGCGCGCTGACGGCGTCAGCGACCGCCTCGACGGACCGGCCGTCGACCACCCGTCCGGTCCGGTTGTCCAGGACGGTCTCCGGTGCGCCGCCCGAGCGGCCGGCGACCACCGGCACGCCCGCCGCCGATGCCTCCAGAAACACGATGCCCAGCCCCTCGACGTCCAGCCCGGCACCACGGGTGCGGCATGGCATCGCGAAGACATCGCCCAGCAGGTAGTAGGCCGGCAGCTCGGCGGCCGGTACGCCGCCGGTGAACGTCACCGCATCGGCCACCCCGCAGTCGGTGGCCAGCTTCTTCAGCCGCTCGGCGTAGGGGCCGCCGCCCACAATCACCAGCGCGGCCCCGTCGACGCGTTGCCGAATCGCCGGTAACGCCCTGATCAGCATGTCCTGGCCCTTGCGCGGCACCAACCGCGACACGCACACCACTGTGGGCCGCCCGCCCAGCCCGTAACGGGCCCGCAACTCGGCCCGGGCCGCCGGGTCGGGACGGAACCGGTCGGTGTCCACGCCGGGCGGCAGGTGCTCCAACGCGGCCTCGGGCCCGAATGCCGAAGCGAACCGGCCGCGGGTGTAGTCGCTGACGAAGGTGACCGTGTCGCAGGACTCGCCGATCCGGCGCAGCACCGAGCGGGCGGCCGGCAGCATCGACCAACCCACCTCGTGGCCGTGTGTGCTGGCCACTACCCGGGTGGCGCCGGCGGTGCGCGCCCGCTGCGCCAACAACGCCAGCGGGGCGGCCGCGCCGAACCAGACGGTGTCGATGGCCTGGTCGGCGATGAGCCGGCGCATCCGGGTGTCCACGGACCGGCCCGGCAGCATCAGCGTGCCCGGGTGGCGCACCACCTGATAACCGGCGGATTTTGCCGCGTCGTCAAAGTCCTCGGCACCCCTCCACCGCGGTGCGTACACCGTCACGTGATGGCGGCCGTCCCCGGCGATGCGACACACCAACTCTTCCAGGTAGCACTGGATGCCACCGGGGCGCGGCGGAAAATCATTGGTAACCAATAGGACCCGGCTCACCCGAGGGATGCTAGATGCGGGCCGCCCGCTGCCCGCAATCAACCCCGCCAACCTTGCCACCCGACGAGCAGGTCGGGTAACTCCACACCGAGCACCAGGGGCACGGCGACGGCCGACTCGAGGAACCCGGGACCGCAGGCGGACAGGTACAGCTCCCGCAGCTTGGCCGTCCCGAAGCGCGCGGCGACGAAGCGGGCGAACTCCCACGCCCGGTCGTAGGCTTGCGCCCGCCGCGGGCCGGGCGCATCCAGGTCGGCGTCCGACGGCAATGCCGCCCGATCCGCCGCCGTGAGGACCGGACCCGGGCCGGGCCGGGCCACGAAGTCGGCGACTCCCTCGGTGAGCCAGTGCGGTGCGTCGATAGCGGTATCGGCACGGGCCGCGTAGTGGAAAAGCTCGTGGGTCAACACGATTCGTAGCGCAGACGTACTCATCGCGGTCGCGCCCGGTGCGAATACCACCCGCTGGCCGGCCGCCAGCCGGCGGTCCGGCTCCACCCGGTCGGCCACTGCCACCGCGGCGACATCGGCCCACTGCGCGACGTTGCCCCCGACGGTGTCACCGCCGGCCAGGGCGGCGAACTGCCGGGCCGAACCGGTGGCCATCACCTCGATGCGATGCGACCAATCGGTGCCCCAGAACGCTTCGACCGCCTCGACGGCAGCCCCGATGTTAGCCGCGATGTTGGCCAGTAGCGCATCCCCTGGTGCGCCACCGCGATTTTCCAGGACGACGGTGCGTTGATCGCCCACGATCAGCGGCGGGTCCGCCGGCGGACGGGCCGGTAGGGCCAGCAGCGCGGCGGCGGCGATCAGGTCGGCTGCCAGCAGCGCGGCCAGCACGCGGCGGATTCCGCGGCGCTCAGTAACGGCGGGCGTTGTGGATCGGACCGGAGGAATTCATCGGAACTACCCGGACCGGCTGACCGTAGGTGGACGAGTGGATCATCATGCCGTCGCCGACGTAGATCCCGGAGTGCGAGGCATCCGAGTAGAAGGTCAGCACGTCGCCGGGCTGCAGGTCCGAGAGCGGAACACCCTGGCCGCCGTTGGCCTGCGCCTGGCTGGAGTGCGGCAGCGAGATCCCGGCCTGGTGGAACGCCCACATCACCAGCCCGGAACAGTCGAACCCGCCCGGTGCGGCCCCACCCCAGACGTACGGCGAGCCGACCTGGGTCAGTGCCGCCTGGACGGCGGTCGCTGCCGAACCACCTTCACCGCCGGGCGCACCCAGCGTCACCTCGAACGGGGGCGGTGCGTCCGTTCCTGGAACCGGCGGCGGCCCCTCAAGACCAGGTTCCCCCGGACCGCCGTCGGGAACCGGCCCGGGTACGGCCATCGCCGTGCGCTGCGCAGGCGTGAGCGCGTAGTACTGCGATTTGACCACGGAGATCTGCAGCTGCAGGCGGCTCTGCCGGGCCTGCAGCTCGGCGCGCACCGCGGCGGCCTGCTCGGCCATTGTCCGGGCCTCTTCCGCCGACTTCGCGGAGGCCTGCTCGGCCTGGTCGGCCTGGTCGCTGGCGGCCCGGAAACGGTCCAGCTGCACCGCCAGGTCACTGGCCACCACTCGCTGCACGGCAAGCTTGTCGATCAGCTGCTGCGGCGACTCGGCGGTCAGGATGGCGTCCATGCCCCCGACCCGACCACCCATGTAGGTGGTGGCGGCGAAACGGTTGACCGACGAACGGTAGGTGGACAGCTGGTCTACGGCAGCGCCGAGTGCGGCCTGGTCGTCGGCGTGCGCCTTGTCGGCGGCCTGCTGCGCGGCGAGCTTCTCATTGAGATTGAGCTGCGCGGTGTGCATTGCCTCGGTGGTCTGCTCGGCCTGCCGGGACAGCTCACTGAGCTTCGCCAACGCATCGTCAGCGGGGTCGGCGTATACGTTACCGACAAATGTGCCGGTCAGAGCGGTGGCGCCAACTAACAGACCGGCCGCAACGCCGAGGGCAGTGCGCCGAAAAGCAGGCATATTCCACTGCATACGGTCGAACTTCAAGGTTGCATCCTTAACACTGCCAAGGGAGGTACGTGGCCGTGCCGCCGCCGAAAGTACGTAAGGTCTCGAACAGGTTACGAAATGGCAACGGCGTTGTCCATCGCGAGCTGCCACTTTAACAGCAGGGCACGCGAAACCCTAAAAACGAGTGCCTTGTTCAGGCCACACCGGATCTTCGCGCCGGTCGGAGGTCGCCGCGGATCGGCACCAGACGCAATCGGGGGGCCATCCCGGCCTCGGCCAGCACGTCCAGAGCCGCCCGCTCGTCTTCGAGTAGCTCGTTCGGCACACCGAGCAGGACACTGACCACACAGTCCCGGCAGGCGGGCCCGCGCACCGCGCAGTCGTCACAGTCGATCACCACCGGCTCCGGATCGGCCCGGTGCGCGTGGTCGTGACCCGAGATTTGTTCCATGGCGATTCCCTCTCGATCGGTTGCCGGCACGCTAACCCCGGTCACCGACAACGTGTCGGTGCGGCCGCTTACGGTTCGGGCATGACCCCCGCTGATCCAGCGCAGCTGACCTTCGCCCAGCTGCTAGCCACACCGGCCGAGATGGCTTTGCGGGACACCACCTTCGTGGTGGTGGACCTGGAGACCACCGGTGCCCGCGCCGCTCCCACCGCCGATGTCGGGGCGGACGCCATCACCGAGATCGGCGCGGTCAAGGTGCGAGGCGGTGTCGTTGAGGGCGAGTTCGCCACCTTGATCAACCCGCAGCGCGGCATCCCGCCACAGATCGTCCGGCTGACCGGGATCACCACCGCGATGGTGCACGAGGCGCCCACCATTGAGGCCGTGCTGCCGACATTCCTTGAGTTCGCCGGATTCGATCGCGGTTCGGTGCTGGTCGCCCACAACGCCGGGTTCGACGTCGGGTTCCTGACCGCGGCCGCGCAACGCTGGGGTGTGGACTGGCCCCGGCCACCGGTGCTGTGCACGGTTCGGCTGGCGCGACGGGTGCTCAGCCGCGACGAGGCGCCCAGTGTGCGGCTGGCCGAGCTGGCCCGGCTGTTCGCGATCAGCACCCAACCCACCCACCGGGCCCTCGACGATGCCCGCGCCACCGTCGACGTCCTACACGCCTTGATCGACCGAGTCGGCAACCAGCGGGTACACACCTACGCCGACCTGCGCTCCTACCTGTCGCATGCGACACCGGCCCAACTCCGCAAACGCGGCCTCGCCGACGGGCTACCGCACCGGCCGGGGGTCTATCTGTTCCGCGGCCCATCCGACGAAGTGCTCTACATCGGCACCACCACCGACCTTCGCCGCCGCGCCGGTCAGTACTTCAACGGATCCGATCGGCGCCGCCGCATCGCAGAGATGGTGGCCCTGGCCACCCGCATCGACCACGTCGAATGCGCGCATCCGTTAGAGGCGGGGTCGCGTGAACTGCGGTTGCTCGCCGCGCACGCTCCGCCGTACAACCGCCGGTCGAAGTTCCCCCGGCGGTGGTGGTGGATCACCCTGTCGAATGAGGCTTTCCCCCGCCTGTCGGTAGTACGTGCACCACAACACGACCGGGTGATCGGCCCCTTCCGCTCCCGTGCCGACGCCGCCGCGACCGCCGCCCTATTGGCGCGGTTCACCGGGATTCGAACGTGTACCACGCGATTGAGTCGCACTGGCCGGCACACCTGCCCCCCGCGGGAAGTGAGCCCCTGCCCCGCTGCACCCGACTTCACCGCCGAGCAGTACGCCGAAACCGTCGCGCGCACGGCCGCGTTGATCGACGGCAGCGACAACACCGCACTGGGCGCGGCGGTGCAGCAGGTGGCTGCGTTGGCCGATCGCGGGCAGTACGAGAGCGCCGCGCGACTGCGCGACCGCACCGCCGCCGCGATCGAGGCCCTGTGGCGCAGCCAGCGCACACGCGCGTTGGCCGCACTGCCCGAGTTGGTGGCTGCCGCGCCGGACGGCGCAGGCGGGTGGCAGCTCACCGTAATCCGCTACGGACGGTTGGCGGCGGCCGGCTGCGCCGCACCCGGCGTGCCGCCGATGCCCGTCGTCGACGCCATCACCATGGGTGCCGAAACGGTGGTGCCGGAGCCGGCGCCATCCCCCCCCAGCGGGTGGGGGTACCTCCCGCTTGCGGGGGCGTGCCCCCAGGCCGGCGCTCTGGTCGAGGA
This sequence comes from Mycobacterium sp., assembly GCA_039922455.1. Taxonomy (GTDB): domain Bacteria; phylum Actinomycetota; class Actinomycetes; order Mycobacteriales; family Mycobacteriaceae; genus Mycobacterium. Next base: position 1,319 of record JBDTEP010000122.1, on the reverse strand, counting down.
GACCGGGCTCATCGCCCGCTGGCTGGCCTCTCCCGGCGTGCGCATCGTGCGCGTCATACCCATTGAGGGTGCGGCCGAGGCCGACGGCTCAGCGAGGCTCGACGGAGGAGAGGCGAAGCTGGGACCGCCGCATGAACCCGTCGGATGGGCATCGCCGCTCGGCTCGGCCGGACCGTGGACACCGTGGGCCGCGGTGGCCCGTTCGGCGCGGCTGGCCTCAGAGTTGGGCGCCGAAGCGGACCCATCGGGCGAGCAATTGTTCGGCCGCGCCGCTGTCGATCGCCGTGACAGCGCGCTGCAGCCCGTTCTCCCAGGCCGGCACCCACTTAGCGTCGCTGGATAATCCGGTATGCGCGACGATCGCCCCCGCGGCGTTGAGCACCACGGCGTCGCGCACCGGTCCCGGGGTTCCTGCCAGCACCGACCGGACCCCCTCGGCGTTCGCCCGCGCATCACCGCCGAGCAACTGGCCCACCTCGGCACGGGCGAACCCGAACCCGGCCGGATCGAAGGTCAGCCGGTCGATGGTGCCCGCCTGCACCCGCCAGATGGTGCTGGTTGTGGTCGTGGTCAGTTCGTCGAGGCCGTCGTCGCCGTGCACCACCAGCACGCTGGACCCGCGCGCGGCGAACACGCCGGCCATCACCTCGGCTAGATCACCGAACGCGCAGCCGATCAGCCCGGCCCGCGGCCTGGCCGGGTTGGTCAGCGGCCCCAGCAGGTTGAACACGGTGGGCACGCCGATCTCGCGTCGCGTCGCGGACGCGTTGCGGTAGGACGGCTGGAACTGCGGTGCAAAGCAGAATCCGATCCCGACCTCGGCGACACTTCGCGCGACGGCGTCCGGCCCCAGATCGATACGAACCCCCAGTGCCTCCAGGGTGTCGGCGCCGCCGGACAGCGAGCCCGCCGACCGGTTGCCGTGTTTGACCACCGGTACACCGGCCGCGGCCACCACGATCGCCGCCATCGTGGAGAGGTTCACAGTGTTGGCGCCGTCACCGCCGGTACCCACCACGTCCACGGTGTCGGTGCCGATCTGCTCGGTGGGAACCTTGCGGCCGTGCGCCAACATGACGTCGGCCAGCGCCCCGACCTCAGTCGCGGTCGGGCCCTTCATCTGCATTGCCACCCCGAACGCCGCGATCTGGGCCGACGTGGCGCTGCCGGCCATGATCTGCTCCATCGCCCAGGCCGCCTGGCCCCCGCTCAATTCCGCGCCGGACGTCAGGCAACCCAGCACCTGCCGCCACTGTGCGATCTGCGCTATCGGCTGCAGCTCCTTACCCGGCTCCACCACGCGCCGATCGTCGCATGCG
>JBDTEP010000121.1:0-15063 GCA_039922455.1 Mycobacterium sp. | reverse complement strand
GGCCAGGTTGCGGTTGTCGGTGAGCCAGGCGCCCATCATCGAGGCGGGCGACGCCGCGGCCCGCCCGGTGAAGCACATGCTCAGGTAGTCGACCGGCTCCAGAAACCAGCTGGCCGCGTCGAAGGCCGCCGGGTCGCCGTGCTGCAGGTGCAGCATGTGCCCGACCGGGTCGTCACCGCTGGGGCTCGGGATGCCGCCGTTGCGCCGGATCCAACTGAGCAGTGCCAGGGGCCGGTAGCCCTGCAACCGCCCACCGATCGCCTTGCGGCTGTAGGGCGCACCGCGGGTGTCCATCCACATCACGCACGGGCCTACAGGGCGGCCGTCGGCGTCGACGGGGACCGTGCTGGCCCACTGGCCGGTGATCGCCACCCCGGCCACCTGCTCACCGCGCACCCCGCTTTCGGCCAGCCCGCGCCGGGTGGCGTCGCGAATGATCGCCCACCACAGACCGGCGTTCTGGGTGGCCGTTCCGCCCGGCCCATACTCGGTCGTTACCGCGATGAGGTCCGACCACAACACGGTTCCGTCCAATGACACGAACCCGACCTTGGGGCCCCCGGTACCGAGGTCGACGGCGAGGATGACGCGATCGGCGCGCTGCATCATGAAAGCGGCATCATGAAAGCGGCATCATGAAAGCGGCGTCATGACACGGGCGGCAGCGACTGCTGGGTATCGAGCATCTGCTCCATGAACCCTTCAATGAATTGGGCCGCCTCGTCGGTCAGTCCGCCCGGGATGCCGCCGTAGACCGCGGCGCTGACCGGCGCCTCGCCGGCGGCGGCCTTCTTCTTGGCATACTCGACCGCGTCGTCGAGGTCGGCGGCGAACGCTGCGGCCACGCCGGGCTGGGTCTGCGGCCGGGTGACGGCCATGTGGATGGCGTTGGGGTACTGCTGGCCGTTGAACCGCCAGCCCTTGGGTTTCATGGCGTCGGCGACGTGGTAGATGTCGAACTCGTCGGAGCGGAAGCTGAAGCAGAATGTCGGGGAGCCCATGATCGTCAGCTCGGGGTGGCTGCGCACCGCGTCCTGCATTACGGATGCGGTTTGCAGGATGGCCTTGGCGTAGTTGCGGTATCCCTCGCGGCCCAGCTGCACCATTGACGCCCATGCGGCGGCGATCAACCCGCCCGAACGGGAACCCTCGATGCCCGGCGACATGTACTTCCCCCCGGTCCAATCGAGTAGGTAGAAGTACTGTGCGTTGCGGTAGGCCTTATCGCGGAACAGCAGGGTGGAGGCACCCTTGAGGGCGTAGCCGTATTTGTGGTTGTCCGCGGAGATGCTGGTGACACCGGGCACCCGGAAGTCGAACACCGGGACGTCATACCCCAGCTCCTGGGCGAACGGCAGCACGAACCCGCCCAGGCAGCCGTCAACGTGCAATCCCACGCCGCGATCCAAGGCCAGCTGTCCGAGCTCGGGGATCGGATCGACGGTGCCGTAGCCGTAATTGCAGGCCGAACCCATGATCGCGATGGTGTTCTCGTCGATGTTGTCGGCCACCCAGCCCACGTCGACTCCGGTGGTCAGCGGGTTGATCGGCGCCTTGCGGAGTTCGATGCCGAACAGGTGGCAGCCCTTGTCGAAGGCCGGGTGACCGGTCTCGGGCTTGATGAAGTTCGGTCGGGTGATGCCCCGGTGCTGTGCGGCGTGCTCGCGGTAGGCCAGCAGCGCGTGGATGATGCTGCCGGTCCCGCCGGTGGTGACCATGCCCGCCGGTTCACCGTCGGTGACAGCGTCGGCGTGCATCAGATCCAGCGCCATCGCAATGATCTCGCCCTCGAACTTGGTCGCCGACGGGCAGATATCGCGCTGCAGCACATTGACGTGGGCGAACAGTCCGAACGCCTCGTCGAGGAAGCGGTAGTGCTCGTGGTCGCCGCAGTACATGGTGCCCGACACCTTGCCGGTCTCCCAGGTGGGATTCTCCGCGGCGGCCATCTCCCGCAGTTCGGCCAGCACCTCATCGCGGGGCCGGCCCTTTTCGGGCAGCACCCGGTTGACCTCGAAGCGGTCTGTGTAAGGAAAGTCAGACATGCGTTCCTCTCTTCTGCGCGAGCGTGCGTAGATCTACCGGAATCGCGGCGTGTCGCCGGGCAAACACGGACGTTCGTGCCAGGAAGTATCCCAGAACGTAACCTAGTGCCTGTGAGCGTTGCTGACGATCGTCGCTTCGAGGTGTTGCGTGCCATCGTGGCCGACTTCGTCGCCACCAAGGAGCCGATCGGGTCCAAGGCACTGGTCGAGCGGCACAACCTCGGTGTTTCCTCGGCTACCGTTCGCAACGACATGGCGGTGCTGGAGGCCGAGGGCTACATAGCTCAGCCCCATACCAGTTCCGGGCGGGTGCCCACCGAGAAGGGCTACCGGGAATTTGTCGACCGTATCGACGACGTCAAGCCGCTGTCGAGCGCGGAACGCCGAGCGATCCTGTCTTTCCTGGAGACCGGGGTCGACCTCGACGACGTGCTGCGCCGCGCGGTGCGCACGCTAGCCCAACTGACCCGCCAAGTGGCCGTCGTGCAGTATCCGACCCTGTCGGTGTCGATGGTGCGCCACCTCGAGGTGATCGCGCTGACCCCGGCGCGGCTGCTGCTGGTCGTCATCACCGACTCCGGCCGGGTCGACCAGCGCATCGTTGAACTCGGGGACTCCATCGACGACCATCAGCTCAGCCAGCTGCGTGAGTTGCTCGGCGCCGCGCTGGAGGGCCAGCGGGTCTCGGCGGCCTCCACGGCGGTCGCCGAACTCGCTGGGCACCTGGAAGGACACAGTGGACTTTCCCCAGGCCTGGCCAACGCGGTCGGGCGGTCGGCGACGGTATTGCTGGAATCGCTGGTAGAGCACCGCGAGGAGCGCTTGCTGCTGGGCGGCACCGCCAACCTGACCCGCAATGCCGCCGACTTCGGCAGTTCGCTGCGGTCGGTGCTGGAAGTACTCGAAGAGCAGGTCGTGGTGCTGCGGCTGCTGGCTGTGCAGCAGGAAGCCGGTAAAGTCACGGTGCGCATCGGTCACGAGACCGAGGCGCAGGAGATGGTCGGCGCCTCGGTGGTGTCCACCGCCTACGGTTCCCAGGGCACCGTATACGGGGGGATGGGGGTGCTGGGCCCCACCCGGATGGACTATCCGGGAACTATCGCCAGTGTCGCTGCGGTTGCAATGTACATCGGTGAAGTGCTCGGGGCACGATAATCTCCGGCTGGCTCAAGTTGGGAGAGATCAGGCGTGGCACGCGACTATTACGGCATGTTGGGCGTCGATAAGGGCGTCAGCGACACCGAACTCAAGCGCGCCTACCGCAAACTGGCGCGCAAGTACCATCCCGACGTCAACCCCGATGAGGCGACGCAGGCCAAGTTCAAGGAGATCAGCGTCGCCTACGAGGTGTTGTCGGACCCGGAGAAGCGCCGCGTCGTCGACCTCGGCGGTGACCCGCTGGAGAACGGCGGCGGCGGCGGAGCCGGAAACGGATTCGGCGGATTCGGCGGACTCGGGGATGTGTTCGAAGCCTTTTTCGGTGGCGGTACGGCTTCCCGTGGCCCGACCGGCCGGGTTCGGCCGGGTTCGGATTCGCTGCTGCGCATGCGGCTGGACCTCGCCGAGTGCGCGGCCGGCGTCACCAAGCACGTCACCGTCGACACCGCGGTGCTGTGTGACCGCTGCCAGGGGCGCGGCACCAATGGGGATTCTCGGCCGGTGGCCTGCGACACCTGCCACGGCCGCGGCGAGGTACAGAGCGTGCAGCGGTCCCTGCTCGGCCAGGTGATGACGTCGCGGCCGTGCCCGACCTGCCGCGGCGTCGGTGAGGTGATCCCGGATCCGTGCCACCAGTGCGCCGGTGACGGCCGGGTACGGGCGCGCCGTGAGGTCAGCGTGAAGATCCCCGCCGGTATCGGTGACGGGATGCGGGTTCGGCTGACCGCCCAGGGCGAGGTCGGGCCCGGTGGCGGACCGGCGGGTGACCTCTACGTCGAGGTGCACGAGCAGCCCCACGAGATTTTCGCCCGCGACGGCGACGACCTGCACTGCCACATTTCGGTGCCGATGGTCGACGCCGCCCTGGGCACCACGGTGGCCGTCGACGCAATACTCGACGGTGCCGTTGACATCACCATCCCGGCCGGCACCCAGCCGGGGGCGATCATCGGACTGCGCGGCCACGGCATGCCGCAACTGCGGACCGGGGCGCGCGGCAACCTGCACGCCCACATCGAGGTGGTGGTGCCCGAACGTCTCGACAGCCACGACACCGAACTGCTCCACAAGTTCAAGCAACACCGCGAACGGGAGTCCGCTCAGGTCCGCTCGGCACACGCGCCGCACGGCAGCGGGCTGTTCAGCCGGCTGCGCGAGACCTTCACCGGCCGCTGAGCCGGCGGTGGGCGGCCTGTTCTACGTCGAAGCGCTACCCGAGGTGGGTGAGCTGGCCGACATCGGTGGCGACGCCGGCTTCCACGCTGCGACGGTGCGCCGGATCCGGCCCGGTGAGCAGCTGACACTGGGGGATGGCGCCGGCGCGGTGGCCGAATGCCGGGTCGAGGAGGCCGACCGCGGCGGGTTGCGCGCCCGGGTGCTGGATCGCTGGCAGGTCTCGCCGGCCGTCCCGCCGGTCACGGTGGTGCAGGCCTTACCTAAATCCGAACGGTCCGAGTTGGCCGTCGAGCTGGCCACCGAGGCCGGCGCCGACGCATTCGTGGCTTGGCAGGCCGACCGGTGTGTGGCCCGCTGGGACGGCCCGCGGGCCGACAAGGGGTTGCGGCGGTGGCGCGCCACTGCCCGAGCGGCTGCCGGCCAATCCCGTCGGTCGCAGATTCCACCGGTGCACGGGGTGCTGGCCACCTCCGAACTGGTGTCGTGGGTGCGTGAACAGGTGGCCGGCGGCACGATGGTGCTGGTATTGCACGACGCGGCCACCGCCGGGTTGCCCGCGGTAGCGGCTGCGTCGGCACTGGCATTGGTGGTCGGCCCGGAGGGCGGCATCACCGATGCGGAGCTGACGGTGCTGACCGGCGCCGGTGCCATTGCCGCCCGGCTGGGTCCGACTGTGCTGCGGACGTCGACGGCGGCCGCGGTCGCCCTCGGTGCGTTGGGAGTGCTGACGCGGCGCTGGGGGTGAGGCGGTCAAACGCGGGTGATCGCAGGGGTGGAGTTTTCATCGCTCATAACCGGCATTTTGCGCGATCCGAGTCGGTCCCGGTATGAACGAACCGCTCACCGAAGGGGGTGGCGGTAGACTGAGGCGTCCGACATATCGTTGTACAGACCTCCAGAAAGTAGGTATCGGAAACCCCGTGACGCCCCGCGATACCCCCGCTGCCGGGCCGGCCTCGCAGGTTCGTAGCAGCGTCGATATTCCACCCGACCTGGTCGTGGGTCTGCTGGGTTCCGCCGATGAGAACCTGCGCGCTCTCGAACGCCTGCTGGCCGCCGATCTGCATGTGCGCGGCAATGCCGTCACCTTCGTCGGGGAGCCGGCCGACGTCGCACTCGCCGAGCGGGTGGTCTCCGAGCTGGTGGCGATCGTGGCCGGTGGCCAGTCGCTGACTCCCGAAACCGTGCGGCACAGTGTCGGCATGCTGGTGGGCACCGGCAACGAATCACCAGCCGAGGTGCTCACCCTCGACGTCCTGTCGCGGCGCGGCAAGACGATTCGGCCCAAGACGCTCAACCAGAAACGCTACGTCGACGCGATCGACGCCAACACCGTCGTGTTCGGTATAGGCCCGGCCGGCACCGGAAAGACCTATCTGGCGATGGCCAAGGCGGTCAACGCGCTGCAGACCAAGCAGGTGACCCGCATCATCTTGACCCGGCCGGCGGTGGAGGCCGGTGAGAGCCTTGGGTTTCTACCCGGCACGCTGAGCCAGAAGATTGACCCGTATCTGCGCCCGCTCTACGACGCGCTGCACGACATGATGGACCCGGAGCTGATTCCCAAGCTGATGAGCTCCGGGGTGATCGAGGTGGCGCCGCTGGCGTACATGCGCGGCAGAAGCCTCAATTCGGCGTTCATCATCCTCGACGAGGCGCAGAACACCACCGCCGAGCAGATGAAGATGTTCCTGACCCGGCTGGGATTCGGCTCCAAGATGGTGGTCACCGGCGACGTCACCCAGATCGACCTGCCCGGCGGCGCGAAGTCCGGTCTGCGGGCCGCCGTGGACATCCTCGACGGCATCGACGACATCGAGGTCACCGAGCTGACCAGCGTCGACGTGGTTCGGCACCGCCTGGTTTCCGACATCGTCGACGCCTATTCGCGCCACGAAGCGCAGCACTCCGGGCCGGGTCTGGTGCTCAACCGGGCGTCGCGGCGCGCGGCTAGTGCGTCCGAGGGCCGGTCTCGCCGATGAGCATCGAGGTATCCAACGAATCCGGTCTCGATGTCTCCGAGGTTGAGCTGGTCAGCGTCGCCAAGTTCGTGCTCGACAAAATGGACGTCAACCCCGGTGCGGAGCTTTCGATGGTGCTGCTGGACACCGCCGCGATGGCCGACCTGCACATGCGCTGGATGGACCTGCCCGGGCCTACCGACGTGATGAGCTTCCCGATGGACGAACTGGAGCCTGGCGGCCGGCCCGACGCTCCGGAGCCCGGGCCGTCGATGCTCGGCGACATCGCACTGTGCCCGGAGTTCGCCACCGAGCAGGCCGCGGCAGCCGGGCATTCGCTCGGCCAGGAGCTGGCCTTGCTCACCGTCCACGGCGTGCTGCACCTGCTGGGTTACGACCACGCGGAGCCGGACGAGGAGAAAGAGATGTTCGCGCTGCAGCGTCGGCTCCTCGAGGAGTGGGTTGCCGACCAGGTGGAGTCCTATCGGGCCGAGACCCAGAGTGAGAAGGACCGTCGGTTGCTGGACAAGTCCAGGTATTTCGACGAATCGTGACCGGAACACCGCTGTTACTCAGCGTGATCGCGCTGATCGGCCTCGGCGGACTGTTCGCGGCGATCGACGCCGCGGTCAGCACGGTGTCGCCGGCGCGGGTCGAGGAACTGGTCCGCGCCAAACGCCCCGGCGCGGTCTGGTTGAACAAGTTGATGGACGAACGGCCCCGCTACATCAACCTGGTGGTGCTGGGTCGTATCACCTGCGAGATCACTGCCACAGCGCTGCTGGTGTTCCTGTTGCATGCGGTGCTCGACCTGGACTGGGGTCTGTTCTGCGCCGCGGCGATCATGGTGGTGGTGAGTTTCGTGGTGATCGGGGTGGGCCCCCGGACCCTGGGACGGCAGAATGCCTATTCGATCGCCCTGGCGACAGCACTTCCGCTGCATGCGATTTCGGTGTTGCTGACCCCGATCAGCAGCCTGCTGGTGGTGTTGGGTAACGCGCTGACCCCGGGGCGTGGTTTCCGCAACGGGCCGTTCGCCTCGGAAGTCGAATTGCGTGAGATGGTCGACCTGGCACAGCAGCGCGGAGTGGTGGCCGCCGACGAACGCCGGATGATCCAGTCGGTGTTCGAGCTCGCCGACACCCCGGCCCGTGAGGTGATGGTGCCCCGCACCGAGATGGTGTGGATCGAAAGTGACCAGTCCGCGGGTCAGGCGACGTCACTGGCGGTGCGCAGCGGCCACTCCCGGATCCCGGTGATCGGTGAGAACGTGGACGACATCCTCGGCGTGGTCTACCTGAAAGACCTAGTCCAACAAACTTATTACTCAACCAACGGGGGGCAGGACACCACGGTCGCGCAGGTGATGCGACCTGCGGTGTTCATGCCCGACTCCAAGGCGCTCAACGCACTGCTGCACGACATGCAGCGCAGCCGCTATCACATGGCCTTGCTGGTCGACGAGTACGGCGCCATAGCGGGGCTGGTCACCATCGAGGATGTCCTGGAGGAGATCGTCGGCGAGATCGCCGACGAGTACGACCAGGGCGAAGTGGCGCCGGTGCAGGAGTTGGGCAGCAACACGTTCCGGGTATCAGCGCGGCTACCGATCGAGGACGTCGGTGAACTGTACGGGGTGGCGTTCGACCCCGGACTCGACGTCGAGACGGTCGGGGGCCTGCTGGCGCTGGAGCTGGGCCGGGTTGCGCTGCCCGGCTCCGAGGTAGTGTCACACGGACTGCGACTGCAGGCCGAGGGCAGCCGTAACAGCCGGGGACGGGTGCGGATCGGCACTGTTCTGGTGAGTCCGGCCGACCCGGTGCAGTCCGACGGCGAGGAGACCACAGATGAGCGGTGAGGCACTGACCGATCCCGATGACGTCAAGCTGGTGGTGCTGGCGCGCGGGGCGATGGCCCGGGCCGAGGCCGACAGTGGCGCAGCGGTGCGCGACCTCGACGGGCGCAGCTACGCGGCGGCCCCGGTGCAGCTAGCGGCGCTGCGGCTCACGGCGCTGCAGGCGGCGGTGGCGGCCGCGGTGTCCAGCGGGGCCAGCGGGCTGGAGGCGGCGGTGCTGGTGGGCGATAGCGCCGATCGCGATGACGATGGCGTCGCGGCGGTCCACGAGCTGTCGCCGTCGGCGGCGGTGGCCGTCACCGACCGATCCGGTCGGCCGCTGTGAGAACGTCGAACGTGCACCCACTGCGAAAATTCGGGCGAAACCTCGCACTGAGTACACGTTCGGCGAAGGGCAGTCATGTCTGAGTTTCATTCCGGCTTCGTATGTTTCATCGGCCGGCCCAACACCGGCAAATCGACCTTGACTAACGCACTGGTCGGGCAGAAGGTGGCGATCACCTCAGACCGACCGCAGACTACCCGGCACACCATCCGCGGGATCGTGCACCGGGACGACTTTCAGATCATCCTGGTCGACACCCCCGGCCTGCACCGGCCCAGGACGCTACTGGGTAAGCGATTGAACGACCTGGTCCGTGACACCTACGGCCAGGTCGACGTCATCGGACTGTGCATCCCCGCCGACGAGGCGATCGGACCGGGGGACCGCTGGATCATCGAGCAGATCCGGACGGTCGCACCCAAGACCACCCTCGTCGTCGTCGTCACCAAGATGGACAAGGTGCCCCGCGACAAGATCGCCGCGCAGTTGGTTGCCGTCGATGAGCTGATTCCGGAGGCTGAGATCGTCCCGGTATCGGCCGTTACCGGAGAGCAGGTCGATGTGCTGACCAGGGTGCTGGCCGCCGCGCTGCCGCCCGGCCCGGCTTTCTACCCCGACGGTGAGCTGACCGACGAGCCCGAGGAAACCCTGATGGCCGAGTTCATCCGGGAGGCCGCGTTGGAGGGGGTGCGTGATGAACTGCCGCACTCGCTGGCGGTGGTAATCGACGAGGTCGAGCGGCGCGAGGGCCACGGAGATAAAGCCGACCTGATCGAGGTGTACGCGGTGCTTTACGTTGAACGGGATAGTCAAAAGGGGATCGTGATCGGGCGCGGTGGCGCCCGGCTGCGCGAAGTGGGTACCGCAGCGCGCGTCCAGATCGAAAAGCTGTTGGGCACCAAGGTGTTTCTCGATCTACGGGTCAAGGTGGCGAAGAACTGGCAGCGCGACCCCAAACAGCTCGGCCGGCTGGGTTTCTAGGGTTACCGCCCGTCGCGGCGAACGGCGGTCGCTACCGCACGGCGCGGGCGGATCGGTATTGGTACATTCCAGGGGTGCCGGAACCCAAGTCGTTGGTAGTTGCCTCCGTTGGCCTGATCATGTGTGCGCAAGCACTGACCGGTTGCGGGGGATCCCATAAGCCGTTCGATACCACCAAGCTGTTCAACATCGAGTCGACGTTCGGCTCGGACTTCAAGACCCAGACCAAGGGTCCCAACGAGATCGATCCCAAGATCCTCGGGCCGCAGAAGATGCCGCCCGGCGTGACCTTCGATCCCGCGGACTGCGCAGACTACGCGGCCAGCAGCGGTCGCCCGCCCAAGGGCATCCGGGGCAAGATGTCGATGGTCTCGGTCGTCGGCAACGGCAACCAATTTGTCGCGATCGCCATGCAGGCGGACAAGGACTTGCCGTTCGATGCGGAGGCCGCAGAGAGGTGCAAGCACGTCTCGTTCCAGGCGGGCAAGCTCACCGGCTACCTGGATGAGGTAGACGCCCCGCAGATCGACCACGCTCACACGTCGGGTTCGCACTCGGAGATTGAGATCACCGGCAAGGACGGGCAGCAGCAGTCCCGCGAGTCCTATACCTTTACCGCCTACCTCGGCGACGCCCTGGTGCAGGTCACCGCCAACCCGCAGCAGATGCGCGGCCAGCCACCGGCCATGGTCGATGCCGACCGGGCGCGCCACATGCTGGTCGACGCGGTATCGGCGCTGCGCAGCTAGCCCATGCCGCAGAAGTCGTCGGTGTCAGACTCCCGGGTCTTGATCACCGGCGGTGCCCGCGGGATCGGGGCGGCCACCGCGGAGTTGCTCGCCGCCGGCGACGCGCGGGTGTGGATCGGTGACATCGACGCGGACACCTGCCGACACACCGCCCACGAACTCGGCGTCTCCGGGGGCCGGCTCGACGTCACGAGTGCGGCGTCCTGGCAGGAGATGCTGACGCATATCGAGGCGGAGGCCGAGCAGGTCAGGGATCTGATTCTGGACGTCAATGTCCGCGGTGTGCTCAACGGCATGCAGGCGGTGCTGCCCGGGATGGCTCAGCGCGGCCGCGGTCACGTCGTCAACGTCGCCTCGATGGCCGGCATGATTCCGGTGCCGGGCATGGTCACCTACAACGCGAGCAAGTTCGCCGCGCTGGGGGCGTCGCTGGGCGGCGGCATGCCCACGGTCGACCCGGCTGACGTGGCGGCGGCCATCCTCGCGGTGCTCGGGTCACGCGCCGCGCGCCGATCGGTGCGCCGCGCGCTGACCTCCATCGACACCGCAGCGCGCGGTGCCTACATCGAGCGGGTGAATCGGCAGGCCGCGGCTCATCACGCCGATCATGACGGGCCGGCGTCGTGATCCGACGCGAGCCCCGCGTGGTCGTGATCGGCGCGGGCGTCGCCGGCATCACCACCGCCTACGTCCTGCGGGAGCGCGGATTCACCGACATCACCGTGCTGGAGAAGGGCTCCGACGTCGGCGGCGTCTGGTACTGGAACCACTATCCGGGGCTACGGTGCGACGTGCCGTCGCAGATCTACCAATTCGGATTCGCGCCGAAACCCGACTGGCAGTTCGCCTGGGCCACTGGAACGACGATCCAGCGCTACCACCGCGACGTGGTCGACGGGCTGGGGTTGGCGCCGCTGATCCGGCTCGACACCGAGGTGACCGCCGCGGAATGGGATGAGCACCAACGGGTGTGGACGGTCACCACCGCCGCCGGCGACGAGTTGGTCGCTGACTTCGTGATCTGTGCGACCGGAGTGCTGCACCATCCGTTCATCCCCGACATTCCCGGCCTGACGGACTTCGCCGGCCCGGTGGTGCACACCGCCCGGTGGGACGACGATCTGGACACCCACGGAAAGCAGATCGCGGTGATCGGCACCGGATCGACCGGGGTGCAGGTGGTGTCGGCACTGCAGCCCGTCGCCGCATCGATCGACCATTACGTGCGTTCGGCGCAGTGGATCCTGTGGGCGCCCATGTCGGTCAGGCAGTTGCCCGGTGTCGCCGCGGTGCTGGCACGATTCCCGATGCTGCACCGCGGAATCTACCGGCTGATGTCGTTCGGCGGATCGGGTCTGCTGACCGACGTCACCACGCGTCCGTCGTGGCGTCGCCGGGCGGTCCAGTCCTATGCCCGGGCGTGCCTGCGAATCCAGGTGCGCGACAAAGAGTTACGGTCGAAACTCAAACCCGACTACCAGCCGTTGTGCAAGCGCCAGGTGGTGTCTGGTACCTATTACCGAGCGATCTGCGCTGACAACACCGACCTCATCACCGACGGCATCGCCGAAGTCACCCCGCACGGCATCCGCACCGCCGACGGCAGCCATCGCGACACGGATGTCATCGTGCTGGCGACCGGATTCCACGCCCACAACTACATGCGCCCCATGCGGCTGATCGGCCGGGACGGGGTCAACATCGACGACGCGTGGGCCAAGGGGCCGCGCGCCTACCGGATGACCGCGATCCCGGGATTCCCCAACCTGTTCACGGTGCTGGGCCCGAACTCGCCTACCGGGTCGATCTCCCTGCAGTACACCTCGGAGTTGACCGCCGGCTACATCGGGCAGTGGCTGGAGAAGTTCCGGGCCGGGGAGCTGACGACCGTCGAGGTCACCGATCAGGCGACCACCCGGTTCAACGACGCCGTCGCGGTCGCGATGGGTCCGACGGTGTGGAACACCGGCTGCAACTCGTGGTACCTCGCCGAGGACGGCACCGTCGATCTGTGGCCGTTCGACCGCGCGGCGATGAACGCGATGCTGGGCAGCCCGCAGCCGGCGGACTTCCACCTCGGCTGATTGGGGCGTTACTCGGATCCGCGGGCGACCGGGCGGGACGTATCCGAACTCCACTGTGACCACGACCCCGGGAACAGGGCGGCGGTGCGGCCGGCGACGGCCAGCGCCGCGATGATCACCGTCGCGCTGATCCCGGAACCGCAGTAGGCCCCGACCGCGTCGTCGGCGCCGATGGCGCGTTCGGACAGCAGTTGGGCGACCGCTTCGTCGGGCAGGAATGTGCCGTCGGCGGCCAGCACTGCGGTGAACGGGAGGTTCTTGGCGCCCGGGATGTGGCCGGCTGCCGCATCGACCGGCTCATCGTCGGCACGGAACCGCGCGGGTGCGCGCGTATCGAGTAGAGCCAGCGCGCCCGAGCCGGCGCCGTCGCCGGCTTCGTCCGCGGTCAGGGTGGGTCGGCTGCCGTCGTACAGGTCTTCGGGTAACAGGGTGACGTTGCCCGGCTGCGGGGTGACCTCGCCGGTCTCCAGTTCGCCGCCGGCCCTTGTCCAGGCCGGCATGCCACCGTCGAGAATGCGGACGTCCGTCAGGCCGGAGGTGGTCAGCAGCCACCACAACCGTCCGGATCCGGCCCGGTTCCAGTCGTCGTAGACCACCACCGGCTTCTCTCGCCGGACCCCCCAGCGGCGGGCGGCGGCCTCCAGGTTGCGGCCGGTCGGCAGCGGGTGCCGACCCAGGCCGGTGACGTCGTGGTCGGACAGCTCGTCTTCGAGCGAGACGTACACCGCACCGGGAAGATGACCCCGCAGGTATGCCGGATGCCCGTCGGGCGCATCCAGACTCCAGCGAACGTCGACGATGGTCACTGGATCACCGGCCCGCAGGAGCTCAGCGAGCTCCGCGGCGCTGATCAGGACCTTTTTGGGCAGGCCCACCGTTTGGTTCCGCTCAGTAGTTGTTGCAGGAACCGGCAATCGACGTGATGGTGCCGACGTACTGCTGAGCCTCCGGCATGGCCTGGATCTGGTTGGCGATCCGCTGCCGCTTCTCGGGCGGCGACGACAGGAAGGACCGCAGCCAGGTCTGGGCGAGCGGGGAGGCGTTGAAGTCCGCGGCCGCGCCGGGGTTCTCCGCGTTCAAGGCCGCGGACACCTGCGAGTAGTTGCAGGTGGTGTTGATGATCGGGCTGAGGTCTGGATCGGCGGAGGCCAATCCGGCTCCAGCGGAGAGCGACAAAGCCAGACTGCCGGCTGCGACAGCGAGTCTGGTCAACGACAGAGAGGCCATTTGTAGATGCCTTTCAGCTGTGCACCGTTAAGTGGATAGGAAGTCTTACCAAGACCGTGTCAGCTTAGCGGACAGCCGATAACGTCGCAGAAGTCAGTGGTCGCGGGCATTTTCGCTGTCTCACGGGCCGTCGCCGAGCGCGGTGCGCCACCATGGCGTGGGCTGCCGCGTGGCCCAGCCACTGATCCCTTCCAGCTCGGCGGCCAGCGAAACGAGCAAGCCGTCGCTGTTGGCCGGACCCATCAACTGCACCCCGATCGGCAATCCTTCGGAGGTGAACCCGGCCGGCACGTTGACCGAGGGCCAGCCCAGCAGATTCCACGGCCAGGTCGCCGGGCAGGCCGCGATCATGGCGCGGTCGGTCTCGAGGGCGTTCAAGTCGTCGAATGCGTGCACCAGCGGCGGCGGCAGGGCGGTGGTGGGAGCCAGCACCACGTCGACGATGCGGAAGATCGAGCCCACCCGACGCTGATCTTTGGCCTCATGGGCGCGGGCCTTGCGCAGCACGGCCTGCGACAGCAGCCGGCCGGTGCGCATGTTGGCCAACGTCCGTGGGTCGAGGGTGACGCGCTCGAGGCGTGCCGCGGCGGCCAGCACACCAGCGGTCGAGCGGGACAGGAAGTTCCACGACAGTCGCAGCCCGTAGTCGGGGTTTCCCGACACGACGGTGTGTCCGAGTAACCGCAGCTGCGCGGCGACGTGCTCCAGCGCGGCCCTGATCTCCGGGTGCAACCGAGCCGGGAACCCGTTGTAGGGGAACCGGGTGGAGATCGCGATCCGCAGTGGCCCGGGCGCGGTCCGCACGTAGTCGGAGACCGTCAGCGCAGGCGGTTTATGCAGATCACCGTCGGCATTGCCGGACGCCGCGTCCAATACCAGCGCCGCGTCCTCGACGGTGCGGGCCAGCACACCGTTGACGGTGATCCCGTTGAACGCCTCCGGCAGCGGCCAGGTGGAGATGCGTCCGCGCTGCGGTTTGATGCCGACCAGATGCGTCCACGCGGCGGGGATGCGCACGCTGCCGGCCCCGTCGGATCCGATCGCGGCGGCGACCAGACCCGCGGCGACCGCGGCGGCGCTGCCCCCCGACGACCCACCCGGGGTGTGCCGGCGGGACCAGGGATTGCGGGTGTGACCGAAGCCCGGGCCGCTGGTGAACGGCCACTGACCCAGCTCGCAGGTGTTGGTCTTTCCGACGATCACCGCCCCGGCGGCTTTGAGTCGCCGTACCACCTCGGCGTCGCTGCCGGCCGGTTCGATGTATCCGGAGGCACCGAACGAGGTGGCGATACCCGCGATGTCGGTGTCGTCTTTGACCGCGATCGGGACGCCCAGCAGCGGGGCGCGGTGACCGGCGGCACGGCGTCGGTCGGCTTCGGCGGCACTGACCAACGCCGACTCGGTGAACACCACTCGGAAGGCGTTCAGCGTGGACTGGCTGGCGTCGATGGCGTGCAGTGCGCGGCGAACCAGGTCGACGGAGGTCACCTCGCCGCTGGCCA
>JBDTEP010000120.1:0-16465 GCA_039922455.1 Mycobacterium sp. | reverse complement strand
GACCGGCGTGCGACCGCCGCGGAACACCGCCGCACGGCTCAACTCCGTCCCATTGCCGTTGGAATCGAAGTACCCGGCCACCGCCACACCCTTGGCATGGTTGCGCCGAAACCCCGGGTGCGATCCGTGCACCCGCCTGAAAGCGTCGATGAACGCCTGCGGCGTCAACCGGCCGCCCGACCCGATCGGGCCGCGGGCATACAAGTCGGCGCCCAAGTCCACGGCCAGGAAACCAGCGATCGCCGCCATACCAACAAGCGCGCCGCGCCGGTCAATCGAGGCGGTGGCCCACGAGGAGGGGACCAATCGCGGTAGCTGTGCCATGCCGGCGCTCCTGCCATTTCGAGGTGTCAACGTCAGGGTCTACGCCAATGGTGGAACCTGTCAACCTCAACGAGGCACCGTTGCACGGCATTTACTGAGCGTTCTCCTCCGGTTGGTCGGGCCGGTTGATCCACGCACCGCGCCCTGAACGGCCTCCGCACCGCTCGACTCAGCCCATCGAGGTATCACCCCGTGAGCTACCCGGCGGCGACCAGCGACAGGCGCCGGTGTTCGGCGCGTTCCCGCACCGCCGTGCGCCGCTTGGCGCTGGCCATCAGGCCGGCCACCGCCGTCTCGATGCTGCGGGCGAACTCGTCGATATCGGGCATGGTGTCGTAATCGGCCAGGATCCCGAAGAACAGATTCTCGGCGTAGCTCAGGATCGCCACCCCGGTGCGCAGCTGCAGCGCGATCGGCGGCACCGGCAGCACGTCGAGCACCTGACGGCCCAGGATGTGCAGGGTCTGTGCCGGGCCCGGCACGTTGGTCGCAATGGTGGTGACGCCGTTCTGCGGTAGGTGCGTCAACAACCGCACGGCCCACGCGGTCAGCGGGAACGGCACGTAGTTGGCCGCCGAGACGAATGCGCTGCCAGCCTGCCGCTGCCCGGTGCTCTTGGTTCTGGCCAGCCGCGAGTGCACCAACTGCAGCCGCCGAACCGGGTTTTCCTCCTCGACCGGCAGGTAGGGCAGCATCACCGAGACCCGGTTGTCGGTCTGGCCCAAGGCATCGCACTTGCGGGTCGACACCGGCACCAGGGTGCGCAGCGTCTCGGGCAGTGGGCGTTCGCCACGGCGGGCCAGCATGCCGCGGTAGCCCTCGGTCAGGGCGGCCAGTGCGACATCGTTGAGGGTCACGTCGAACGCCCGGCAGATCTGGTTGACGTCATCGAGTGGCACCTTGGCGGAGCTGTACCGGCGCATCGAGCTCATCGGTCCGTTCAACGAGGTGCCGGTGCCCTGGTGCAGCAGCCCAGCCGAGAGTTCGACGGTGCCGCGGGCAGCCCGCACCGCGGCGGTGCTGATTGCGGTCGAGGCGTTCCACAGGTCGGTCATCCAGCTCACCGGGTTGACGTCGAGGCCGGACAGTCGCTGCCACAGCCCGGGCGAGGAGTCGTGGGAGCCTCGGATGTGGCCGGCGAAGCTTGCGACATCACCATCGCCGCTGTCATCGCATATTCCGGTGAACAGCCGCGATGCCGCGATCCCGTCGCCGATGCAGTGGTGAACTTTGATCAGCAACGCCCACCGGCCGTCGGTCAACCCCTCGATGACCCAGATGTTCCACAGCGGGCGGTCCCGGTCCAGCCGGCGGGCCATCTGATCGGCGACGAAGCGGAACAGTTCGTCGTCGTCACCGGGGCGCGGCAGCGCGACCCGCCGGACATGGTGGTCTATGTCGAAGGCAGGGTCGTCCACCCATCGGGGCGGCACGAGGTCGAGCGGGTGCCGATGGAGTTTCTGCACGAAACGCCGGCAGCTGCTGATCCGCGCGCTCAGCACCGAGACCAGCGATGCGTAATCCGGCGGCGGCCCCTCCAGAATGACGAGGCCGCCGATCGCCAAACTGATGTGGCGGTCGGAGTCCTCGGCCCCCAGGAAACCTGCGTCCAGTGTCGTTAGTTGCTCCACGATCGGACCTCCTGCTTGTGCCTCATCCTTATCGTCCACCGGCACCCGGGGTGTCGGCAGGGCCGGAAGTCCCGAATCCGCAAGGTCTAATGCGGCGAGATTCGCCAGGCGCCGTCCCGGTGGCACAAAGTCCTCGGTGGCTGAGGTCTTCGTGCCCTGTCTTTTCAGCTCGGTTTGGGAGGACGGTGAAATTGACGCGGGCGCTTGAGAGCTCAGCGTGATCCGGCTCGGGGCCGGTACCGACGAAAGGGGCCGAGGTCGTGGATGAACAGCTAGTGGGCCGCCCGGAGACCGAGACCCTTCGGCAGACCATTTCGACCGCGCTGCTGCTGGCGGCAAGGGCGCCGTCGGTGCACAACTCCCAGCCGTGGCGTTGGCGTGTACAGGACAGCGCAACGCAGGCCAGGCTGGAGCTGTTCGTCGATCCCGACCTGCAGCTGCACCATGTCGACCCGGACGGGCGCGGCATGATCCTGAGTTGCGGCGCGGCGCTGCACCACTGTGTGGTTGCGCTGGCCGCGCTGGGCTGCCAGTGCAAGGTCCACCGACTTCCGGACCCGGCCAACCCCAACCACCTGGCGTCCATCGAGGTGTGCCCGCGCGGTCCGGCGCAGGGTCTCGAGCAGATCCCCGAACAGGTGAACGTCACGCTGGCCGCGGCGATCCCGCGCCGACGCACCGATCGTCGCTACTTCAGTGGCTGGCCGGTCGCGGCGGCCGACATCGCGTTGATGGGTGCCCGTGCCGCCCGGGCCGGGGTGATGCTGCGCCAGGTGGACGCCCTGGACCGGCTGAATGCGGTGGTCGCCCGGGCCGTCTTCGAGCACGACACCGATTACGACTACCTCAACGAGTTGGCCACCTGGAGCGGTCGGTACGGGTCGGTGGCCGGTGTGCCAGCACGCAACGTGCCGCCGTCGGACGCCGACGCGCCGATTCCCGGCAGGGTGTTCGCCGGCCCGGTGCTGTCCCAGCCGGCCGGCGTGGCACCGGCGGAGGATCGCGCGGTGATGCTCGCGCTGGGCACCCAGACCGACGATCGGCTGGCGCAGCTGCGGGCCGGGGAGGCCACCAGCGTGGTGCTGTTGACCGCGACGGCGCTGGGGCTGGCCAGTTGTCCGGTCACCGAGCCGCTGGAGATAACGCAAACCCGTACCGAAGTTCAGCGCGACGTCTTCGGAACCAGCGGCTACCCGCAGATGCTGCTGCGGATAGGTTGGGCCCCGGTCAATGCCGACCCGCTGCCGTCCACCCCGCGACGCTTCCTGGACGACACCGTCGATTGGGTGAGCGCTGATGATCATCGGGACGGCTGTGCGGAAGGCGGTGTCCGGCCGGATCCGGTGGCCGCTCTAGGGCGTCAACAGCGGTGCGCACCAGCGCAAGACGGTGCCGCCCTCCGGCGGGGAACCGATATCGAAGGTACCGCCGGCCTGGGCGGCGCGCTGCCGCAGGTTGGCCAGGCCGCTGGCGGTGATGCCCTCCGGAATCCCGCAGCCGTTGTCGCACACCTCGATGGACAGCTCGTCTTCGACCTTGACCTGGACCGTCAGCGCGGTGGCGCCGGAATGCCGGACCGCATTACTGACCGCCTCGGAGACCACCGCCTCGGCGTGATCGGCCAGCACCGATTCGACTACCGACAGCGGACCGACGAATTGCACGGTGGTGTGCAGCCCGGAACCGGAGAACTGGGCGACGGCGTTATCGAGCCGTTGCCGCAGCCGCGTCACGGCCGACGAGCTGCCGTGCAGGTCGAAGATCGTGGTGCGAATCTCACCGATGATCTCCTGCAGATCGTCCACCGCGTCGGTTAGCCGTTGTTGCACGGTCGATGACCGGGCCCGCGGAATGGTGCCCTGCAAGGACAGTCCGACGGCGAAAAGCCGTTGGATTACGTGGTCGTGCAGGTCGCGGGCGATCCGGTCCCGGTCGGTGACCACGTCGAGTTCGTGCATGCGGCGCTGTGTGGTGGCCAGCTGCCAAGCCAGCGCGGCCTGATCGGCGAACGCGGCCATCATGTCGAGTTGTTCGATGCTGAACGGGATTACGGTGTCGTGGCGCACCACGACGACAACGCCGGCCACCGCGTCGGCGGTGCGCAGCGGCAGGATTAGCGCCGGCCCCACCGCCGTGACACCCGGCAGCCGCAATTGGTCCACCTGACGCGGGATGCGCCGGGTGAAGGCATCGCCGACTGAGGTGCCCGCCACCGGGATCGTCTCGCCGGCGATGGAAGCCATTGCTTCACCGACGGTTTCAACCACCAACAGTTCGTGGACGTCCGATTCCGGGGCGTCGTCGTCGAGAGGGATGGCGACCAGTGCCGACTGGGCTCCGGTGAGTTTGGTGGCCTCCTCGGCGATCAGCCGGAACACCGTGGTGGGATCGGTCCCCGCCAGTAGTTCGGTGGCGATGTCACGGGTCGCCTCGATCCAGGATTGCCGAGCCTTGGCCTGCGCGTACAACCGGGCGTTGGCGATGGCGATCCCGGCGGCGGCCGCCAGTGCCTGGACCAGCACCTCGTCATCCTCGCTGAACGCCAGCCCATTGGCCTTCTCGGTGAGGTAGAGGTTGCCGAACACCTCGTCGCGCACCCCGACCGGCACGCCGAGGAAGGTGCGCATCGTTGGATGCCCGGACGGGAAGCCCACTGATGCAGGGTGTTCGGCGATGTTCGCCAGCCGGAGGGGCTGGGGGTCCTCCATCAGCAACCCCACCACGCCGAGCCCCTCGGGAAGCCGGCCGATCCGCTGGAAGGTTTCGTCATCAATACCCTCATAGACGAATTCCAGCATTCGGCGATCGTGGTCGTGCACTTCCAACGCGCCGTATTTGGCGTCGACCAGGTTGATGGCGGTCCGCACGATCGAGCGCAGCGTGACGTCGAGTTCCAGGCCCGAGGTGATTGCCAGCATCGCCGCCAGCAGGCCATCCAGCCGGTCGCGTCCCTCAACGATCTGCTCGACGCGGTCCTGGACTCCGACCAGCAATTCGTTCAGCCGCAACTGGGACAGGATGTCGCGCAGGGGATTCAGGCCGTCCGCGGGAGCGTCGTCAGCCATTCCGGGAGCGCTCGAGTTTGGTGGCGAACACCGCGGCCTGGGTTCGGCGTTCCATGCCCAGCTTCGCCAGCAGACGCGACACGTAGTTCTTGACGGTCTTCTCCGCCAGGAACATCCGGTCGGCGATCTGCTTATTGGTCAGGCCCTCGGTGAGCAGACTCAGCAAGGCGCGTTCCTGTTGGGACAACCCGGACAGCGGATCGGGCTTGGCGTCAGTGCCGCGCAGCTTGGCCATCAGGGCCGCCGCGGCCCGGTTGTCGAGCAGCGACCGTCCGGCACCGACTTCCTTGACGGCGCGGGCCAACTCCATGCCCTTGATGTCTTTGACGATGTAGCCGCTGGCGCCGGCCAGGATGGCATCGAGCATCGCCTCGTCGGAGGTGAACGATGTCAGGATCAAGCACCGCAGCTCCGGCATCTGAGACAACAGATCGCGGCACAACTCGATGCCGTTGCCGTCCGGCAGCCGCACGTCGAGCACCGCCACATCAGGGCGCAGCGCCGGAATACGCGTCATAGCTTCGGCGACCGAGCCGGCTTCGCCGACCACATTCAACTCCGGATCGGCGCCGAGCAGGTCGATCAGGCCGCGGCGCACCACCTCGTGATCGTCTACCAGAAAGACATTGACCACGTCGTGCCCTCTCTGAGAACTGTCATCGCGGTGCACCACCGACAGTGAGCACCGAACAGCCGCCGGCGCCGCTGGCCCAGCCCAGGCTGCGCCGGTCGCGGGTGCTCGAAACGAACAACTGAATCGACTCGGCGTTGGCCGCGAGGTACCCGGCGACGTCGTCGGCTCCGATGACGGCAGCAACCGGGGCGTCCGGGTGGTGGTGCGCCCAGTCGTCGAGCCGGCGGCGCACCCCCCCGTCGGAGGTGACCAACCGCAGCGGCGCCTGACGCAGCTTGGCTTCGGCCATCGCCCATCCCAGCACGGTCCTATTGTTCGGTGACGCGTCGATTTCGGCAACGATGGCCCCGGCGCGTTGCCTTGCCTGGGGGTTGCGGATCACGGCCACGGGGCAACCGGCCGACCCGGCCAACGCTGCCGCGGTGGATCCAGGGGGATGGCAGCTGTGGGCTAACCCGACCGACCCCACGGCGACCATCGCCGCCGAGTGGGACAGTTCGATCAAGGTGGCGAGCGGGTTTGCCCGCAGTGACTCGATCTCGACCTGTACTCCGGTGACGGCACGCACCGCCTCGCAGGCGCCGGACAGGGCAATGGAGGCGACGGCCAGCGGGTCGGGGGGATCGGTCGGATCACCGGTTGGGTGGATGGCGTAGACCAGTTTCAGCGGCAGGTTTCTATCGGCCGCTTCGTCGGCCGCCCATACCGCGGCACTGCACGCGGCCGGTGATCCGTCGATGCCGACTACGACCGTTGGCGGTGAGAGGACCTCATTCATGGTGGCTCCCAGGTGACGGCCGAGCGTGGTTCGTGCTCGGCACTGCCCAGGCTAGCTGTTCGAATCGCCGGCTGACAGGGGACTAAGTCCTCGACAGCGGTGTGGCTGGCCTAATAGCCGCTCTGGCGGTGGTCCGGAGTCTGCCGCAGGTCCACGTTTCGCCGGATCGTCCTTCGGGTTGATCGATTGGTGGGTGCTGACAGAAGGGATGATCGGGGCCGTGGTACGGAGCTGTCGCGAAGTTCGTCAGCCGGAAGCGCGGTTGAGCTTCGGGATCGCTATTTGTCCCGTCCCGTACCGCGCAGGGCTTCGACCGCGCGGCCCAGGAAGGGGGTGATGATGTCCACCGGAAGCGGGAACACCACGGTCGAGTTCTGGTCGGCGCCGAGCTCCAAAAGTGTTTGCAGGTACCGCAGTTGCAGCGACGCTGGATTCTTTGACAGCGTCTCAGCGGCCTGGCTCAGTTCCTCGGACGCCTGTAGTTCGCCACGGGCGTTGATCACCTTGGCCCGGCGCTCGCGCTCGGCCTCGGCTTCGCGGGCCATCGCCCGCTGCATCGACTCCGGGATCTCCACGTCCTTGATCTCGACCACCCGAACCTGCACACCCCACGGTTCGGTCTGCTTGTCGATGATCGTGCGCAGGTCGGCGTTGAGGTCGTCGCGGTGCGCCAGCAGAGTGTCCAGGTCCGCCCGGCCCAGCAGCGAGCGCAGCGTCGTCTGGGCGATCTGCGAGGTGGCCACGGCATAGTTCTCCACGGCCATAATGGCTTTGAGCGGGTCGACGATCTGGAACATCACCACCGCGTTCACCCGGGCCGGCACGTTGTCGCGGGTGATCACCTCCTGCGGGGGAATGGTCAGGGTCACCACCCGCTGGTCGACCCGGATCAGCTTGTCCGCCAGCGGGATCAGAAAGCGCAGTCCCGGCTGATACAGCGGACGGATGCGGCCGACCCGGAACACCACGCCACGTTCGTACTCCCGAAGCACACTCAGCGAGAAATAGGTCAACACGGCCAGGGCCGCTATAGCAACCACCAGCGTGGTGACCACGGTTGAATTCACTGTGCGGTGTCCTTTTCTGAAAAGCTGCCCCACCGGGTGGAGTACCGGTCGATGGCCGCGTCGATTTTCAGGGCCTGCTCTTGCGCGACGGACCGGTGCGGCAGATGGTCCGGCGCGTTGGCGGGGGTGTTCCAGAAGTGGCGGGCCAGGGGAATACTACCGAAGCCCACCACCAGCACCGTTGCGGTCAGCACCAGCACATCGGCGAGCCCATGGTTGACGAACAGTGTCGTCAGCGGCAGCAGGATACCGAAACCCGCTACTGCGCAAGCGATGCCGCGGTGGAAGCGGCCGGTTTCGGAGTGCGGCCACGGGTCTATCGCCCGGCTGATCTCCCGGCCGTGCATGGACGTGGTGCAGGTGTCCTTGACCGGGCAGACGTTGCAGATCGACGGGGATGCCTGGTAGCGCATCACCCGGCTTTTCGGGTCGAACGAAGTCGGCCACAACCACTGATCCTGCGGGCACTTCCAGGCGTCGTGGTCGTCGTGGTAAGCGAACTTGCCGGTACGCCATGTCGCGGCGCGCTCCGAGGTCCGCCTGGCCATACCGTCAAAGCCCCAAGCGAAGACCAGCAATAGCAGCGCGTAGCCGGATACCAGCCACACCCACGTCGCCGGCGCGCTCATTCTCAGCCCTTGTTCTTGGCTGCGGTACCCGCAGGAATCTCGGTGTAGAGCGGGTTGTCCGGCAGTTCGTCGACGGTTTCGCCGGACCGGAAGTTGCGCAGCGCGACCCAGGAGATCCAGACGAACGGCAGCACGCCGGCGCAGATCAGGATCATGTCACCGGGCAGTCGCAACCACTCCAGTAGCGCGTTGCCGGGCTGGGTGATGTAGCCCAGCGAGCGGGCTTCGAAGTAGCCGGCGTTGACCGAGTGGAACAGCTGCAGTATGCCCAGTGGGAGCAGCGTGACGAACACCATCCAGGCAAGTCCGATGTTCATGCCCCAGAACGAGATCCGGGCCAACTTGTTCGGCCATTTCTCGGCCGGGATCACGTAGCGGTAGGCGAACATCGCCAGGGCGACCGCGAGCATGCCATAGACGCCGAACATCGCGGCGTGCGCGTGGTTGGCGGTCAGTGCGGTGCCGATCTCGTAGTAGGACACGATCGGCAGGTTGACCAGGAAACCGAAGATGCCGGCGCCCAGGAAGTTCCAGAATCCGACGGCGACCAGGAACATCACCGCCCAGCGGGCCGGGAAGTTGTTCTCGTCACCGGTCTCCTGGCGGGCGCCCAGTTGCAGGAATGCCCAGGCCTCCACGGTCAGGAAGGTCAGCGGGATCACCTCGGCCGCGGAGAAGAACGCCCCCATCGCCATGTGCTCCACCGGGGTGCCGGAGAAGTACAGGTGGTGCATGGTGCCGATCACCCCGCCGGCGGAGTACAAGATGATGTCGAGGAAGATCACCAGCACCGCGACGCGCTCCCGCACTACCCCGAGCTGGACGAACATGTAGGCCACCATCGCTGTGGTGAACAGCTCCAGGAAGTCCTCCACCCACAGGTGCACCACCCAGAACCGCCAGAAGTCGGCCACTGAGAAATGGGTTTCGCTGCCGGCCAGCAGGCTGACCGCGTAGAAGCTCGGGATCGCCAGGCCGGTGAAGAAGAACAGCCACGGCAGATTCAGCATCGAGGTGGTCTTCAGCTTCGAGCGCATCCCGCGCCAGATGATGACGATCCACAGGAACAGGCCGATGATCAACAGCGTCTGCCAGACCCGGGGCAGGTCGATGTACTCCCACTGCTGGGAGAACAAGGTGCCGGGCTTGATGACCCCGAAGACGGACAGCGCCTCGGATGCCATCGAACCGAAGACCACCAGCGCGAGCGCACCCAGCAGGATGTATACCAGTAGCGCCTGCTTGGGCGGCTCCCGGCGGGTGATGAACGGCACCAGGAAGATTCCACCGGCCAGGAACGCCGCAGCGGTCCAGAACAACGACAGCTGCACGTGCCAGGTGCGGGCCAGGTTGTAGGGCAGGATCTTGGCCAGGTCGATCCCGTAGAACGCCGACAGGTCGGCGCGATAGTGCTCGACGGCGCCGCCGAGCAGGGTCTGGAGCAAGAACAACACCGCGACGACCGCGAAGATCCAGACCGCGGCGCGCTGCGAGCGGGTCAGCGGCACCTGGCCGGGCTGGCGGAAGGCCAGCTTGGCCATCTCGCTGCCGTGCCAGCCGATGTTCTGGCTCCACCGGCCGTAGACGGTGAACATGATGCCGATGCCGCCGAGCAGGGTGATCAGGGAGAGTACCGACCACACCACGACCGACCCGGTCGGTCCGTTGTCGACACGGGATTCGGCCGGCCAGTTGTTGGTGTAGCTGTAGGCATGGCCCGGACGCTCGGCCGCCGCGGCCCACGCGGTCCAGGCGAAGAACGCGGTCAGGTCGTGGATCTCGCCCGGATCGGTGATCATGTTCGGGAGCAAGCCGTATTTGGTGGTGGGCTCGCCGAAGTAGTCGGCGTAGTGGCGCGCGATGTGGTCGAACGCTTGGGCCTGCTTCTCGGTGAAGACCAGCACGCCGGTGTCCGCGTTATAGCGGTTGGTCCGAAATTCGGCGACCACCACGTCATGCGGGTCGGACAGCCCCTCGGCGCGCCACTGGGCGATGACGTCCTCGGTCGCCAGCCGCAAGTACTCCGCGGTGTAGTCCGGGCCCAGGTAGGCGCCGTGGCCGAGCACCGACCCGTACTCCATCAGTCCGCGGGACTGGAAGAGCACCTGACCGCGAGTGATCTCGGCTGAGTTGAACAGTGGCCGGCCGGACTCGCTGGTGACCTGAGTCGGCAGCGGCATCGACGCGGTGTAGGTGCGGTAGGCCAGGATGCCCATCACCAGGAATCCGAAGATCATCACCAGGGCCACGCCCTGCGCCCAGCCCTTGCCGACCAGCGGTCCGGTCCGACCCGAATCGGTGCCTGACGTGTCTAGCTGTGTCGATTCGAGGGTCATGAACGGGGACGCTAGCAGTATTGAGGATGAAAATTCGCGAATCTGTAAGCGACTTCACGGGCAGCCCTCAACCGCGTTAGCGTCACGCTTGGCGCACCCTCTTGACATCAAAATACGACATAGCGTAGTAGTGCTCTGCGGGTGCCGGAAAGGATGTAACCATGCCCCGTCTCCGCGAGATTCCGCGCGCCGAGGTGACCGACGAGCAGATCCTGTTCTTCTACGACCGGCTTTTCGGCGAGGGTGTCGACCCGGCAGAAGCCGGGGACCACCGCACCATCCACGGCACACCGGGCGACTGGTGGACGGTGTTCGCCCAGGCGCCCGAGGTATTCCGGCACGCCGTGCGCGGCTTCGCCCTCTATCGCAACGCCTCCCTGGACCCGTTGCTGCGCGAACTCGGCCAGGCCCGGGCCGGCTACGCGCGCGGCAGCCAGTTCGTCTTCTCCCAGCACTGCAAGCAGATGCGTTCGCTGGGCATGTCCGAGGACAAGATCGCCGCATTGGCGCACTGGCAGATCAGCGACGGATTCTCCGCGTGCGAGCGCGCCGTGTTGGCCTACACCGATGCGCTGGTCTACGACGGCGGCCGGGTGCCCGACGAGGTCTTCGCAGCGCTCAAGACGAATTTGTCCGACCGCGAGATCATGGAGCTGACCTACATCACCTGCATGTACGACATGCACGCCACGATCTGCCGGGCGCTGCGCCTGGAGTTCGATGACCGACCCGAGCCGATCGAGGAGGTCCGGGTGCCCGATGGGGTAGAAGTCGCCGACCTGTCGGCGGACCTGGCCGGGGAGTGATGCGGGTTTGTCGGTGGCAGGGTGCAACCTGAGGGATGTGCTGGATCTGATGCTTCCCCTGCAATGCGGTGGCTGCGGCGCCCCGGCCACCGGCTGGTGTGCCGACTGCGCCGCGCAGCTTGCCCTCGCACCCGATGAGCCACGACTGGTCAGCCCGCGGCTGGACCCGCAGGTGCCGGTGTTCGCGCTGGGGCGCTACGCCGGAGCTCGTCGGCAGGCCATCGTCGCGGTGAAGGAGCGCGGGCGCACCGATCTGATTGCGCCGCTGGCGGCGACGCTGGCCGGCGCGCTGCACCGGCTGCTGTGCTGGCAGATGATCGACCTGCCGCTCACGATCATCCCGGCGCCCACTCGGCGCAGTGCCGCCCGGCGCCGCGGCGGTGACCCGATCGGGCGGATCGCGGTCGCCGCAGTGACCCGCCATCCCGGGTTGACGGTGGCGCCGGTGCTGCGCATGCGGGCACTGACTCGCGACTCGGTCGGCCTGGGCGGCGGGGCCCGCGAACGTAACATTGCCGGCAGGGTGCTGTTGCGCCGCCACCGGCTGCACACCGGCGGCGGCTTGGGTGACGTTCTGGTCGTCGACGACGTCGTCACCACCGGCGCCACCCTCGCCGAGTCGGTGCGGGTGCTGCGATCCGGCGGCGTCGCGGTGGCTGCCGCACTGGTGATCGCGGCGGCTTGACCCGGGTCCGCCAAAGCGGTGGCACTTACCCGGCGGCATGGCTACGGTCGACATCAAGGGTCTGGTGCACCTTGGAATTTCGTGGTCGAGACAACAAGAAGGAAGTGTCGAGCATGGCAAGTCAATTCGTGGAAACCAACCGCACGTCGGTCGACTCCGACGAGAGCCCGGATCAGTCGGGCGCCGAGATCGTGGTCAAAGGTCGCAACGTCGAAATCCCGGAGCACTTCCGGGTCTATGTCGCGCAGAAGCTGGCCCGCCTGGAGCGGTTGGACCGCTCCATCCGCCTGTTCGACGTCGAGCTCAAGCATGCGAATAATCGTCGGCAGCGAAAGTCTTGCCAGCAGATCGACATCACCGTGCACGGTCGTGGGGCGGTGGTCCGAGGTGAGGCCCGCGCCGACAGCTTCTACGCCGCATTCGAGGCTGCTATCGATCGCCTGGAGAGCCGGTTGCGCCGCGACAAGGGCCGCCGCAACGTCTCCTATGGGGACAAGACCCCGTTGTCGCTGGCCGAGGCGACCGGGGTCACCACGGTGGACCCGGAGTTCCTCGCCACGGCGTTTGACCTGGACGGCACCGCTGAGCCCGACCACCGGGCCGGGGCCGGGCACACTGCCGGGGTCGACCATGATCACGAGCCGGGCCGGATTGTGCGCACCAAGGAGCACACCGCCACGCCGATGTCCGTCGATGATGCGCTCTATGAGATGGAACTCGTCGGCCACGACTTCTTTCTGTTCCACGACAAGGAGACCGAACAGCCGTCGGTGGTCTACCGCCGACACGCCTATGACTACGGCCTGATCCGATTGGTCTGATGCGGCTCCGACGCCGCAAAGCCGGGCTTCGCGGGAGTGTCACCTACCATGGGTGACGCTCGTAATGCCGAAGACTGAGTAGGGGACATAGCCGTGCTGTCCAAGTTGCTGCGTTTGGGTGAAGGCCGCATGGTCAAACGGCTCCGGAAGGTCGCCGACTACATCGAGACCCTCGCCGGCGATGTGGAGAGCCTGACCGACGCCGATTTGCGTGCCAAGACCGACGAGTTCCGCCAGCGTTACGCCGACGGCGAATCGCTCGATGACCTGCTGCCGGAGGCGTTCGCCGTGGCACGCGAGGCGGCCTGGCGGGTGCTGAGTCAGCGGCCGTTCCATGTGCAGCTGATGGGTGGCGCGGCCCTGCACTACGGGAACGTCGCCGAGATGAAGACCGGTGAGGGCAAGACCCTGACCTGTGTGCTGCCCGCCTATCTCAACGCGATCTCCGGCAAGGGCGTGCATGTCGTCACCGTCAACGACTACCTGGCCAAACGCGACAGTGAGTGGATGGGCCGGGTGCACCGGTTCCTCGGTCTGGAGGTCGGGGTGATCCTGTCCCAGATGACTCCGGACGAGCGGCGGACCGCCTACAACGCCGACGTCACATACGGCACAAACAACGAGTTCGGCTTCGACTACCTGCGCGACAACATGGCGCATTCGCTCGAAAACCTGGTGCAGCGTCCGCACAACTTCGCCATCGTCGACGAGGTCGACTCCATCCTGATCGACGAGGCTCGCACCCCGCTGATCATCTCCGGGCCTGCCGACGGCAGCTCCCACTGGTACACCGAGTTCGCCCGGATCGTGCCGCTGATGGAGAAGGACGTCCACTACGAAGTCGACCTGCGCAAGCGCACCGTCGGTGTGCACGAGGTCGGGGTGGAGTTCGTCGAGGACCAGCTCGGCATCGAGAACCTCTATGAGGCCGCCAACTCGCCGCTGGTCAGTTACCTCAACAACGCCCTGAAGGCCAAGGAGCTGTTCAACCGCGACAAGGACTACATCGTCCGCAACGGCGAGGTCTTCATCGTCGACGAGTTCACCGGCCGGGTGTTGGTCGGCCGGCGCTACAACGAGGGCATGCACCAGTCCATCGAGGCCAAGGAGCGGGTGGAGATCAAGGCCGAGAACCAGACGTTGGCCACCATCACCCTGCAGAACTACTTCCGGCTCTACGGCAAGCTCGCCGGGATGACCGGCACCGCCGAGACCGAGGCAGCCGAGCTGCACGAGATTTACAAGCTGGGTGTGGTATCGATCCCGACCAACAAGCCGATGGCGCGCACCGACCAGATTGACCTCATCTACAAGACCGAAGAGGCCAAGTTCCTCGCGGTCGTCGACGACCTCGCTGAACGTTACGAGAAGGGTCAGCCGGTACTGATCGGCACCACCAGCGTGGAGCGCTCGGAATACCTGTCCAAGCAACTGACCAAGCGACGGATCCCGCACAACGTCCTCAACGCCAAGCAGCACGAGCGCGAGGCGCACATCATCGCCGAGGCGGGTCGGCGGGGCGCGATCACGGTGGCGACCAACATGGCCGGCCGCGGCACCGACATCGTGCTCGGCGGCAACCCGGATTTTCTCGCCGACGCGCGGCTGCGCGAGCAAGGGCTCGATCCGGTCGAGACGGCCGACGAGTATGAGGCCGCCTGGGATGTGCTGCTGCCGCAGATCAAGGCGGAGGCGGCCGCCGAGGCCGAGGAAGTGATCGAGGCCGGCGGCCTCTACGTGCTGGGCACCGAGCGGCACGAGTCAAGGCGTATCGACAACCAGCTGCGCGGCCGGTCCGGCCGTCAGGGGGACCCGGGTGAGTCGCGGTTCTACCTGTCGCTGGGTGACGAGCTGATGCGCCGGTTCAACGGTGCGGCACTGGAGTCACTGCTGACCCGGCTGAACTTGCCTGACGACGTGCCGATCGAGGCCAAGATGGTGAACCGGGCGATCAAGAGTGCCCAGACCCAGGTGGAGCAGCAGAACTTCGAGATCCGCAAGAACGTCCTGAAGTACGACGAGGTGATGAACCAGCAGCGAAAGGTGATCTACGCCGAGCGTCGGCGCATCCTGGACGGCGAGAGCCTGGCCGAGCAGGCGCACGACATGCTCGTCAACGTGATCACCGCCTACGTCCAGGGCGCCACCGCCGAGGGGTACGCCGAGGACTGGGACCTCGAACAGCTGTGGACTGCGTTGAAGGCGCTGTACCCGGTGGGGATCGACTTCCACGAGCTGCTGCACGCCGACGAGGTCGGAGAGGCCGACGACCTGACTCCCGAGGAACTGTTGGAAGCGCTGATCGCCGACGCCGAGAACGCCTATCGGGCGCGTGAGGCCGAGGTCGACCGCACTGCAGGCACCGGAGCCATGCGGGAGCTGGAACGAGGCGTGCTGCTCAGCGTCATCGACCGCAAGTGGCGCGAGCACCTCTACGAGATGGACTACCTCAAGGAGGGGATCGGCCTGCGGGCGATGGCTCAGCGCGACCCACTGGTGGAATACCAGCGGGAGGGCTTCGACATGTTCACCGGCATGCTCGACGGGCTCAAAGAGGAGTCGGTCGGCTTCCTGTTCAACGTCGCGGTCGAGGCCGCGGCAGCGCCGTCGGTGGCACCGGTGGACGCTCCCGAAGGGCTGGCGCAGTTCGGGTTGCGCGCCAAGGGAATCGACGGTGCCAAAGGCGCCGACGGTGCGCCGGGGCTGACCTACTCCGGTCCCGACGAGGACGGCTCCGCACAGGTGCGGGGCAACCGTGACCTGCAGCCGGCGGGGTCCGGCAATTCCCGCCGTGAGCGCCGCGAAACGGCGCGCCGCGAAGGCCGTGGGCCCAAGCAGCCGAAGTTGCCGCGCAAGAGCTGAGGGCCCGTAACAGCTGGAAGCCTTCAACCGATGTGCAGGGCCACGATCCGCCAGCCGATGGCGGGTCTCGTGCCGGCCACCCGCTCGATGCGGCAGGCCAGTGCATGGGTGCGCAGTCCGCGTCGATAGGTACCGAAAGCCTCCACCGCGGTGGTCGGTTCGCTGGACCCGGCCGGCTGGACACGCACCCGCTGCAGTGTCGCCGGCAGTGCCCGGCTCGTGGCTGCGGCCAGGCCCACCGACAGCACCGATTCGGCCAGCCCGACGACGAGCAGCGGATGTAGATGCGTCGGTGGGCGCCGCCCGTCCATAACTTCCAGGACTCGGCGCAGCGCAGCGTCGGCGAACAGCGCGGCTGACTGCAGCGGCGGTGGCAGGCCGTTGCGCGGCGGCCGGTTCGGCCATTTTCCCGGCGGATGCCCGCGGGGGTGTCTGGCCGACGGCGTCAATGTCAGCGACTGGGGCCGGCACCCCGTCGCCGCGCGGGCCGGTGGTTCGTAGTCGATCACCGGCGCTATTACCGGCGTGATGGCCGAGCAGGCGGGTGAGGTTGGGTCGGTGGTCACGGCAGCTCTCCAGGGTCGATCCGACGGATGGGCCTGCTGGAGAGTGGCAGGACGTGTTCGGCGATCATCGCACAAGGGCGGCATCGCCGTATCCGCGTGCGGTTCGCCCTAGCGGCCGACTACCGTGAGCGGCAGTATTTCTGGGTTCTGGGTCCGGTTGGTGCAGTGCCTGTCCGGGTCGAATCAGTAGGGGAGGGCCAGCCGCGATGGTGAACCGACTATCGGCGACGGATGCGTCCTTCTACCGGCTGGAGAACACGA
>JBDTEP010000119.1:0-11314 GCA_039922455.1 Mycobacterium sp. | reverse complement strand
GGGGCCCGATCGGGGACCGGTTCGGACGAAAGTCGGTGCTGGTCGCGACCATTGCGCTAATCGCGGTGGCGACCACGCTGATCGGTGTGCTGCCCAGCTATGCCACTGCGGGCTGGTGGGCGCCGGGTTTGCTGATCGCCCTGCGGGTGGTGCAGGGGTTCTCCACCGGAGGCGAATACGGTGGCGCCGCGACATTCATGGCTGAAAGCGCGCCCGACGCCAAACGCGGAACCTATGGCAGCTTCCTGGAGTTCGGCGCGGTGGCCGGCTTCGTGTTCGGCAGTGCGGTGGTGCTCGCGCTGGAGGCGATGCTCACCCATGAGCAGATGGCGGCGTTCGGCTGGCGCATCCCGTTCCTACTGGCACTGCCCCTGGGCGCGGTCGGTCTGGTGCTGCGCAGCCGGATGGAAGAGACGCCGGTGTTCTCCGAGTGCGTCGCGTGTGGTGCCATCACCGGCTCGGCGTGGGATCGCCTGGTGGACTTGGTAACCAACTACACCCGGCCGATTGCGGTGACGTTCGCGCTGCTGGTTGCGCTCAATATCATCGACTACACCCTGGTGACTTACCAGCCGACCTACCTGCACGCCTCGGCCGGTCTCGACGGGACCAGCAGGACGGCGGTGGTGCTGGTCGGGGAGTTGGCGATGATGGCCTGCATCCCCTTCGCCGGCGCATTGTCGGACCGGGTCGGCTGCAAACCGCTGTGGCGCGGCTCGCTACTGGGATTCGTTGTGCTGGCGCTGCCGATGTACGCGCTGATGGGTCACGGATTCGGTTGGGCGCTGGTAGGTTTCACGGTATTGAGCGTGTTGCTGGCCGCGCCGTTGGCGACCGTGTCGGCGACGTTCCCGGCCATGTTCCCCACCCAGGTGCGTTACGCGGGGTTCGCCATCGCCGACAATGCGGCCGTGGCGATGTTCGGCGGTACCGCACCGGTGGTGGCCGACACCGTTATCGACCACACCGGGTGGCAGCTGTTCCCGGCCGCCTACTTGGTGTTGGCCGCGGTGATCGGATTGTTAGCGTTGCGGTACCTGCCGGAGACGGCCGGAATCTCGCTACGAGGGACGAGCATCCCCGGCGTGCAGGGCGACTTGGAGCGGGAGCTGGCGGCGGTGATCGCCAATGAGCCGGTGACCGATGCCGCTCGCGCCAGGAGGGGGTCAGGCTTGGATGCGGATCTTGCCCGGTGACCACCAGCCGGTGCGGGTGGCACTGCCCAACTCCAGCTCGGCCGGCGTAGCCGGGGTGATCACGTCGAACTTGCGCAGCGAGCCCCAGTCCCGGCCCCAGTCGTGGTTGAGATAGGTGGCCATCACGTGCGCCCGCAGCAGCATGTCGGAGATACCCAGCAACCCCCCGTTGACCCCGTCCTGCCAGGTGTCGGTGTCCTGCTTTTTGGCGTTGTAGTCCGGGGTGATCCGGTACTCCGGCACCTCGGTGACGCCGTTGGCGTGCAACATCGGCTGCTGGCACGGGAATGCCAGGCCCACCGCCCAGTCCAGCAGCACCGGCGTTTGGGAGCCGACGTACTCCTGGATGGTCTTCACCTCGGGCAGTCGCGGCGGGGTGAACGCGATCCAATCTCGCGGGTTCAGTGACTTGTCTACGGCCACAACGCGTACCGCGACGGCCGCAGCGGGTATCTGCGCCCGCGGATAGCGCAGGTTGCGCCACATCCGCGGCCACTCGCCGAACAGGTCGTAGGGCACCAGTCGCCCGCCGGCCACCGGGGTGCCCTCGGGACCGGGTAGCCCGTACTCCAGCGTCACGTCCTGGCCGGTGGTGTGGTCCTTGAGCACGCTGTAGCCGGCGATGGTGCCCGCCGCGGTCACCGCCACCAGCGGGTGGGCGTCGTCGACCGGGGGTAGGGCATACCAGGCGGACGTCAGTTTGCTCTCCTGCTGGCCGTCGGAGCTGTAGCTGCCGGCCAACGGAATCCGCGCCGGGTCCAGCCCGTAAGGCAAAGGGACGGTAGAACCATTAATACCCGCCGCCGACAATTTCTTCGGGGCGTCCCAGTCGTAGTCGGTGCCCGGTTGGGTGATCGTCATCCGCAGGGCCTCGGCCACCACCTTCTCCGGCACGCCGTTCGCGGTGAACCCGACCGGGTCCACCCCGCCCAACGGCCCCAGCGGGCCGTAATCACCCGGCAGTGGCGTCAATGCGCCGTCATTGGGGTCGGGCTCGACAAGCACGTTGTCGGCCAGCCCGCAGCCGCCGACGAAGGCGCGCACATTGGCCAGACCATTGGAGTAGCTGGGGTATTCGCGAATGATCCCGATCACCATCGAGGCCACGCACACGCACACCATGAAACCGGCCGCCACCGGAACCGGTGCCTCGGTCAGCGCCCGGGCCACCCGGCCCTCGCCCCGGTCGCGCGGCGCGAAATGTAGCCAGGCGGCCCAGCATGCCGCCATCGCAAACAGTGCGAAAAATACTGTGCTGACGGTGATTCCGCCGATCCGCGGCATGTCGGCGTTGAACGGCACCCCGTAGCTGGAGACGTACCACCAGCCGTTGGTGCTCGCGAAACACAACGCCAGCACGAACAGCACCGCCGCGGTGAACGCCATCCGGTTGCGCGACCAGTGCACCACCTCGCGCGATACCAGCACGGTCGTCAGTGCCGCCATCGCCGCGCCCACCGCGGCGAACAGCCCCATGTGGTGCACCCACTTGGTGGGGGTGAACATCAGGAAGAACATGGTGCCGAAGATGACGCCCATCAGCCGCCACACCGGGCCGCGGGCAACCCCGGTAATCCGCTTGCGCCGCAACATGATGAACATCGCGGTGAACAGGCACAGCGCGGTGATCAGGAAGCCGAACCGCCGGGACAGTGAGCCGTCGACGGTGGGCAGGATCAGGTAGTAGTACCGCAGGTTCTCGGTGTACCAGGCCTGACTGGGGCCGATCGCGGTACGAATCCTGGTGGCTTCCAACACCGCCCGGACCGTCTGGTCGGCGAAGACGACGGTCAGGATCACCACTCCGGCCGTCAGTAGTGGCGCCACCAACGGCCAGGTGCCGTGTAACCGGTGGCGGCGAACCAGGATCCGCAGCAGTGGCCGGCCACCGGCCAGCAGGGCGGCCACCGCGATCAGCCCGGTGGGCTGAATGCCCAGGGTGAACGCCGCGCAGATGATCGCCAGCGCCGCCGGGGTGAGCCGCCCGCTGATGATCGCTCGCTCCACCAGCACGTAGGTGATCAGCGATCCGACCGCGATGATGCCTTCGGGGCGCAGACCGTTGTTGAACGGCATCCACGCCGCCAGCAACACCATCCCGGCCGCCCACAGCGCCGGCCGGCTGGCCGCCACCGCCGGACCGAACCGGGGCAGCACCTCGCGGCTGAGCAGCAGCCAGCACACCAGCCCGGCGATCAGGTCGGGCAGCCGGATCCAGATACTGGCGTCGGACACGTGGGTCATCAGCGCCAGCAGGTTGTAATACCAGCCGAACGGGTCCTCGGGGCTGCCAAACCAGCGGAAGTAGTTGCTCATGTAGCCGGCATGATCGGCGACCCTGGCCATCCCGAGGATGTAGCCGTCGTCGGAGGAGTTCGCGCCGATCACGTACCAGACCACGAACCCGAGCACCACCGCGACGTCGGCCAGGCGCAAGAACCGCCAACGGCTCGGGATCCACCGGCGCATCCGGCGGCCGTCGAGTCGGTCCATGCGCCAGAGTGCTGCCACGGCGACGATGGTCGCCAGGATCGCCACGATGATCGCGGCCCGCTTCAGTGCGGTCGGCTGGGTGGTGAACCGGGTGTCGATGTCGGCGGTCAGTTCCAGGCCGGCGGGTGCGGGGCCGGCCAGGTCGGTGAACACCCCGACGATCTGGGGGCGCAGGTTCGGGTCGGACCAGCCGTAGCGCTCGGTTAGCCCACCGATGGTGGCAAAGGTTCCGGCGTGCGACGAGGTGACTTCGATGTTGCTGCACCGCTCGGACTCCACCTTGGCCCGGGGCGCGGTGGCCAGCACCACGTTGCGGTCGGTGACGTCCACCCGCTTCTCGGTGACGGTGATGAACAGCCCGTTGAGGGCGGCGTCCTTGCCCTTGGCCGGGGCGGTGCTCAGCAGCGTCCCGCCCTCGGCGGGCAACTCGCGCGCCAGCGCGCACGGCACCTTCACCGACATCGAAACCGGGGTCTGGGAGATCAGCGGCGCGGTGACGCTGCCCAGCTCGCCGTGCTGCGGCCAGGTCAGCGTCGCGGTGGTCTGCACCACCGGCAGCAGCGGCGTGGCCACCGACAGCAGGAAGCCGACGACGCCGGCGACGGCGGCCACCCAGCGGGTCAGTTTCAGGTTGCGGTCGGTCACGGGCGGTGTCATGGCAGTGCTCGAATCGGTCCGGGCCGGCTCCAGCCGGTAACGGTTACGGTGCCCTGGTCGATGACGGCGTCGGGCGCGGTCTTGGTGGGGATCAGCCGGTGGTAGTCCTCTACTGCGCCCCAGTCGCGATACCAGTCGTCGCGCAGGTAGGTCGGAATCGTCGACGTCCACAGCATCGCCTGGGTGATCATGAAGGGCCCGCCGTCCTCGGCGGACTGCCACAGGTTCGACGACGCCGCGGTCTGCTTGTGGTCGGGCATGATTCGGTACTCCGGCAGTTCGGCGACACCCAGGTGCTCGGTGAACGGCCGCTGGCACGGGAAGTTCGCCGCGACCGCGATGTCCATCAGCACCGGGGTCTGCGAGCCCATCAGTTGGCTGATGGTCTGCACTACCGGCACCCGCGGCGGGGTGAAGGCGATCCACTGTTCGGTGGACAGGTTCGGGTCGTTGGCGACGATCCGGACCACGTCGGTCCCCGGCGGCGCCCAGGCCAGCGGGAAACGTAGGTTGCGCCAGGAGTTCTGCGGCCCGACGTCGATCGGCTCCACCTGGCCGAGGGCCTTGAACGTACGGTCGGGACCGGTGGCCCCCCACTCCAGCTTCAGCGGCTGGCCGTAGTCGAGCTTGCCGTCCTCGCCGTGTGACCAGATGGCGCCCGCGGCGGTCACCACGAGAATAGGAGCCAGTTCGGTGCCACCGGTGGGCTCCGGCAGCCGGTACCAGACCGAGGTGGCGTGCGCGGCCACCTGCTCTTTGTACGAGCCGAGTACCGGCGTGACCGCCGGGTCCAGGCCGAACGGCAGCGCCACCCGGGAGCCGTTCACCCCATCGGGGGCGCTGTCGGGCAGCTTGCCGCCGGCGGTTCCGGCGGCGTCACTCTGGTTGGCGCTGGGTTTGTTGGGTGAGGCGTCGGCGTTGGGCACCCCGGGCTTGGCGATGACGGCCAGCGAGGTCAGGTCGTCGTCGACGGCGTTGGGGTCAAAGCCCAGCGGGTCGGCGCCGCCGAGCGGGCCGAGCTCGCCGTAGCTCTGGCCCGGAACCGGTTGCAACAGGCCGGCGTTGGTGTCCGGCTCGGCGAGCACGTCGTCGGCCATGCCGCAGCTAACCGAGCCGCGAGCGGCCGCAAGCACGGCCTCGGCGTTGGCCCGGGCGGTGGTGTAGGCCGGGTACCGGCCGACTGCGGCCTTGGCCATCGAGCCGACCATGAGCAGCACCATCAGGCTCGCGACGACCAGCAGCGGCGTCGAGGCCAGAATCCGGTTGCGCCGGTTGGCGGTGACCTCGGTGTGGCCGGTGTAGTCCAGCCGGAAGTGCTGCCAGCCGGCCAACAGGCCGGTGGCGATCGAGGCCGCCAGGAACATCGACGTCACCGGGCGGCTCGCGATCACCGGGGGGATGTCGAACCACGGAACCCCGTAGCCGCCGACGTAGAACCAGCCGTTGACCCCCGACGTCGCCCAGGCGACCAGGAACAGCAGTGAGGTCACATACAGGGTCATGTTGCGTCGGCTGTGCAGCCCGACCCGGGCGAAGGTGAACGCGGTGACCGCCGCCAGCGCCCCGGCCAGCCCGGCGAACGCGCCGAACTGCACCGCCCACTTCGTCGGGGTGAACGTCAACAGCAGCAGGCCCACCGCGGTGCTGCCGATCAGCCGCCAGGCCGGGCCGCTGGCCACACCGCTGATCCGCCGGCGCCGCAACAGCACCACCAGCATGGCGAACATGGCGAACAGCAGCACCAGCACCGCGAACCGGCGGGTCATCGAGGCGTCGACGTTCTCCTCGACGGTCAGGAAGTAGTAGCGCAGTAATTCCTGGTACCAGGCGATGGTCGGGCCGACCACGTACTTGATCCGGGCCGACTCGGCGACCGCCGCCAGCGTCTGGGAACGGCACACCACCACGGCGATCACCGAGGCCGACGCGGCGAGCACCGCCAGCGGTGCTGCGAGGCCATCGCTGCCGCGGCGCTTGCGGATCACCGACTCGATGGCCCGGGAGCCGGTCAGCAGCGGGGCGAGCGCGATCAGCCCGTGCGGTGCCAGCGTGAGGGTGAAGACCGCCACCACGATCGCGCACGCGGTCGGCGCCAATCGGCGGGTGGCGATGGTGCGTTCCACCAGCACCCAGACCACCAGGGTGCCTAGCGCGATCAGCGGTTCCGGACGCAGTCCGTTGTTGAACGGCAGCCAGGTCGCGACGAACATCATCGCGGCGGTGAACACCGCCACCCGGTTGCCGGACAGCCGGCCCAGCCGCGGCAGCATCACGCGGCTGATGATCAGCCAGCAGGCCACCCCGGCGACGGTGGCGGGCAGTCGCATCCACACCCCGGCGGTGCTGATCGTGCTCAACTGGCCCAGCAGCGCCGGGTACCAGTCGAACGGGGCTTCGCTGGCGCCGAAGAATCGGTAGTAGTTGGAGACATAGCCGGCATGCGCGACGTTGCGGGCCATCGTCAGGTTGTAGCCGTCGTCGCTGGAGATGGCGCCGATGATGTGCCACAGCGCCAAGGTGCCGATGACGCCGGCGTCGGCCAGCCAGGTGATGGCGCCCACCCGCCGACGCCTGCGTGGTAGCCGGTGTCTTGAGCGATCCAGCACAGCCAGCGCGATGATCGACGCCGCCACCGCCAGCAGGCCCAGCGTCATGATGACGGCCTTGAGCGTGGTCGGTGCGGTGATGAACCGGGTGTCGACGTCGATGCGGGCGCTCAAGCCCGGCTGCGGGCCGATCTCCAACTCGGTGAAGATGCCGCCGATCTGCGGCTTGTTCTCGGGTGGCAGCGTGCCGGCCGCGCCGGGGATGCCGACGAAATCCGCGCCGACGTTGCCGGAGTCGGCCCACAGGTGCAGTTCGCTGCAGTCGGCGATCTGGTCGCGGGCGGCGGCGGCAGCCACGTGGTCGCGGTAGGCGGCCGTCACGACGGTCTTGTTGGCCCGCACGAACAGGCCGTGCGCGGTGGCGTCCACGCCGCCGGCCGGCACGGTGGACAGCACCAGGCCGCCCTTTTCCGGCAGGGCGGCGATCGCCGAGCAGGGGACCGTGATGTCGAGGCCGCGGGGTGCGCCGGACACCAGCGGGGCGGTGACGTCGGTGACGTGGCCGTCGGCATCGACGCCCTGTGGCCAGGCGATGGTGGCGGTGGTCTGCTTGACCGGTAGCAGCGGGGTGACGCCGCACAGCAGCACTCCGGCGATGCCTGCGACCACCGCGATCAACCGGGCGATCCGATAACGCTGCTGGGGCTGGTCCCTGGACTGATCGTGGGGGGAGGGCACGAGCCTCGATGTTATGCGACGTGAGCCACGGCGCCGGGACCCCGTCCCGCCCGTCCCGTCCCTGCCGGGGGGAACCCGCCCCTGCCGCAGTCCGGAGCTATGTGGTTGTTGCCCGCCTTTGAGCGACAACGCACGTTATGTCGGGTTGCGGACGGGTGCGTGGCCTGCCGCTTGGGCGCGCAACGCCATCACCCGCTGGTGGATCCGGTACTCGGTGCTGCGGGGCATCGACGCCGGACGGTATCGGCCCCTACCGGCCCGGTAAACCCGGCCGTGTTCGCGTTCCCAGCGCAGGGCGTCCGAGATCGCCTTCGACGGCCGCCCGCGGACGCGGAAACCTCGGGCGGCGAGTTCGGCGGCCAATTCGCCGATGCTGCACGGGCCGTGGTGGTGCAGGTAATGGGTGAGCACGTAGCGCAGTTCGGTGCCGCGCAGTGGCTTTGCGTTGGTCATGTCGTGACCTTGGCACCGCGGTCCGACATGGCTGGGAGTTGTCGCTCAAAGGCGGGCAATTACCCACATGGTCCAGGCCGACGGCGCGGGGGAGAGCCGGCGGCGGCGCGGCGCGAAGACTCAGTGCCGCAGCGGCGCCGGGCTCCACCACCCGGTGCGGGTGGCGGTGTCCAGGTCCAGGTGCGCGGGTGTTGCCGCCGGGTAGTACGGCGTCAACTGCTGCAGGGCGCCCCAGTCGCGGGACCAGTCGTCGGCCAGATAGCTGGGCACCGTGGTCGCGTGCACCAGCAGCTCGGTGATGCCCAGCGGGCCGCCGCCGTTGTTGTCCATCACCGGCGAGTTGGCCTCGGCGCCGAACCGGTCCGGCAGGATCCGCCACTTCGGCACCTCGGTCACCCCGTTCTGATGACCGAACGGGCGCTGGCAGGGGAACGCCAGGCCCACCAGCCAATCCAGCAGCACCGGATCCGACGAGCCGACCACCTGCTGCAGGCTGCGCAGCTGCGGGACGCGCGGCGGGGTCACCGCGATCCAGTGCTGCGGCGCTAAGTCGTCGTCGCGGGCCACCAGTCGGATCTGGGTGGCCTCGGCCGGGATCGCAGACATCGGCGCGCGGAGGTTGCGCCACGCCGGCACCGCCCCGATGTCACCGAAGTCGACTGTGCCGCCTGGCTTGTCGTTCGCGGCACCTTCGTCGGTGGCCCACTGCGCGGTGACCTCGCCGCGGTCGAACCGGCCCGCGGCCGCCACCACCAGTAGCGGCCCGGCCTTGGCCCGGTCGGTGGGCAGCCGGTACCACGCCGAGCGCAGCAGCGCCGGCACCTGCATCCCCGGGCGCCAGCTGCCCAGCGCCGGCACCCGGGCCGGGTCCAGCTTGTAGGGCAGCCGGGCCCGTGAGCCGTTGATACCTTCGGCGGCGGTGGTGCCGCCCTCGGTACCGGCTTCACCGCCGGCGGTCTGCGCGTCGTCATCGGCCAGCCTGCCCAATCCGGGCGGGCCGATCACCTGGTCGGCGGAGACGTCGACGGGGATCCCGTCGGGCGCGAACCCGGCCGAGAACGTCGCGTCCAGGGCAACGGCGGCCGGCATGTCGACCGGCTGGAGCATCCCGGCGTTGGGGTCCTGCTCGACCAGCACGTCGTCGGCCAGCCCGCACGTCTTGCCGGTCAGCGCGTCCAGGTTGGAGCGGCCCACCGTCCACGCCGGGTACTGGCCGAGCATCGCGCCGGTCAGCGACACCACCTCGAACAGGATCAACACCCAGGAGGCGATCGCCAGCGGGTAGCCGCTGAGCGCCTTCCAGCGCGGCGGCCGCTCGTTGCCGTTGACGAAGTGGAACCAGGCCGCCACCAGCAGCGCGATCACCGTCAGCCCGACACCGATGGTGGCGAACGCCAGATGCCACTTGGGGAACGCATTCGACCACTGCACCCCGAAGTTGGAGACGTACCACCAGCCGTTGACGCTGGCGAACGACAGCGCGGTGATGAACAGCACCAGTGCGGTGAACAGAGTCCGGTTGCGGCGTGACTGCATCGCCGCGGCGCCGACCGCCACGGCGGCCAGCGCGCCCAGCGACCCGGCCAGACCGGCGAACACGCCGAAGTGGTGGGTCCACTTGGTCGGGGTGAACATCATCGCGATGAGCGAGATGATGGTGATCCCGATGATGCGTCGGCTCGGCCCGGCCGCAGTGCCCGGAATCCGGCCTTTACGCAGCGCCATCGCCACCGACACCAGCAGCGCGACGCCCAGGGCCAGCACCGGGAACCGGCGTGCCACCGAGCCGTCCGGGGTGGCCAGGAACAGCCGCTCGTAGCGGACGTGCTCCTCGAACCACGCCAGGCTGGGTCCGACGGCGGACTTCAGCGTGCTGGCTTCGATCTCGCCGGCCAGGGTTTGGTCCCGGAAGATGACGATGGTGGTGATGCTGATCGCGGCAGCGATCGGCGCCAGCAGCGGCAGCAGCCCGAACTGCTTGGAGCGCCGGTGCAAGATGGTGCGCAGCGGCCCGATCGCCACCAGCAGCGCACCGATGGAGGCGATTCCCGTCGGCCCGGAGAACAGCGTCAGCCCGCCGATGATGCAGGCGATCGCCAGCGGCAGCAGCCGGCTGGTGGCCACCGCCCGCTCCACCGAGCACCAGGTCGCCAGGATGCCCAGCGCGATGATCGGCTCCGGGCGCAACCCGTTGTTCAGCGGCAGCCAGAACGCCAGGAACATGCCGGCCGCCGTCCAGGCTGCCGCCTTGCTGTGTTTGACGGCGTGGCCCAGTCGGGGGAGCACCTCGCGGCTGATCAGCCACCAGCAGGCCAGTGCCATAGCCAGCGTGGGCAGCCGCATCCAGATGCTGGTGGTGGAGACGTGCGCCCACACCGCCAGCAGGTCGTAATACCAGCCGAACGGCGCTTCCGGGGTGCCG
This sequence comes from Mycobacterium sp., assembly GCA_039922455.1. Lineage (GTDB taxonomy): Bacteria > Actinomycetota > Actinomycetes > Mycobacteriales > Mycobacteriaceae > Mycobacterium. The sequence continues at coordinate 809 of JBDTEP010000119.1, read as the reverse complement.
AACCAGCGGTAGAAGTTGGCCATGTAGCCGGCGTGCTCCGACACCCGTGCCATGGTCAGGATGTAGCCGTCGTCGGAAGTGTTGGCGCCCACGAAATGCCACCACACCAGCACCAAGGACACCAGCGCGTCCAGCGGCGAGATCGACCACCAGCGGGCCGGCAGGAAGCGCCGGTGCCGGCTGCCGTCGGCGGTGTCCAGGATGTGCAGGGCGAAAAGCGCGATGATCGTCAGCGCCACCCCGAGGATCATCGCGGCCAGCTTGAGTCCGGTGGGGGCGCTGGAGAAGCGGGTGTCGACGGTGGCGGTGAAGTCCAGTCCGGCCGGTGCCGGCCCGGCCAGATCGGTGTAGACGCCGACTATCTGCGGCCGGAAGTCGTAGCCGCTGCGGGTCCCCTTCAGTGGCGAGCCGGGGTGCTCGGCGTTGGGCCCCTGCTTGAGGCCGACGAACTCGGCGGTGACCTGGTCGGCGTGCGCAGTGAACGTCAGCTTCTGGCAGTCCGGGCCGAGGACCTGCGACAGCGGCGCCACCACCACCGGCACGTTGCGAACCACGAGAACCAGGTCATCGTTGGCGCGTTCGATGAGCAGCCCGCGGTCGACGGCCTTGGGGGCCTGCTTGGGCACCGTGGACAGCAGCACGCTCTTGGTCTTGGTGAGCGCGGCCGCGGCCTGGCACGGCACGGTGATGTCCAGGTCGGTGGCCACGTAGCCGATCAGCGGCGCCTGCACGCTGGCCAGGGCGCCGTTCTGCGGCCAGTTCAGCTCGGCGGTGGTCTGGTTGACCGGCAGTAGCGGGGTGAGGATCGC
>JBDTEP010000118.1:0-2823 GCA_039922455.1 Mycobacterium sp. | reverse complement strand
ATGGAATAGGGATGACAATCATGAATGACGAAGAGCGGGTGATCGTCGAGACCGCGGCCGCGTTCGCCGCCAAGCGCCTCGCCCCGCACGCGCTGGAATGGGATGCCACCCACCACTTCCCGGTCGATGTGATGCGGGAGGCGGCCGGGCTGGGGATGGCGGCGATCTACTGCCGCGACGACGCCGGCGGGTCGGGGCTGCGCCGCCTGGACGGGGTACGCATCTTCGAACAGTTGTCGATCGCCGACCCGGTGATCGCCGCCTACTTGTCGATCCACAACATGTGCGCCTGGATGATCGACAGCTACGGCACCGAAGAACAGCGCAAGACCTGGGTGCCCAAGCTGGCCTCGATGGACGCGGTCGCCAGTTACTGCCTCACTGAGCCCGGAGCGGGATCCGACGCCAGCGCGTTGAGCACCCGCGCGGTGCGCCAGGGCTCCGGAAATGGCTCCGGAAAAGGTGGCGACTACGTGCTCGACGGCGTCAAGCAGTTCATCTCCGGTGCCGGCGTCTCGGACGTGTATGTGGTGATGGCCCGGACCGGTGATCCGGCCACCACACCGGGCCCCCGCGGTATCTCGGCGTTCATCATCGAAAAGGGCGCGCCCGGACTGAGTTTCGGTCCCGCCGAGCAGAAGATGGGCTGGCATGCCCAACCCACCGCCCAGGTGATCCTCGAGGGGGTGCGGGTGCCCGCCGATGCGATGCTGGGCGGCGAGGAGGGCGAAGGCAACGGCTTCAACATCGCGATGAACGGCCTCAACGGCGGCCGGATCAACATCGCAGCCTGCTCGCTGGGCGGCGGCCAGGCCGCGTTCGACAAGACCGGCAGCTACCTGGCCGACCGGGTGGCATTCGGCAAGCCGCTGCTCGACGAGCCGACGATCCGGTTCACCCTCGCCGACATGGCCACCGCACTGGAGACCTCCCGGCTGCTGCTGTGGCGGGCGGCGACCGCGCTGGACGACGACGCCGGCGACAAGGTGGAGTTGTGCGCGATGGCCAAGCGCTACGTCACCGACGCCTGCTTCGGTGTCGCCGACACCGCGCTGCAACTGCACGGTGGCTATGGGTATCTGAGCGAGTACGGTCTGGAGAAAATCGTCCGGGATCTGCGGGTGCACCGCATCCTGGAGGGCACCAACGAGATCATGCGACTGGTGATCGGACGGGCCCAGGCGGCGCGCGTCCGGTCCGGCCAGTAGCCGGCGCTTAGGAGCACACATGGCAGTCATTGCGTTCCTCGGGCTGGGCCACATGGGTGGGCCGATGTCGGTGAACCTGGTCGCCGCCGGCCACACCGTGCGCGGCTTCGACCCGATACCGGTGGCCGCCGCGGCGGCCGAGCAGCACGGCGTGACCATCTACCCGGGGGCCGCCGAGGCGGTGGCCGGCGCCGACACGGTGATCACCATGCTCCCGCACGGGGATGCCGTGAAGCGCTGCTACGCCGAAATCCTGCCGGCGGCCCGGCCGGACACCCTGTTCATCGACAGCTCCACGATCTCGGTCACCGACGCCCGCGAGGTGCACGCTCTCGCCGGCGCGCATGGGTTCGCCCAGCTCGACGCCCCGGTGTCCGGCGGGGTCACCGGCGCGGTCGCCGGGACACTGGCCTTCATGGTCGGCGGCGATCAAGAGGCCGTGCGGCAGGCGACACCCGCACTCGAGCCGATGGCCGCCAAGATCATTCACTGCGGCGGGGCGGGTGCCGGCCAGGCCGCCAAGATCTGCAACAACATGGTGTTGGCCGTCCAGCAGGTCGCGGTCGCCGAGGCGTTCGTGTTGGCCGAGAAGCTCGGACTGGCCGACCAAGCCCTATTCGACGTGATGACCGGGGCCACCGGAAACTGCTGGGCGCTGCACACCAACTGCCCGGTTCCCGGACCGGTGCCCACCTCCCCGGCGAACCGGAAATTCGAGCCGGGTTTCGCCACCGCGCTGATGAACAAGGATCTGCACCTGGCGATGGACGCGGTGGCATCAACGGGCGCCACAGCCCCGCTGGGCAGCCACGCCGCGGCGATCTACGCGGAGTTCGCCGCCGAACACGCCGCCGAGGATTTCAGCGCGGTGATCAACCTGCTGCGCGGCAGTTGAATCGGTCGACCACCAACTGCGCCTGCAACTCGCGGCAGCCACGGGCCAGCAGCCCGTCATAGCCCGCCGATCCGGCGCTGATCACTGGAAGTCCGATCGCGGTCGCGGTCCGGTAGCCGGACTCGGAACCCGTGACCACCAGCGCCTCCCCGGCGACGATACCCAGCTCCCACAGCGCCAGCCGGTACAGCTCGGCGGCACCGGCGGGCCCGGTCAGGTCATCGGCGCTGACGACGGTCTCGGCCATGCCGTCCCCGATGAGTTCCCGTACCCGCGGCTGCACCCAACTGCGCGGTCCGGCACCGACCACTGCTACCCAAATGCCATTGGCGAACAGGCTCAGCACCAGGTCGACCACTCCGGAGCGGGGCTCACCGTCGGCGTCGGCAAGCGCTTCCAGGTCGAAGATCACCGCTTGCAGGGGGTACACCTCGGCATCCGGTTGCGCCTGGCCCCACCAGAACGGGCGGCCGGCACTGGTCCATGTCGCGAGCTCAGTTGTGATCTGCATAACAACTAGGGTGTCGAAAGCCGGCGCGCGTGTCCTCCCCCATTGGGGGGATTCCAGCGGGGTAATCGCCGCCGGGGTTTATTCGGCGGTCCCGGCTTCGGCTCGCCTCCGCCGCCCCTACCGATCGACTCCGGCGAGCCTCGCCGAACCGCCGGGGTTTATTCGGCGGTCCCGGCTTCGGCTCGCCTCCGCCGCCCCTACCGATCGAC
>JBDTEP010000117.1:0-11856 GCA_039922455.1 Mycobacterium sp. | reverse complement strand
CGACGATCGCAAGGGCGGCGGAGCCGACCGCAGCGGATCGCCGCCATCAGCACCGCGACGATCGCCAGGGCGGCGGAGCCGACCGCTGGGGGCACTCCCCTACCTGCGGTGTGGGCCCACCCGCTTGCGGGGGACGGATCGCCGCCGACAGAACAGCGAGCCCCCGACGCAGGGGCCCGGGACACGTCACCCGACCCGGCCGGGACCCCGGCCAGCTACCACTGACCTATCCACAGTTTCCACAGGTTTATCCACAGCTAGGTCCTGCGGCGACACGGTCCGTGAGGTGCTTTTTACGCGTCATCGAACGCACCGACTGTGGATAACACGCCGTCGCCTACGCGGGCCGACTAACAGCGTCGAGCGAAATGCCTTGGTCAGCTAACCAGCTGCCGCCGGGGCCTGCGAATCCCGGGTCGACCGGATCTGAACGCATCGTTGCAGGCAAGCGGTGTGATACAGATGGCATTTTTCCACCGCGCCGTCGAAGCGCTATGATCGGCGTCACAGATTGATTGTGATGCGTCTCACGGCGGTGGGCGCACAATGAGGTTCGGAGGCACCGGGATGTTGAGGGCAGGGGAATGACGGCACGTCCGATGGGACCGGGGCGCGTCGCCACGGCAGGCCCGGCGGGTTGGCATGCGGGATCGTCGACCTACAAGCGCGGCTACCTGTTGGCGTCGCTGCGGGCCGGCCTGATCGCATTGGTGCTGCTGACAATCCTGCTGGCGCTCATCCTCACCTGAGCACCGCGGTCCGCCCGCGCCGCACGGCGGCGCAATCCCTTGTTGCGAGACAACCGGCGTTGGAGCAGTGTTGATCGAGGTGGCCTCACCACACCGCGAGCACGCTGCCAGTGGGGTGCCGCCAGAGCGTCAACGCAAGTCGACAATGATCAACGGTGATCGACATCGGATTTAGCACTGATCGAAGGAAGGTACCCCGTGGCCGACTACACCTTGCCGGACTTGGACTGGGATTACGCAGCTCTTGAGCCGCACATCTCGGGCCAGATCAACGAATTGCACCACAGCAAGCACCACGCCGCATACGTCGCCGGAGCCAACGGCGCCCTGGCAAAGCTCGAAGAGGCGCGCGCCAACGACGATCACGGCGCAATCTTCTTGAACGAGAAGAACCTGGCGTTCCACCTCGGCGGACACGTCAACCACTCGATCTGGTGGAAAAACCTGTCCCCCAACGGCGGTGACAAGCCGACCGGCGAGTTGGCCGCGGCCATCGATGACGCCTTCGGGTCGTTCGACAAGTTCCGCGCGCAGTTCACCGCGGCTGCCAATGGCCTGCAGGGTTCGGGCTGGGCGGTGCTCGGCTACGACAGCCTGGGCGGCAAACTGCTGACCTTCCAGCTCTATGACCAGCAGGCCAACGTGCCACTGGGCATCATCCCGCTGCTGCAGGTCGACATGTGGGAGCACGCTTTCTACCTGCAATACAAGAACGTCAAGGCGGACTACGTCAAGGCGTTCTGGAACGTCGTCAACTGGGCTGACGTGCAGTCCCGGTTCGCGGCCGCCACCTCGAAGACCTCGGGGCTGATCTTCTAACCGCATTGCCGGCAAGGGTGGGGCGTCGCGTCGTTGACGTGGCGCCCCACTCTGGTCTTCTTCATAAATTCGTTACCCCCCGTACGCCGTGTCCACTTGAACCAGCCCGGCGTTTGTCGCAAGCTGGCAGACAACCCACCCGCTGAAATGCGAGCCAACGAGCCAAAGTGTCGCGGAGGGTGCGCGATGGAGACGACAGGGTCCGGCCGGGCGATCGAAGTCGCCCCGTTCCATTCCCACGGCGAACTGCACGGATTCGTGGTCTTCGGCCGCTGGCCGGATTCAACCAAGGAGTGGGCTCAACTGCTCGGCATCGCCGTACGGGTCGCCACGATGCCCGGATTGCTCGCCACCACAACGGTGTTCGGCACGCGAGAGGAACCCCCGGACAGCCCCGGGCCGGGCTCCGTCGGACTGCTGCTGGCCGAGGGCACCGTAACGGGTCAAACCGCGATCGCGCCGGGACACTTCGCCGGCCATCAGCCGTCCGCGCTGCTGATGCTGCACCCCCCCTCAGAAACCATTCCCTCGCTTCCGGAATGCCGGGGCGCGGCGTCGGGATGCATACTGTTGCCCGGCCTGCCCTACCTGGGCCTGGAACACCGGGCAGCCTGGGTCGAAGCCGAATCCGACGGCACTATCACCTCGTTGGTGAGCCGGGTCGGCGTTGACCCGATCAGCCACCCCGACACCGCGGTTCTGGCCATGCTCCTTGCCGCATAAGGCAATTCGAATCAAATGATCTCACTGCTGGACCATCGGATTCGGGTTGCCGAAATGCCGGCATGCACTGGTGTCCCAGCCGAGGAGTCACTAGCCTCGGCAGCTGTCGAAAGGTCGCCTCACGTGCTTGCCGCCATGCTGATCAGCCTCGGAGTGGTCTTCCTGGCTGAACTCGGCGACAAATCGCAACTCATCACCATGACCTACGCCCTTCGGCATCGCTGGTGGGTGGTGCTCACCGGCGTGGGTATCGCCGCGTTCGCGATCCATGGCATCTCGGTGACCGTCGGTCATTTCCTGGGACTTACCTTGCCCGCGCGCCCGATCGCCGCCGTGGCCGGGGTCGCCTTCATCGGCTTCGCGGCCTGGACGTGGCGGGAGGGCAACAACGCCGCAACCGGCGACGCGCCGGTTCGCGAGCCGCGGTTCGTGCTGTTCGCGGTGGTGTCCTCGGTGTTGCTGGCCGAACTGGGCGACAAGACGATGTTGGCGACGGTCGCACTGGCCAGTGATCACGACTGGCTTGGGGTGTGGCTCGGCGCGACAGCCGGCATGGTGCTGGCCGACGCGGTGGCCATCGCGGTCGGGACGATGTTGCACCGCCGGCTGCCCGAGCACCTGCTGCACGGCGCGGCCGCCCTGCTCTTCCTGGGCTTCGGTCTGTGGATGCTCATCGACGAGGCGCTCGGTTGTCGCCCGGTGGCCATCGCCTCGATCGCCGGACTGCTGCTGGTGCCCGCGGCTGCCCTGCGACGGGTCTGGCTCCGGCGTTCCGCAGCGACCACCGGCGGCGATTCGGCCGCCCGGTAGCAAATTCCTCCGACAGCTAGGCCCGCGGTGCACGCGTCACTTCGCCGGAGGAGTTGTCGCCGAGGATGAGCAGGTCGCAGAGTTGCCGCGACCGCCTGGCCGCCGACAACAACGCTATTGTGCTTGGTACACCACGGAACTGCGGACCAAGCAGCCGATACGCCCGCCGCGCAAACCATGCAAAATCGCGCCCAATATCAAGATCGGATTCGCTGCGGAATCACCCTTGGTTGTGTGGGGATCTATCGCTACGATGATCAGCAAATCATCCGACGTGACGGCGCGCCCCCCGCTGACCGTTGACCAACCGACTGTGACCCCTGGAGGTCCTATCGATGAGCACGACCTTCGCTGACCGATTGAACCGACTTTTCGACATGGTCTATCCGCCCGGGCGGGGACCGCACACATCCGCCGAGGTGATCGCAGCACTCAAAGCGGAGGGCATCACGATGTCTGCCCCCTACCTGTCCCAGCTCCGCTCGGGCAACCGGACCAACCCGTCCACGGCCACCGTGGCCGCGCTGGCCAATTTCTTCCGCATCAAACCCGCGTTCTTCACCGACGACGACTACTACGCCAAACTCGACTCCGAGTTGTCGTGGCTGGACAACATCCGCGATGCCGGTGTTCGCCGAATCGCGACCAATGCCATCGGGCTGTCGCTGGAATCTCAGCAGGACATCCTGGCCCGCATCGATGAGCTGCGCCGCAAGGAGCACCTCAGCGCCTGAGCCGCCGCCACCGCGATTAGGGTGGCTGGATCGGTTCCAGTGAGATACCGGGGAGGCGGCCGCGATGGGTCTGTTCAGAAAACGCAAGAGTCGCGCGACCCGGCGCGCCGAGGCACGCGCCCTGAAGGCCGGCGCCCGACTCGAGGCACGACTGACCGCCAAGGGCGAGGCCCGGCGCTTCAAAGCCGCCCAGCGCTCCGACGCCCGCGCAATGAAAGTCCAGCTCAAATCCGATCGGAACCGCGACCGCACCATCCTCAAGGCGGCCGAGAGCCAACTCAAGGCAGCCCGCGACGGCAAGCTGCTGTCGCCGGCCCGCATCCGCCGGATCCTGGTGGTGTTGAGGATGCTGGCGCCCATCGTGGTGCCGCTGGTGTATCGGGCCGCCATGGCGGTGCGCGGCCTGATCGATGAGCGGCGGGCCGGCCGGCTCGGGGTGCCGCTGGCCCGAATCGGCGAGTTCTCTGGAACCGCAAAAAACGAAGCCCGGCTCTCGGCGCGGATCGCCGGGGCGGAGAAGACCCTGCACCTGGTGCGGGAGCGCAAGCCCAAGGATGCCGAGACCAAGCAGTTCGTCGCGGCGATCACCGAACGGTTATCGGACCTCGCCACCGCTGTGACCGCCATCGAGACCATGCCGGGCGAGCGGCGCCGGGTCGCCTACGCCTCGATCAGCGATCAGCTCGACGGCATCGACGCCGACGTGATGGCCCGGCTAGGGCTGCCGTCATGAGCCCGGCGGTTCAGCGAGGCACGACGGAGGAGAGGCGAAGCTGGGACCGCCGCATGAGCGTCGCAACCCGGGCGCTGGCCCTTGCCGCCGCGATCGCAACCGCCGGTTCGATCGCCGGCGCCACGCCGGCCTGGGCGCATGTGCACGCCAGCAGTCCCGGTGCGGCCCGCGGCGGCGTCGCAATGGTCACCTTCGAGGTCCCGAACGAATCGCCGACCGGTTCTGCCACAACCGAACTCACCGTGACACTGCCCGATGTGGCTTCGGCGCGCACCGAGACCAAATCGGGTTGGACCGCCCGGCTGGACCGCGACGACAAGACCGGTGCGGTGCGGTCGGTCACCTGGACCGTCGCCGCCGCCGGCGGTATCGGCGCCAACGAGTTCGGCCTGTTCCGGATCGCGATGAAACTGCCCGACACCGACACGGTCAACTTCCCGTCGGCGCAGCGCTACGCCGACGGGACCGTGGTGCACTGGGACCAGGCGCCCCCGCCCGGCGGTGGCGAGGCGGAGCACCCGGTGCCCACGCTGGCGCTGGCGACCGGTCCGGCGTCGGCACCCGAACACCATGCCCAGCACCCGGCGCCGGCCGTCTCCGCCGGGCCGGCACCGACAGCCGAATCGCCGGACGGTGCACCGCCCGCCGGCCACGCTGACAACCCGGCCCGGCTGCTGGCCGGCACCGCACTGCTGGTCGCTGCGCTGGCCGCCACCATCACGCTGGGTAGGCGGCGGGCGTGACCCGGGTCGTTCGGGTCGCCCTGGCGGGGTTGTTCGCGCTGGCCGTGCTATTGGCGCCGGTGGCGCCCCCCGGGGTGGCCACCGCGCACGCCGTGCTGGTGTCGACGGACCCGATCGGCGACGCCGAGGTGTCCCGCGGGCCGGACCGGGTCAGCGCCACCTTCAACGAGCAGCTGCAGTCCAGCTTCGCGGCGATGACGGTAGTGGGACCCGACGGGCACCTGTGGTCCACCGGCGAAACACAGGTCCGCGGCCCGGTTGCCAGCATCGCCGTCCGTCCGCTCGGGCCGGTCGGCATCTACACCGTCAACTATCGCGTCACCTCCGCCGACGGGCATGTGGTGTCGGGTTCGTGGCCGTTTCGGCTGACGACGGCCGGTACCGGCGAACCCGGCCCGGCGCTCACCGACCGCGGCGACACGGCGCCCGCCATCCCACACCGTTACGCCGACCCCCAGGATGACCTGCCGATTTGGCCGTTCGTGGCCGGCGCGGTGGCACTCGTCGGGGCGGGACTGTGGCTGAACCGGCCCCGATCCTGATCGCTGCGGATCGTTGGCCGCCGGCGAATGCTGGCATGATGGGAACGTTGCCGGTGTCCGCGACCAGAACCCGCAGAGGAGCCACCGTATGACCGACCCGCAGGGTCATCCCGACCACGAATCCACCGCCGCACCCGAGCCAGTCAAGCCCGCCGCGCCCCTGCCACCGGCCGGATCCGACCGGCCGGCCGAGCCGCCCGTCGAGCCGCCCGTCGAGCCGCCGGCCGAGCCGCCCGTCGAGCCGCGCGCCCAGCCGCCGGCCAAGAAGGCCGCGAAGAAGGCGCCCGCCAAGGCCGCCAAGAAGGCCCCGGCTAAAAAGGCTCCCGCCAAGAAGGCCCCCGCGAAGAAGGCGCCGGCCAACAAGGCGCCCGGTGTGGTCCCAGCACCCGCCACGATTCCGTCTCCACGGCCCGCCGGCACCAACGGTTCAGGCCGACTCGCCGAGGGTGCCAAAGAGACCGCTGCCCAAGCGAAGTCGATGGTGGAGGCGGCCCGCTACCCGCTCGCCCCGGCACCATTGCCGTCTCGACGCTCGCCCAGTCCGCTGCTGGCCGCCGGCATCCTCGGCCTGTTCGGGCTGTTGCTGATCCGCCGGCTGCTTCGCGCGCGCCGGGGTTGAACCCGCCGGTGACAGCCGTTTTCCGGCCCACCGCCGACCTGGTCGATGACATCGGCCCGGGTGTGCGCAGCTGCGACGTCCAGTTCCGTCAACTGGGCGGGCGCACCGAATTCGCGGGCCGGATCAGCACCGTGCGCTGCTTTGAGGACAACGCGCTGCTCAAGTCGTTGCTCTCCGGTCCTGGTGACGGTGGAGTGCTGGTGATCGATGGCGGTGGGTCGCTGCACGCCGCGCTGGTCGGCGACGTCATCGCCGAGTTGGGCCGCGCCAACGGTTGGGCGGGGCTGATCGTGCACGGCGCCGTGCGGGACGCGACGACGCTGCGCACCCTCGATATCGGCATCAAAGCGTTGGGCACCAATCCCCGCAAGAGCACCAAGACCGGCGCCGGCGACCGTGACGTCGTGGTCGAACTCGGCGGCATCACGTTCGTGCCCGGCGAGATCGCCTACAGCGACGACGACGGCATCGTCGTCGTCTAGGCCGGCCGCCACGATGGATGACACCCTGCGGGCCCGCTGGGACCTGCTCCGGCAGCGGGTCGACGACGCCTGCCGCGGTGCCGGGCGCGATCCCGGCGAGGTAAACGTGCTGCCGGTGAGCAAGACCTTCGGTACGGCGTCGATCCGCGAGGCGGTCGACCTGGGATTGCACCGGTTCGGCGAGAACAAGGTCCAGGAGATCCGGGATAAGGCGACGGCCTTGGCCACCGAGGGGGCCGATCCAGGGATCGACTGGGTGATGATCGGGCACCTGCAGACCAACAAGGCCGGCGTGGTGGCGCGGCTGGCCGCCGAGGTGCAGTCCCTTGACCGGCCCAAGCTGGCCGTGGCGTTGGACCGGCACCTGCGCACCGAGGACCGCGTGATCGACGTGCTGGTGCAGGTCAAGACCTCCGACGAGCCCAGCAAGTACGGCCTGGACCCCGAGCTGCTGCTGCCGTTCCTCGACGAGCTGGCCGGCTACCCCACCATGCGGGTGCGGGGGTTGATGACGCTGGCCATCAACACCACCGACCCCGACACGGTCCGCGGCTGCTTCCGCCGGTTACGCCGGCTTCGCGATACCGCCGCCGCACACGGCCACCAGCTGCCCCGGCTGTCGATGGGGATGAGTGGTGATTTCCCGCTGGCGATCGCCGAGGGCGCCACTGAGGTGCGGATCGGGACCGCGATCTTCGGCGCCCGCCCCTACCCCGACTCCTATTACTGGCCGGAGCGTTAGGAGATGGCGGCGACCCGCATCGACCGGCTCCGCCGCCCTCGCGATCGCCGCTAGGCGCTCACGGCTGCGCGGTGCCTGCTGAACTGCAGCGACTCCTCGTCGACCTTGCCGTAGCGGATCAGCCGCAGGTCCAGCAGGTAGTTCTGCTTGAGCCGCCACGGCGCTTCTGAACCGGACCGGGGCAGCTCGTCCATTGCCCGACGGAAGTAGCCGGGACTGAAATCCATGAACGGCCGCTCCTCCACCGCGGTGCCGGGGTGCCGGGCCTCGACCCGGTCGAAGCCGTGTTCATCCATGTAGTTGAGCACCCGGCAGACGAACTCCGAGACCAGGTCGGCCTTGAGCGTCCAGGACGCGTTGGTGTAGCCGAAGGTGACCGCCGCGTTGGGCACCCCGGAGAACATCAGGCCCTTGTAGGTCATGGTCTTGGGCAGGTCGACCGGCTGGCCGTTGCGCAGCAGTGTCGCCCCACCCAGCAACTGCATGTTCAGGCCGGTCGCGGTGATGATGATGTCGGCGTCGAGTTCTTGGCCGGAGCTGAGCCGGATCCCGGTTTTGGTGAACTTGTCGATGGTGTCGGTGACGACGTCGGCCTTGCCGTGCCTGATGGTGCGGAACAGGTCGCCATCGGGGGCCAGGCACAACCGCTCGTCCCACGGGTTGTACTTCGGCCCGAAGTGCTTCTGCACGTCGTAGCCCTCCGGCAGCCGGTGTTTGGCCATCGTCATCAATGTCTTGCGCATGTACTTCGGGAAGTTCCGCGCGAGCTGGTATTGGAAGGTGCTGAAGCCGATGGCCTTCCAGCGGTTGACGAAGTGCGCGGCCTTGTCCGGCAGGAACCGGTTGGCCTGCACGGCCACCGGGTCGACCAGTGGCAGCGACCCGACGTAGGTCGGTGAACGCTGCAGCATGGTCACATGACCGGCGCCCGAATCGGCCAGCGCGGGGATCAGCGTGACCGCGGTGGCACCGCTGCCGATCACGACGATCTTCTTCCCGATGTAGTCGAGGTCCTCCGGCCAGTGCTGCGGGTGCACAATGATGCCGCCGGCAGCACTGAAGTCCTCCGCGCCGTCGAACTCCGGGGTGTAGCCCTGCGCGTAGTTGTAGTAGCCGCTGCACGCGAAGACGAACGACGCGGTGATCTGCTGCTGTTCACCGTTGTTGTCGACGGTGACCGTCCACTGGTTGTCGGCGTCGGACCAGTCGGCCGAGAGCACCCGATGCCGGTAGCGGATGTGCTTGTCGATGCCGTTCTCAGCGGCGGCCTCGTTGACGTAGGACCAGATGGACGCCCCGTCGGCGATGCCCTGGGCCGATCGCCACGGCTTGAACCGGAAGCCCAGGGTGAACATGTCGGAGTCCGAGCGGATTCCGGGGTACTTGAACAGATCCCAGGTGCCGCCGAGGTTATCCCGGCTCTCCAGGATGGTGTAGCTCTTGCCCGGGCAGCGGTTCTGCACGTGCCAGGCCGCACTGATGCCGGAGATGCCGGCGCCGATGATGACGACGTCTAGGTGTTCAGTCATGTCGACAGATTATCAACGGGGTGTTGAGTCAGTCAACACTCTGTTGATTAACTCAACAACGTGTAAAGTGGCGTGTGTGGCCAGCCCGAATTCGACCCGGTACGGACGCCGCTCGACTCGGCCATCCGGCGACGATCGGGAACTGGCGATCCTGGCCACCGCCGAACGGCTGCTCGAGCAGCGGCCGTTGGCCGACATCTCGGTCGATGACTTGGCCAAAGGCGCCGGCATCTCCCGGCCCACCTTCTACTTCTACTTCAAGTCCAAGGACGCGGTACTGCTTTCTTTGCTGGAGCCGATGATCGCGGCCGTCGATGCGGAGTTCGAGGGCGCGGTGCAGCGGTTGCCCGCCGATCCGCGCCGGGTCTGGCGCAGTGGCATCAAGGCCTTCTTCACCACTTTCACCTCGCATCACGGGATCGCTCGGGCCGGCACCGCGGCGCTGGCCGCCAGTCCGGAATTCCGGGCGATGTGGAACGGCTTCATGAGCAAGTGGATCGAGCAGACGGCCGCGATGATCACCGCCGAACGGGATCGCGGCGCGGCACCGGAGACCATCCCGGCCTTAGACCTCGCGACGTCGCTGAATCAGATGAACGAGCGCACGATGATGGCGGCCTTGGCCGCCGAGGAGCCGTCAGTCCCCCATGACCGGGTGGTCGACACCCTGACCCATATCTGGGTCGGCAGCATCTACGGCCAGGCAATCTGAGGACTGCTCAGAATTCAGCGACACCGAATCCGGCCAGCAGCACCGCGAAGCCGCCGACCTCACCGATGATGAGCAGCACCATGCCGAGGTGCAACAGCCAACCGGCCTTCTCGAACTGGTTGGTGGTGTCGCGCAACGCGCCGTGCAGCATGTAGCTGCCGATCGCGGTGACGAAGAAGTACACCGTGATCATCGCCGCGGTCATGTTCACCCAGGTGGGCCAGCCGCTGAGTTCGACGAACACCGCGACCAGCAAGGTGGCGAACGAGTACATCAGCGCGGCCCGGTGTGCGATGTCGACGTAGATGTGGGCCTGGTGGTTCTCTGTGGTCGCGATCTGCTGGTACTTCCAGACCCCCAGCAGCAGCGCCAGCAGGAAGATCAGGCCGGCCGCCAGCAGGGTCACCTTGGTGTCGATACCCAGAGTCAATTCCACACAGGTGAGCCTAGCCCGCCGAGCAGACGCGAAATCCACCGAATGCCGCCGGCACCGGGGATTGCTCGCCGGAGGAAGGCACTAATGTCGGCGAGATGCGTTTCGCGTTCAAGACCTCACCGCAGAACACGTCCTGGGCCGACATGCTGGCCGTCTGGAAGGCCGCGGACGACATCGACGTCTACGAGTCCGGCTGGACATTCGACCACTTCTACCCGATCTTCACCGATCCCACCGGCCCGTGCCTGGAGGGCTGGACGACCCTGACCGCGCTGGCCCAGGCCACCACCCGGCTGCGGCTTGGCACCCTGGTCACCGGAATTCACTATCGGCACCCCGCGGTCCTGGCCAACATGGCCGCCACGCTGGACGTCATCTCCGGCGGCCGACTGGAGTTGGGGATCGGTGCAGGCTGGAACGAAGAGGAGTCCGGCGCCTACGGAATCGAGCTGGGCAGCATCAAGGAGCGCTTCGACCGGTTCGAGGAGGCCTGTCAGGTGCTCGTCGGCCTGCTCAGTCAGGAGACGACCGATGTCCAGGGCCGCTATTACCATCTGCAGTCCGCCCGCAATGAGCCCAAGGGCCCGCAGCGTCCGCACCCGCCGATCTGCATCGGCGGCAGCGGCGAGAAGCGCACGCTGAAGATCACCGCGCGCTACGCCCAACACTGGAACTTCGTCGGCGGTACGCCGGCCGAATTCGCCCGCAAACGGGATGTGCTGGCCGGCCACTGCGCCGACATCGGCCGCGACCCGAACGAAATCCGGCTGTCGGCGCACCTGCGGCTGGAGCCGGATCGCGATTACCGCAAGGTGGTCGACGACGCGGCGGCGCTCGGCGCCGAAGGCCTGGACCTGGCGATCGTCTACCTGCCGGTACCGTACGACCCGGCCGTGTTGGAGCCGCTGGCGGAGGCGGTCCGCGATTCCGGCCTGTTAGCCTCGGCTACGCTCCCATAACAGTCAGCAAACTTTCTGGGGACGACGGCCCGCTGGATCCCGCCGCCTCGGCGAACCTCACATCGCGAAACGCATCAGCTCGTCGGCGGAGATCAGGCGTTCGTGTTTGGCCGGGAACTCGCGACTCCTGCGCGGATGTCGCAACAGTGACCAGGCCATACGGCCCATCCGGTATCGGTATATGGGATTGACGTACACGGCGCTGACCCCCGCCCCGGCTCGAACCAGATTGGAATAATACGGACCGTATTAACACATCGTTAGCACGGTGCCTACTGCCGACCATTAGACACCCGATCGGTGGCAAACAAACCCCGACGCGCCGAATCGTGTTCCTTCTGTTGCATTTGATGCGGAAGTGTCTGGTCGGGCTAGTGGATCGCGACTGTCGTCGGCGTGATGGGGGACGGCAACGCGGTAGCGCCCATCAGGTACCGGTCCACCCCGGCCGCCGCGGCACGGCCTTCGGCGATAGCCCAGACGATCAGAGACTGCCCGCGCCCCATGTCGCCGGCGACGAATAC
>JBDTEP010000116.1:0-8835 GCA_039922455.1 Mycobacterium sp. | reverse complement strand
GGGCTGGGGTCGGGCGGGCTGGGGTTGGGCGGGGCGGGGTTGTCGTCGGCCAACGTTGGCACGGCGCTCAAGATCGGGGCATTGTCGGTGCCGCAAGGCTGGGCGATGCCGGCCACTCTCGCTTCGGCCGTCACCCCGGCTGGTATGGCATTGCCCGCTTCCGGTGCGCCGGCTCTCGCCGGCCCTGCGTCGGGAACGGCATTCGGCGAGACCATGCTGGGCACGCTCGCCGGCCGCGGCCTGGGTGCTGCGACGGCCCGCGCCGCGTCGCATCGCCGCACTGTGGTGCCCCGGCCCCCGGCCGCAGGCTGATTCCCGCCGACATGGATTTCGCACTCCTTCCCCCGGAGATCAACTCCGGGCGGATCTACGTCGGCCCCGGGGCGGCACCGATGCTCGCGGCGTCGGCGGCCTGGGACGCCCTAGCCGCCGAACTGGAGTCGACCGCCGCCGGCTACTCCACGGCGATCTCCAGCCTGATCGGCCACGAATGGTCCGGTCCGGCGTCCGCGGCGATGGCGAACGCAGCGGCCCCGTACGTGGCGTGGCTGCAGGCCGGTTCGGCGAAGGCCGAACAGACCGCAGTGCAAGCGAAGGCGGTCGCCGCGGCCTACGAGACCGCGTTCGCGGCGACGGTGCCGCCGGCGGTGGTGGCTGCCAATCGGGTATCGCTCATGACACTGGTCGCCACCAACTTCTTGGGCCAGAACACCCCGGCCATCGCCGCCAACGAAGCCCAGTACGCCGAGATGTGGGCGCAAGACGCCGCCGCGATGTACGGGTACGCAGCCACCGCGGGCCCCGCGAGCGCACTGCCGCCGTTCGACCAGCCGCCGCAGACCGCCAACCCGGCCGAATTCAGCACCCAGTCCGCCGCGGTGTCACATGCCGCCGGTACGAACGGCCAGGCGCAGCTGAACAGCGCTATCCAGACTGTCCTGCAGCAGTTGGTCACGCCGGCCGGCACATCGGATACGTCCTCGGGCTCGACGTCGGGGTTGGGCACGCTGGCCGACCTGGTGAATCCACTGACGCCCTACACCAGCGTCGCCGCCAGTGGGATCAGCTTCTATTCCAGCATGTACAGCGTGGTGACCAACGGTGCCGGCTGGGGAAGGCTGCTGTTAGTCCGCGGCGGCGTCGAGGGCGCGTTGACGTTCGAGGGGCTGGGACCGCGGGGCGTGCTCTCGGCTTCTACGACGCCGGCGGTGGGTGCGGGCATGGGCAGGGCCACCCCGATCGGAGGGCTGTCAGTCCCGCCGAGCTGGGCAAGCGCAGCACCGGAGATCCGGCCGACCGCGTTTACGCTGGCCGCGGCCGAGACCAGATTGCCGGCCGCCGTCGGTTTGCCGCCGGGAACGGTGTTCCAGGAGGCGATGATGGGAACGACTGCGGGGCAGGGCTCGGTGGCCAACGCCACCGACAGCCGCCGCATCCGGAAACCCGGCGAGAAGAACGAGGACGAGGACCCAAAGCCGATGACGACCAACGGCAGCGGCTGGCTGGGGTCGTCCTTGGCCTATCACAACCGAAGGCGGGAGGGGACGCCACTCCCAACCCATTGGCGGACGGGACCGTCGGATCAGTCCGCGTAGGCAGTCGAACCTAATCCCGATCGCGCTGCAGGTAGTGGCTGACCATATCGATCAAAACCCGCCGCTCGGCCTGCCAGTCGAAGGTGCCACCGATGATCATCTGCGCCAACACAATTCCCCGTAGCGCCGCCCAGATTACCTCGGCCACACCGGCATCCGCCGGATCCTCGGAGATCAGCCCGCCCAGCCGGTTGATCGCCTCATTCATCTGCAGCAGGTGCTGGCGGGACTGCTCGCCCAGGCCGCCGCGGGTGGCCCGCAGAATCTCGAACGCGGCCAGGGATGTTGGGCTGGCGTAGCAGCCCCACGCGGTGTCGACGACGGCCTCGATTCGCTGCCGCAGCCCTAGTTCTCCGACATCGACCGCCGACAGGCTCGTTAGCAGCCGCGTTACACCGTCGTCGACGACGGCCATCAGCAGGCTGTTGCGGTCGCCGAAGTGGTATTGGATGACCCCCCACGTCACCCCGGCGCGTTCGGCGACGTGCTTGGCGGTCGCCGCGCCGAAACCTTCCTCCAGGATGCAGCGCACCGTCTCGTCGATGATCTTGGCCCGGGTGTCGTCGCCGCGCTTGCGGGGCGCACTCGTTCTCCGGGTGGGGCCGGGGGGCCGAGTGGGACCAGCCGAAATAATCATTGTTGACTTTATAACATAGTCGTTACTATTTTTATCGCGTGACCGAATCCAGGTATGCGTCGCTGTCGCGCGATGAGTTGGCCGTGTTGGTTCCCGAACTGCTCCTGGTCGGACACATGATCGACCGCTCCGGCATGGCGTGGTGTATCCAGGAATTCGGCCGTGAGGAGATGCTGCAGATCGCCATCGAGGAGTGGGCGGGCGCCAGCCCGGTCTACGCCCAGCGGATCCAGCGTGCGCTGAACTTCGTCGGGGACGACGTTCCGACGATCTTCAAGGGCATGCAGTTCGACATCGGCTCGCCACCGCAGTTCATGGACTTCCGTTACACCGTCTACGACCGTTGGAATGGCGAATTCGAAACCGCAAGCTGCGGAGCGCTTCTCGATGTCGAACCGTTGGGCGAGGACTACGTGTTCGGCATGTGTCACACCATCGAGGATCCGACCTTCGATGCCACCGCGGTCGCCACCAACGTGCATGCGCAGTGCCGCCCGGTGCACCGCCCGCCGCGGGTGCCCACCGAGCGGGTGCCGCACTGCTGCTGGACGGTGAAGATCGATCCGTCCTACCCGCCCGCCCAGCCCATCCCGGCGTTGCACCGGATACGTCAAACCAAGGCTGCCGGATGGCAACTCGACGCCATCGATGCCTCCGACGACGGGCTGGCGGATTACACCGGGCCGCTCCTGTCTGATGTCGACTTCATGGCGTTCTCGCATTCGGCGCTGGTGCGGCTGGCCGACGAGGTGTGCCTGCAGATGCACCTGCTGTACCTGTCCTTCGCGCTGGCGGTGCGAGCCCGGGCCGGCGGCAACACCGAGCTTGAGACGTCGATATGTCTCAAACAGCTCACCGGCCTGGCCGGCCTGGGGGCCATGCGGATCAACCGTGCACTCAAGCTGTCCGACGACATCGATGGGGCGCTGCGCACCTTCGAACTGCACCCGTTGTTGAACCCGGTCGGCTACGTGCGGGCCGAGATCGCCGAGGACACGGTGGTGGTGCGCCGCTCGCCCGCGCACGACGACGGTGCCTGGATCGCACTGTGTTCGCCCCAATCGGTCAACCCGCTGCAAGCCATCGCCACCGCGGTGAACCCGCACCTGCGGGTGGCGGTCGAGGGGTCCGACACCGGCTGGACCATTGCGCTGACCGAAACCGACACCGCGGCAACCGAACTGCCCGAGGTCATGGTGACCAAGGTGAGCGGCGGTGCGACATTCCAGTTCCGTCCGCGCAAATCGCTGCCGCTAACCGTGCTGTAAATCCGGCCGGACCGGTGTGTCTGCGGCCAGGAACGCGCCGATCCGCCTACTGTGGTGGCGACCCAGCCGTTGTCGATCCAAGGTAAGCAGCATATGTACGACCCGCAAGACGACGATGTCACCCGGGAAGCAGACGCTATCGGAGCCACGGAACTGGCGCCGGCGGCGACGTCCGTCGCCGGAGCCGACTCCTCCGTCGTGGGGGCCTTCGCCTGGTCGCAGGAGGACGGCAGCCTCGGCCCGGAACCGATTCCCTACGTCGAAGACCGCTACGAGCAGGCCCCCGGCACGGGACGCCGCGCGGCGGTGGCGCCGCCCCCGCCGCCGGTCCCCGGCCGTCGGCACCCCTCACGGCTGCCGTTGATCGCGCTCGTTTTCGGCATCCTGGCGGCGCTGATCGCCATCGCCGGCGCCCTCTACAGCCTGACGCGCACCTCCGACGACGTCGTCCCGGTCCAGCCCGAGACCAGCGCTGCCGTGATGCCGCCGGCCCCGTCGTCCAGTGCAGCGCCGCCGCCGCCCAGCGAACCCCCGACTCCCAGTGAGCTTGCACCGCCGCCGGTGGTGGTCACGACATCGGCGCCGCCCCCGGAGACCACCACCGCGCCGCCGTCGAGCACCACCACCACGGCGCCGCCCACAACAACCACCACGACCGCGCCGCCGAGCACCACCACGGCGCCGCCGACCACGACGGCGCCGCCGAGTACCACCGCACCGCCCAGCACCACGGTGCCGCCGACCACCACCGTGCCGATGACGACCGAGTACCTGCGAATTCCGTTGGTGCCGATACCGATCCCGATCACGGTTCCGCAGAACTAATCGCGTGCTGCTCCCCGGATCAGGGGCACCAGCACCGACGCGGAGAAGGCGGCCATCTCGGCGGGGGTTCGCACCTGCGGCGGCCCGTCCGGAGTCAGCAACAGCGACTGGGTCAATCGAGCCAGAACCGCTGACAAAGAACCGATCTCGCTGGAATCCGTCGAGCCGCCGGATCGCTCCCGGACCAAGCGGATGCGCTCGGCGAGGAATGCGGACGCCAGGTCCACCACGTCACCGGCCCCGACAGTCAGCGCCCGCAACGTCTCGTCGCGGTCCACCTCGAGCAGTTGGTGCAGCAGCCGGTGGTCCCGCACTGTGGTCAGGGTGATCGTGCAGAACCGCACGATGTAGTCGTCGATCTCGGCGTCCGTCGGATGCTCGGCCAAAACGCCTGTTCCGGAGTCGATCGCAGCCAGCACCCGGCCGGCCTCGTACAGGAACGCGGCCGCGACGATCTCGTGCTTGGTGCCCAGTCGTCGGTACAGGGTTGCGCGGTTGACCCCGGCGCGGCGGGCGATGTCGTCGGTGCTGGTCCGCCGCACCCCGGTCAGGGCGAACTGCGCCAGCGCGGCACGCAGGATGGGGGCGTCGGCGGCCTTCGCGCCCGACTCCCAGGCGCCGAGCAGTGCGAACAGCGGGTTGACGGCCATCGAGTCGAATCTACCGTCGGAGGCCGTTGCCAACGACGGCCAACGATGCGACAATCATCGTCGTATTGTTGCATTGTTGAGAGGATGTGGCCATGCCGATTCGGCAATCCCGACCTCCGGTCGACCGGGGTCTGAATTTGGCCGACTACGTCGGTGAAGGCTTTCTGTTCCTCGGTGCGGGTGTGACGGTGCTCTTGCAGTTGGCCGAACCCGGTGTCGGGCACGGTGTGTCCGACCACAGCACGGTGCTCAGCCGGCCGCTGGACCGGCTGCGCACCACCATGACTTACATCTACGTCGTCACGCTCGGCACCGACGAGGAGCGGCGGGCGGTGGTCAAGATGGTCAACCAGGCGCACGTTCCGGTGAAATCGGGGCCGGACAACCCGGTGCCCTACAACGGCTTCGACACCGACCTGCAGCTGTGGGTGGCGGCCACGCTCTACCAAAACGGGCAAGACCTCTACGAGCGGTTCCTGGGCCCGATGGACGACGCCACCGCCGAACGCCTGTATCAGCAGTCGGCGGCCTACGGCACCACGCTGCAAGTGAAGCCGGAGATGTGGCCGGCGACCCGCGCCGAATTCAACCGGTACTGGCAGCGCAAGCTCGACGAGTTGACCATCGACGACCACGTGCGTGCGTTCTGCCACGAACTGTTCCGCGGCGGCGACTCGCCACTGTGGATCCGGCTCGGCATGCCGTTGAACCGGTGGATCACCCGCGGCCTGCTGCCACCGCGGGTACGTGAGGAACTGCACTGGTCGTGGAGTGCCCGCGATCAGCGGCTGTTCGACGCGCTGATGACGGTGTTGCCGCCGGTGTACCGGTTGGTGCCGCGGCCGATCCGCTGGCTGCCGTCGCGCTACTACCTGTGGGCGATGCGCCGCCGACTGCGCAGCGGGCGCCGGCTGATCGACGAACGCGAGCGGGCCGCCGCCGCTTGACCCTGGCCGGACGCTGCCGCCGCAGGCACACTGGGGTATGGCCAGTCGGGCCGGAAGGAGCTGGCAATGGGCGACAACGGTGCGTTCGGATTCGATTCCGAGGACTTGGACAAGATGATGCGCGAGGCGGGCGAGGGGCTGCGCGCGGCGTTCGACCGCTTCTCTGGGGGGGTCACCTCTCCGGGAGGCCGGGCGGGCTGGAGCGCGATCTTCGCCGACCTGGCTAGGGCGGCGCGTTCCGAGCCGGCGACCGCCGGTGAGACCGGTGATGGGGTGTGGGCCATCTACACCGTCGGCGAGGACGGGGCGGCCCGTGTTGAGCAGGTGTACGCGACCGAGATCGACGCGCTTCGGGCCAACCAGCACAGCCCCGAAATCCGACGAAAAGTACGTTTTCTTCCCTATGGAATTACGATCGGTGTGCTCGATGGGAGTGCTGACGGCGACGAGGTGATGTAGCCCACCAAAAAGCCGGCGTTCCATGGTTTGAGACCGATGCGGCGTGGGTTACATTGCCACCGTGTCCGAGATGAACCGCCGCCATGCCATGTTGATGCTGGGTGTCGGCGCCCTGGCTGCCGTCGCCCCGAACCCCCAGGCCAGAGCCGTTCCGTCGTCACCCGGAGCACCGGGTGACCCGGCGCAGCCACCGGCCGCCCCGGCTGACCCCGCCGCACCGCCCGCAGCCGTCGCCAAACCCGGCGGCTACATCTGGCACGACGAATTCGACGGCCCGGCCGGCTCCGCCCCGGATCGGTCGAAGTGGACCATCTCCAACCATCGCACCCCGATCCGCCGTCCGGTCGGCTGGGACCGGCCCGAGTTCTTCTACCAGTACCGCGACAGCCGCCAGAACGTCTTCGTGGACGGAAATTCCAACCTCGTCATCCGTGCCACCCACGACGGCAAGACCTACTTCGGCGGCCTGGTGCACGGCAACTGGCGCGGTGGTGTGGGTACCACCTGGGAAGCCCGGATCAAGCTGAACTGCCAGACCGCGGGCGCCTGGCCCGGTTGGTGGCTGTCCAACGACGACCCGGGCCGCGAAGGCGAGATCGACCTGATGGAGTGGTACGGCAACGGCGAGTGGCCGTCGGGCACCACCGTGCACGCCAACCCCTTCGGCACCGCCTTCGAGACCCACCAGTTACCGGTGGACGGGAATTGGCACAACTGGCGGGTCACCTGGAACCAGAGTGGCATGTACTTCTGGCAGGACTACGTCGACGGTATGGAGCCCTACTTCAGCGTCCCGGCCGTCGGCATCGAGCAGATCGACGAGCCCGGCCGGCAGTGGCCGTTCAACGACCCCGGTTACACCGTGTTCCCGATCCTGAACCTGGCGGTCGGCGGGTCCGGAGGTGGGGATGCCCGTCAGGGGTCCTACCCGGCGGACATGCTGATCGACTGGGTGCGGGTGTTCTAAAGCGTTTCCGGGGCGGGGTCGTGGCCGGCCGTGTGTTCGGCCAGCCAGCCCACCCCTTCCTTCGCCGATCGGATCAGCGCGCCGCGCTCGCCGGCATAGCTGGAGATCGCCCCGAGCCCGGGCAACCAACTCAGGCGCTGGTACAGCTTCTTCGGGTGCGGCCGCTTGGTCACCTCGTCGAACGTCGCCCGCAGGATGCCGGCCAGCTTCCAGACGGTCCTGGTAACCACCACCGGGGTCGACGACGTGATGGCCTCCAGGGGCTTCCAGCCCGATGGTGGGGTTTCGGGTAGCGGCTCGGAATCGTGGTGCGACGGTACGTCCACGTCGTCGGGCAGCTGCCGCCGGCACAGCACCTCGGCGAGCATCCGCACCTGCTTGCGTTGGTCGGTCACGCCGTACTCGCGCGCCAACGCGCACAACACGATGGCGTGGTTGACGAAGCCGGCCAACTCGCCGACCGGCACCACTCGGGCCAGCCATCCGAAGGCACCCGGCGAGGCCACCACCAGTGTGTTCAGCGCGCCGACCCGGTGCACCCACCAGTGGATGCGCTGGTCGCGGCTCATCCGGTCCCAGGCGGCGGTACCGGGGAGGTCCGCGGCGTTCATCAGCTGTGCGCCCGCGTCCAGGGCGCGGTCGGCGGCGCCGGGTCCGCGGCCGGCCTCGCGGCGACGCCGCCGCAGACGCCGCCGACGGACTCGGTCGCTTAGCCCGCGCGGTGATGCCAGCAGGCGGTGCGTGCGCTCGCGCAACCCGATCGGATCGGCTTGCGAGAGCACGTTGAGCAGCGGGTTGATCACGGCGACCGCGCGGCTCAATGCGTCGGCGACCTCGGCGTCGGTCAGGCTGGTGTGCGGCTTCGGTAAAAGACCCATAACCGTTGAGTGTGGCCGACTGTTGGGCGGATTCCTCGAATTTTGGGCGTTGTGCCGGTCGCCGGTGACACTTTCAACCGGCGGAGAGTCCCTTGGTCGGATCGCTTATTCAGCCTGGGAACCGGAGGACCGACTAGTCGTTGTCAACCGTGACGAAGACGACTGAATGCGCTACCGCCGGGTGACGTACACCCAGGACAGGAACCGGCCGATGGCGTCGGCGGTCTGGCGGCCGCGTGGCGAGCCGAAGATATCAAAAGCATGCTGGGCGCCGGGCAATTCCGCGTAGGGCACTGGCGATTTCGATACGTCCCGCAACTCCTCGGCGAAGGCCCGCGCCTCCTGCACCGGGATCAGGGAGTCGTACTCACCGTGCAGCACGAAAAACGGCGGCGCGTCGGCGCGCACGTGTTCAATCGGGGAGGCATCGATGAATACCTCGGGGTTATCCCGGCGGTTGCGCTTCACGACGAACTTCTCCAGAAGCGCGAGGAACTCGGGACGACCCTCGCCGTCGGTGGAGTACCAGTCGTAACGTCCGTAGATCGGAACCGCCGCGACCACCGAGGTGTCAGCCTCTTCGAAGCCCGGCTGGAACTCCGGTTCGTT
>JBDTEP010000115.1:0-9386 GCA_039922455.1 Mycobacterium sp. | reverse complement strand
TAATCAGTGTCGTTGGCGAGCCGGATCGCTTCGTCGACACTGGCAACCTTCATGATCGGCAGGGTCGGGCCGAAGGTCTCCTCGGTCATGCAGGCCATCGAGTGGTCAACGTCGACCAGCACGGTGGGCGGGTAGAAACTGCCCGGACCGGTAGTGCGTTCACCGCCGGTCAGCGCCCGCGCTCCGGCCGCCACCGCCTCGTTAACGTGACGTTCGGTGATGGCGAGCTGCTGATCGCTGATCAGCGAGCCGAAGTGCATGCCCTCGCCGGTGCCCACCTGCAATGCCTTCACATCGCGGACGACCGCGGCGACGAACTTGTCGTAGACGGACTCCAGCACATACACCCGCTCGACCGACACGCACGTCTGCCCGGCGTTGAACATCGCGCCCCACACCGCGGCGTGCGCGGCCATGTCGATGTCGGCGTCCTCGCACACGATCATCGGGTCCTTGCCGCCCAGTTCGAGGCTGACCGGCACCAGCCGGCTCGCGGCCCGCTCGGCCACTTTGCGTCCGGTGGCAGACGAGCCGGTGAACTGCACGTAGTCGGCGTTGTCAATCACCGCTTCGGCCACCTCACGGGCACCCTGAACCACCGCGAACACATCCGGTCCGCCGGACTGCTGCCAACCCTGGCGAAGGAGTTCCGCGGTGAGCGGGGTCTGCTCGGACGGCTTGAGGAGCACCGCGCAGCCGGCGGCCAGCGCGCCGATCGCGTCCATCATCGCGTTGGCCACCGGGTAGTTCCAGGGCGCGATCACCCCGACTACCGGCCGCGGCCGATAGTGGACGGTGACCTTCTTGATCGCCAGTAGCGGCAGCGACGCCGGGCGACCCTCCGGCGCCAGCACCTTGTCCATCACCTTGATCACGTACGACAGGATCATGATCAGCAACGGCACCTCTTGCGCGGCGTCGGTACTGGACTTGCCGGTCTCGGCGATCAGCAGCTTCTCGATCTCGCCCCGGTGATCACCGAGCCAGACCGCGAAGCGGGCCATCGCCTTAGCCCGACCCTTGGCGCCGCGCCGCTCCCATTCCCGCTGGGCGGTGCGCAGGCCGGCGGCGATCGCATCAACGTCGGCCGGATCGGTCCAGCGCACCTCACCGGCTGCCGCCCCAGTGGCGGGATTAAGCACGGTATCGGTGCCGGAGAAGGCGGTCGGGGCAGCTGGTGTGGTGGTGGTCATAGCGCCATGCTAGTACCGGTTGTGATCCGTGTCGCATCCGCCCTGAACGAGTCAAGACACGTGTCAAGTTTGCCGAGCGGGTGCGATGCCCCGCAGGTACGCGGCCTGCCCCAGATGTTGGCAGCAGTCGTCGAGGATGCTGACCAGCCGCACGCCGGCCGTCACCGGCGGAACCCACCCGGTGTCGACGACCCTGGCCAGTTCGTCCGGGGTGATGCCGTCGAGATAACCCAGGGTCAGCTCATGCACGGCGTGGTAGTAGCCGACCAGCAGCTGCGCTGGGGCATGAACCTTGGCGACGTCGGCCGCGTCGTGGCCGTACCCGCTGTCGTCGCGCGGCAGGTCCAGGCCGAACCGGTCCACCCAGCCGTCGCGCGTCCACACCTGCTCGACCCCGGCGATCTGGGCAAGCTGGATGTCCTGCACCCGGGCGCTGTGCCAGAGCAGCCACTCGATGCTGTTGGCCTGCTCCGTCGGCCGATAGCCGGCGACGTCGGCGGTGAGCCCGCCGGTGAGTTCCTCGGCGTGTTCGATCAAGCGCGTAAACGCGTCGCGCAGCAAGTCCCGGATGGCCGAGGCGGCTGTACTCATATCGGTGACGCTACGCCGCCGTCGGCGTAGATTTTCTAGATGAGCTTTGACCTCGTGATCCGCAACGGCACGATCGTCGACGGGCTCGGCGACCATCCCTACGTCGGCGATGTCGCGGTGCGTGATGGGGTCATCGCGGCGGTCGGCACCGTGGCCGGCGACGCACAGCACGTGATCGACGCGACCGGACTACTGGTTACACCGGGTTTCGTCGACTTGCACACCCACTATGACGGGCAGTCGATCTGGTCGGACCGGCTCAATCCGTCGTCGGCACATGGCGTCACGACGGCGTTGATGGGTAACTGCGGGGTCGGTTTCGCGCCATGCCGGATCGCCGATCATGACGTCCTGGTCGACTTGATGGCCGGCGTCGAAGACATTCCCGGTGTGGTGATGACCGACGGCCTGCCGTGGACGTGGGAGACATTCCCGCAGTTCATGGATGCCGTCGATGCGCGGCAACGCGATATCGACGTCGCGGCGCTCTTGCCGCATTCACCGCTGCGGGTCTACGTGATGGGCCAGCGCGGCGTCGACCGCCAGCCGGCCACGCCCGCAGATCTGGCGCACATGCGCGCCCTGGCCCAAGAGGCCACCGAGGCTGGGGCACTGGGCTTCTCGTCGTCGCGGCTGACCACCCACCGCACCCAGGGCGGCTCCCAGATCCCCAGCTACGCGGCCGCCTATTCCGAAATCCTCGAGATCGGCCGCGGTATGTCCGACGGCGGCGGAGGTCTGATCCAATTCGTCCCCGACCTACCCGATGGCGCGTATCAGCCTGTACTGCAGCAGGTTTTCGACGCGGCCACCGACGCCGGGCTGCCAGTCACGTTCACCCTGCTGGTCGGGAACGCCGGTGATCCGGTCTGGCGCGACGCGGTCGCCATGGTGGAAAAGGCGAACAGCTCCGGCGCCGCGGTCACCGCGCAGATCTTCCCCCGACCGATCGGGCTCATGGTCGGGCTGAACCTGAGCATCAACCCGTTCGTGCTTTACCCGAGCTACCGGGAGATCGCCGACCTGCCACTGGCAGAGCGGGTCGCGCAAATGCGCAAGCCTGAGGTGAGGCAGCGGATTCTGGCTGACGCGCCCAGCATCGTTCCGACCAACCCGATCGCGTATCTGGCCCAGTCCTGGGACTGGACGTACCCGCTCGGCGATGACGCCGACTATGAGCCGGATCGGTCGAATAGCATTGCGGCACGGGCCAGGACACGCGGTATCTCCCCTGCCGAGGAAGCCTATGACCGGTTGCTTGACGACGACGGGCACGCGATCCTGCTCGATGCACTGGCCAACTTCGAGAATAATTCGCTGGACACCGTCGGCGCTCTAATGCGCCGCGATGACGTGGTGCTGGGCCTGGGCGACGGTGGTGCCCACTACGGAATGATCTGCGACTCAAGCTTTCCCACCTATGTGCTGACCCATTGGGCCCGGGATCGCGGATCCGGCCGGCTCAGCGTCGAGGCGGCGATCCGCAATTTGACCTTGAAGCCGGCCCAGGTGGCCGGACTTCACGACCGGGGCCGCATCGCGGTCGGCTACAAGGCGGACCTCAACGTCATCGATCACGAGAACCTGCGCCTGCACAAGCCGGTGGTCACCTATGACCTGCCGGCCGGCGGGCGCCGGCTCGATCAGACCGCGGACGGCTACGTTGCGACGATCGTCTCCGGCGAGATCATCGCCGAGAACGGCAAACCCACCGCGGCCCGGCCCGGCAAGCTGGTGCGCGGCCGTCAATCCGCGCCAGCTTAAGCCTCACAGGTGTGACACCGACCTCGATATGGGCCGGTACTGCAGCGGTTTGGCCGCGTTGAGCGGCTGACTCGGCGAGTACCGTTGTCCGATGTGACGTCGCCCAAATACACCCACGGCCATCACGAGTCGGTGCTGCGCGCCCACCGTGCCCGCACGGCACAGAACTCCGCTTCCTATCTGTTGCCGTCGCTGACGCCGGGCTTGCAGTTGCTGGATGTCGGCTGCGGCCCGGGAACCATCACGGCGGATCTGGCCGGCATCGTCGCGCCAGGCCGGGTGACCGCCATCGAGCCAGTGCCCGAGGCACTGGATCTGGCCCGCGCCTGCGCACGTGAGCGAGGGCAGGACAACATCGACTTCATGGTCACCGATGTGCACGCATTGCATTTCCCCGACAACAGCTTTGACGTGGTGCATGCCCATCAGGTGCTGCAGCACGTCGCCGACCCCGTGACCGCGCTGACCGAGATGCGCCGGGTGTGCAAGCCCGGTGGCGTGGTGGCGGCCCGCGACAGCGACTACGCGGCGTTCACCTGGTATCCGGCGTCGGCGGAGTTGGACGACTGGCTGCGGCTCTACCGCGACGCCGCGCGGGCCAACGGCGGCGAGCCCGACGCGGGCCGGCATCTGCTGGCCTGGGCGCACGCGGCCGGATTCACCGACGTCACCCCGACGACGAGCGCGTCGTGTTTCGCCACCCCCGCCGACCGGGAGCACTGGGGCGGCATGTGGGCCGACCGGATCCTGCAATCCGCCATCGCCGAGCAGCTGCTGGGCAGCGGTGCCGCCGATCAGGCTAAGCTGCAGTCGATTTCGCGGGCATGGCGGGACTGGGCCGATCACCCGGACGGCTGGTTGGCGCTCCTGCACAGCCAGATCCTGTGCCGGGTGTGATGACTCAGAGCATCCGCTGCGTCGGCGTGGACTTGGCCACCGCTGCCGGGTCCGCGCTGACGGCGTCAGTCAGCACGGTGTCGATACGGGCCATCAGTTCGTCCGGGATGCGCACCCCGGACGCCTTCACGTTCTCGAGCACCTGCTCGGGCCGCGACGCACCGACCAGAGCCGCGGCGACGTTGTCGTTCTGCAGCACCCAGGCCACGGACAGTTGGGCCGTTGTCAGTCCCAGCTCGTCGGCGACGGGGCGCAACTGCTGCACCCGGGTCAGCACATCGTCGGTCATGAACCGTTTGATCATGTTCGCCCCGCCCTTGTCGTCGGTGGCACGCGATCCGGCCGGCGGCGGCTGACCCGGCAGGTACTTGCCGGACAGCACGCCCTGTGCCATCGGCGACCAGACGATCTGGCTCAGGCCCAGCTCACGGCAGACCGGAACCACATCGGGTTCGATGATCCGCCATAGCATCGAGTACTGGGGTTGGTTGGAGATCAGCGAGATCCCGAGCTGACCAGCCAACTCGTGGGCTCGGCGGATCTGCTCGGGGGTCCACTCGCTGACCCCGATGTAGAGCGCCTTGCCCGCGCGGACGATGTCGGCGAACGCCTGCATGGTCTCTTCCAGCGGGGTGAAGGTGTCATAGCGGTGCGCCTGGTAGAGGTCGACGTAGTCGGTTTGCAGCCGCCGCAACGACCCGTCGATGGCTTCCATGATGTGTTTGCGGGACAGACCGGTGTCGTTCTTGCCCAGCGGGGCGGGCCCGATCGGCCAGTAGACCTTGGTGAAGATCTCCAGTGATGCGCGTCGCCGGCCGGCCAACGCGGCGCCGAGCACCTCCTCGGCGCGCCCGTTCGCGTACACGTCTGCGGTGTCGAACGTGGTGATCCCGGCATCCAGTGCGGCGTGCACGCACTCGGTGGCGACATCGTTCTCGACCTGCGAGCCGTGGGTGAGCCAGTTGCCGTACGTGATCTCGGAGATCTGCATGCCGGAGTTTCCCAGGTATCTAAATTCCATACGCAGCAGTCTGACGCCTTCGGGTAGCGCTGGATAGTCCCGGCGGCCACCCAATTGCGCGAGGTATACCCACGCGAATCACTATCCTCGACTCCATGGCCAAAACAGTCGATCTGACCCGGCTGGCCGAGACGCTGCGGCACTATCGGTTCGCCTACTTCATCACCGTCGGCGACGACTACCGCGCGCACACCACCACCGTCACGCCGACCTATGACGCGGGCCTGCTGGACGTGGGCCCGGTAGGTCGGCATGGCCGCGCGAACCTGTCCGACCGCCGCGGTGTCACGCTGGTCTGGCCCGGCTCCGAGGTCGACGACTACTCGCTGATCATCGACGGGCAGGCGGAACTGTCCCCGGACCCGACCGACCCGGTGCGGGTGCGGCCCACCCGTGCACTGCTGCACCGGCCGGCACCGCGCGACGACGAACAGCCAAGCCCACCCGGCGTTTACGACTGCGTCCAGCTCTCGCAGGACTGACGTGACGACATAGTTCACTGTGCTCGATTGCCCAACTCCTCAGCCGGCTCGTCCCTCGCCCGCATCGTCGCCGGACTAGGCTCGCCGCCATGACCTCCAACATTGACTTCGACCGGCTCGCCGAGAAGCTGGCGGGCCACGACTACGCCTACCTGATCACCGTCGACGCCGAGAACCGGCCGCACCCGGTGCCGGTGATGCCGGTGCTCAAGGGTGACACCGTCCACATCGGCGCACTCGGCGGCCGGCGCAGCCGGGCGAATCTGGCCCGCAGCAGCGACGTCACGGTGATGTGGCCACCGCCGGCACCGGGCGGTTACACCGTCATCGTCGACGGCCGGGCCGACCTCTCCGACGCCGGTGCCGATCTGGCCAGCCTGACGATCGCCCCCAGCCGCGCAGTGCTGATCCGGGTCGCCACCCCGACATCCCCGGGTGAAACCCCTTGTTACAGCGACTGTGTGGACTTGAAACTCACCGAGCCGGGAGCGTAAGCGGCCTGCCGGCCACCATCAGCACCACCTGATCGGAATCAGCGGCGATCCGCGCGTTGAGCACGCCGAGTAGGTCACGGAAGAGCCGCCCGGACGGGGTGGGCGGCACCACCCCGCTGCCGACTTCGTTGCTGACCGCCACCACCGGCGCCGGGCAGGCCCGCCAGGCGGACACCAGGTCGTCGATGTCGGCGTGCACGTTGTCCAGTGAGCCGCCGCCCCAGACCCGGTGGGTGTCCATGCGGGCGGTGAGCCAAGTACCCAGGCAGTCCAGTAGCAACGGGGTTTCGGCGGTGCGCAGCACATCGGCGACATCGATGGTTTCCACCGTGCGCCACGACGGCGGGCGCCGTGCCCGGTGCAGCCGTACCCGCTGCGCCCACTCCGGGTCCCCCTCGCGGACACCGCCGGTGGCCAGGTAGGTCACTGCCGCCTGGCCGGCCAACAGCGCCTCGGCGTGCGCCGACTTGCCCGACCGAGCACCGCCGAGCACCAGGGTGCGCGTCGGCGTACGAACCGCACCCACCCGCACCACGGCACCGTCACGCCCGGGTCTTGCACCGGAATCGACCAATGCCGCAGTCAATTCCGGTTCGCTCGGGTTGTGATGACTCAGGTGTACCGCGACGACGTCGGTGGCATCGACGATGGCCCCTGATCGGCGTAGCTGTGAAACGGTCGCCGCGAAGGACGTCAGGTCGTGATGCTCGGTTCCGTGCCCGGTGTGCGTCCCGAACGTCTCTTCCAGGAACACCGCGTGGTAGCCGGCGCCGGCGACAGCCGCGTGGGTGCCATCGGGCAGCGGGCCGGTGTCGGTAGCCCAGAGGACGCGGGCATCGTCGGCGGCGACGTCGTAGATCACCGCGTCCCCGCCGATGTCGGAGCCGTGGGCAGCGGCCAATACCCGCACCCGGTAGCGGCCCAGTTGCACTTCGTCACCGGGTCCGACCGTGAGGAAGCGAACTGGGTCGTCCGGGCCTACCCAGTCGCGGCACTGATCCAGCGCGCTGGGCGGGCCGACCACGTCCAACTGCGGAGCACCGCGGACCCACTGTCGCATCAGCAGCGCCCCGGGGCCGGTGTGGTCGAAATGGCCGTGGGTGAACACGATGTGCCGGACGTCGGCCAGCGAGCGCCCAAAGCGGGCCGCCGCTCGTGGCGCCTCCGGCCCGCAGTCCAGCAGCAGCGCGTCATCGACCAGCGCGGCGGTCTGGCCGCGAACCTCCCCGGCGGCCGTCCGGCAGGAGGCGCACCGGCAGAACGGGTTCGGCCAGCCGTCGGCGCTGCCGGTTCCCAGTAGCAGGATCTCCATACCGCCATCCTCGCGCACAGCCGGCGCGGACAACGAAAAAGCCCGGCCTACCGAGAGGCAGGCCGGGCTTCTTCGTGAGCTAAGGACTTAGAAGTCCATGCCACCCATGCCACCGGTCGGGTCGCCCATCGGGGCGGCCGCCTTCTCCGGCTTGTCGGCGACGACCACCTCGGTGGTCAGGAAGAGCGCCGCGATGGATGCGGCGTTCAGCAGCGCCGACCGAGTGACCTTGACCGGGTCGGCAACGCCGGCCTTGAGCAGGTCCTCATACACCCCGGTCGCGGCGTTGAGGCCGGTACCAGCGGGCGAGTTGCGGACCTTCTCGGCCACCACGCCGGGCTCCAGCCCGGCGTTGAAGGCGATCTGCTTCAACGGAGCTTCCAGTGCCACCTTCACGATGTTGGCACCGGTCGCCTCGTCGCCTTCGAGCTTGAGCTCGTCGAGCACCGGCGCGACCTGCAGCAGGGCCACGCCACCACCGGCGACGATGCCCTCCTCGACGGCGGCCTTGGCGTTGCGCACCGCGTCCTCAATGCGGTGCTTGCGCTCCTTGAGCTCCACCTCGGTGGCAGCCCCGGCCTTGATCACCGCGACACCGCCGGCCAGCTTGGCCAGGCGCTCCTGCAGCTTCTCGCGGTCGTAGTCAGAGTCGCTGTTCTCGATCTCGGCACGGATCTGCGCCACCCGACCGGCGATGGCTTCGGAGTCACCCGAACCCTCGACGATGGTGGTCTCGTCCTTGGTGACGACGATCTTGCGAGCCTTGCCCAGCAGCGCGACGTCGGCGGTCTCCAGGGACAAACCGACCTCTTCGCTGATGACCTGGCCACCAGTGAGGATGGCCATGTCCTGCAGCATCGCCTTGCGGCGGTCACCGAAGCCCGGAGCCTTGACGGCGACAGACTTGAAGGTGCCCCGGATCTTGTTGACGACCAGGGTGCTCAAAGCCTCGCCCTCGACGTCCTCGGCGATGATCAGCAGCGGCTTGCCGCCCTGAATGACCTTCTCTAGCAGTGGCAGCAAGTCCTTGACCGTCGACACCTTGGAGCTGACCAGCAGGATGTAGGGGTCCTCCAGGATGGCTTCCTGCCGGTCGGTGTCGGTGACGAAGTAGCCTGAGATGTAGCCCTTGTCGAAGCGCATGCCCTCGGTCAGCTCCAGCTGCAAGCCGAAGGTGTTGGACTCCTCGACGGTGATGACACCCTCGTTGCCGACCTTGTCCATCGCCTCGGCGATCAGGTCACCGATCGACTGGTCGCCCGCGGAGATCCCGGCGGTGGCAGCGATCTGGTCCTTGGTCTCGATCGCCTTGGCCGAAGCCAGCAGGGTCTCGGAGACCTTCTCGACAGCCTTCTCGATGCCGCGCTTCAGGCCGAGCGGGTTGGCGCCGGCGGCCACGTTGCGGAGGCCTTCCTTGACCAGGGCCTGGGCCAGAACGGTGGCAGTGGTGGTGCCGTCGCCGGCCACGTCGTCGGTCTTCTTGGCGACCTCTTTGACCAGCTCGGCGCCGATCTTCTCGTAGGGATCCTCCAGCTCGATCTCCTTGGCGATGGACACACCATCGTTGGTGATCGTGGGGGCGCCCCACTTCTTCTCCAAGACGACGTTGCGGCCCTTGGGGCCCAGCGTCAC
>JBDTEP010000114.1:0-8328 GCA_039922455.1 Mycobacterium sp. | reverse complement strand
CCGAGGAATCCGAGGGCGATGGTGCGCGCCCGATGGTCCGGCGGCGGTGGTGGCGGCGCCGGGGTGATGACGCGGTGCAGCGACCCGGGGGCCAGCGGCTCACCCGGCGGCACGTTGAAAGTCAGTGCCGCGACCGGGTCGACCAGCCCGTAACCCAGCCGGTTGTCCACCCCGGCGGGCGGATTGTGCGCGGTCTGCACGATCCGGTCGATGACCTGGTGCGCGGTGAGCTGGGGGTATTTCGCCCGCACCAGGGCGGCGACGCCGCTGACGTAGGCCGCGGAGAAGCTGGTGCCCCAGAACGGCAGGTTCTTCTCGCCGGCCCGGATCGGGGGATAGGCGTTGACCGGGCCGCCGCCCTGCGGGGACAGCCCCATGACGTGGGTGGCCGGAGCGGCCACCCCGACCCAGGGCCCGGACATGCTCTTGTCGATCGGCGCCCCGCTGGCGTCCACCCCGCCGACGGACAGGACGTAGTCGGAGAACCACGACGGACTCGAGATCACCTTGACCTGATTCCAGTCCCGCGGATCGCTTGGATTCAGCGGGTCGAACATCGGGTTGTTGGCACAGCCGGCCTCGCCCACGTTGCCGGCGGCCGTGACGATGACCGCGTCCTTGACCGTCGCGGCGTACCACAATGCCGCCCCCAGTGCCCGCTGGTCGAGCCCGGAAGCCGCCGGGACGCAGGACGTCACCGAAATGTTGATCACCTTGGCCCCCAGGTCGGCCGCATGCACCACGGCGCGGGCCAGCGTGGCCAGCGTGCCGGCCTTCACTCGATCCTCGTCGTAACCGCCGAACTGCGGGTGCACCGGCTCGAACGCGCGAGAAGACTGCCGGATCGAGATGATCGTTGCGTGCGGGGCGACCCCCACCACGCCGTCGGGGGCGCCCGGCGGGGGCGGCGGGACGGCGGGTTCGTCTTCGGTCTGGGGATCCGGCGGCCCCGAAGCCGGTGCCATGCCGCCCTCTTCCGGCGGTGGCGGCGGCGGTGGCGCCTGCGGCGGCGCGGTTTGGGTGATGGTCACCGGCACCGGTACCGGCGGTGGGGCCGGCGGCCCGGGGATATCGGCCGGCGGCGGCGGCTCGCCGGTACTCGGCGGCGGCCCGGCCGGCGGTGGGAAGGCGGCGACCTCCGGCATCGGCCGGGGCATCGGTAGCACGCCCAGCGGGGCGGCGGCGATGATCGACGCCGCGATCGTGCCGTGCGCGTCGCAGTCCTGCAGACCGCCCGGACCGTCGGCGCCGCCCATGATGTAGTCGCCCCCGGCAACCGCTGGCAGCCGCGGATTCGGGGTGACCCCGGTGTCGATGACCGCGACCGGGACGCCGTGGCCGGTGGAGTACTGCCACGCGGTGGCGATACCCAGCAGGTCGAAGCCGGGAGCCAGTTGAGCCACGTCCGGGTTGCTGACCGTGATCGGAACGCTGCACGAGTTCGAACGACGCATCGGCTGGTCGGGTCCGGGCGTCCCGTCGGCCGGCGCCAGTGCCGGGTCGACCGTCGGCGGTTCGAGGGCGTGGACCATCGGAGGGACGTCCGCGAGGCCCACCAACAGCATCACCGCGATTACCGTGACGGCCCGGGCGCGTAGGCGTCTCAGTTGCGGACCCACACGAACAGCCCTCCCAGCCAGGCGCCGAGCACCCCCACCACGATGAATGCCAGCACCTCCAACCACTCGACGGCCAACCGGATCCATGGGACGAACTTCGTCTCGGGAACGAGCAGCCCGGCAGCCAAGCCAGAAGCTGCGAATATCGCCACGGTCGCGGCCGGCCATAAGAAGCCGGCGGCGCTGTTGCCCGGGTTGGCCAGCGCGTATTTGACGATCCCGGTCAACACTGCCGCGCAGGCACCGCCCACCAGGGCGATCGCCTGCACCCGGCCGGCGAAACCACGTCCCTGGGTGATAAACAGGCCCGCCACCAGCCCGCACAGCGCTACCGCGCCGCGCTGCCGGGGCGCACCCGGCTCCAGCGTCATCCACACGGCGATCGGCAGCGTCGCCGCGATCGCCGCACACAGGCCAACCTGTACCGCGTTGATCAGGCGAGCCGAGGCCGCGATCGCCGCACCCCGCGCGGAGATATCGATCAGATCGTCAGCCTCGTCTTCGCCGTCCTCGGAGGGCACCGGGGACACCGTGTCGATCGGCATGTTGGGGCGACGGGCGAACAGATCCCGTCCGGTGATCGAACCGAAATACGGTGGTCGCACCCGCGCTACCCACAGCGCGATGGTGGGCGTCAGCCGCACCAGGATCAGCACGCCCAGCAGGGTGCTGATGCCGATGACCTGCGGGGATATCGGGTGCCACATGCGGGCTGCGGCCACCGCCCCGCCGATCCCGCTCGCGGTGACGATCGCGCTGGCCACTGCGGTCTGCGCGCCCAGCAGGATGCTGAGCGCGATCGCCCCCATCGCCAGAACCGTCACTCCGATCAACAGGTGGGGTGCCCCCAGCGGTCCGGGCGACGCGCACAACGCCGCGCAGGACAGGGAGGTTACGGCCAGCCAGCCGAATCCACTGAACAGGTCGTCGCGCGCGGGCCAGTTCCGGCGGATCACCGCGGCTGAAAGCGTGAGCAGCCCGCCGAGACCGACCAGCACGACCGCTGGTGGCCAACCGTCGCTGAAGGAGCGGGCCCGCAGCGCCAGTGCCGAGAGCACGACCACGGCCATCGCCATTAGGCCCACTGCGGTGTGTGCGGCCGTGACCGCCGTGACCGGCGCGAACATCCGATCGACCTTGACGTTGAGCAGCCGGGTGACGGTCAGTTCGTCGGCCTGGTGCCCGCACTCCTGACACTTGATCTCGGGTTGGGTGCCGAGCCGCCGGGCAGTCGCGGCCAGGGCGCTCGACAGCGATTCGTACTGCGGCTCGAACGAATCGCCACCGACAACCGGGACCAGGACCAGGGTGTCGCCGTCCTGTACGCCCAGGTCGTCGAGGCTGCGGGTGATGTCCAGCCGGACGCCGTTGACTTTATGCAGCTCGTAGCGTCCCGGCGGTAGTGCGACGCCGTCGAAGCCGTGGTGCTTCAAATCCTCGTCGAGGAGCTCTACCATTCCCTCGAAGAATTCCTCGACCGGAATTCCGGCCGGAAATACCTGCGACACCAGATGCTTGTCATAGGCGAGGCTTACTGCGCAGCGTGCTGGAAAAGCGACTTTAGCCGGTGTCGAGGAAATCACCGCGACTACCTTTCGGTGTCCGGCACAAATTTGTCGGCGAGGCCGGCGGTGATTTCAAACAGTCGTAGCCGCGTCTTCCTTTTTACCTCATTGTGAACGTCGATGATGCCGCCCTTTGCAAGATGGGGGTCGTACGGCATGACCTCCACGGTGGCGCCGGTTTTGCTGAACCGCTCGGTCAAATAGGCCACGGCAGCGCTGTCCTCGGTGGGCGCGGAGTGGTTCAGGATCACCGTCGCGCGAGATACCAACTCGTGGTAACCCTGCGCGGCCAGGTAGTCCACAGCCCGCAAGACCGGCCGGGACCGATCCGCGGTGATCCCGGAAACGAAGACCAGCGTGTCGGTATTCTCCAGCACCGGCTTCATCACCGGGTGCTCCAAGTCGGTCGCGGTGTCGACGATGATCACGTTGTGGGTGCGTCGTAGCCGGGACAACACCCCGCTGAACATGGCCGGGACGAGGGGGCGAAGCTGGTCCGAGGTGCGGTTGCCCGCCAATACGTCCAAGCCGAGGGCATTTTGCCCCAGGTGTTCGCGGATATCGGAATATCCCTGCACATCGGTGTCGCTCAGAACGGCAGAGTAGTCACCGGGCGGGTGCTCATCGATGCGATCCGACAGC
This sequence comes from Mycobacterium sp., assembly GCA_039922455.1. Lineage (GTDB taxonomy): Bacteria > Actinomycetota > Actinomycetes > Mycobacteriales > Mycobacteriaceae > Mycobacterium. The sequence goes on along the minus strand of JBDTEP010000114.1, from coordinate 4,502 downwards.
GTGCCGAAGCCCGGAACGGCGTCAATCGCGATTACATTTTCCGGACGGCATTCCCGGAAGACGCTGCCGATCGCGGCAGTCAGCGTCGTTGTACCAGTTCCGCCTTTTCCGGACACCAATGTGATCACGTATTGCCGACGGATGTGCCGTCGAATTCTATTGCGCAGATCGCGATAATGACGTTCGCGAGGCGATTCGCCGGGATTGATCACCTTCGCGGTCATCGTATACACCAGTTTGCGCCAGCCCGAACCGGGCGGAATCTTACGGGGCGTCGTGAGGTCGGAAATGCGCATGGAGTCCGATATGGAATCCCGGTAGCGGTGGGCCGAAGCCGGATCCCGCCGCCCGGATGCGCCTTCGTCAGCCATATTGGGGCTATTCCAGGGGCTTGTCACGTGCGTGATGTTAACACGGTCGTGGATACCTCGTTCAAGTCGTTTCTAACGATTACTGCTAATGCGCGGTAATAGTGGTCATATAAATTCATGGATTTCACAACCCGTCGGTGTGAATGCCAGTCCGCTCCGGCCGGGAGTCGGCGGATGAGTCGCAGGATCGCGTTGGCGACGTCACCGCGTGCCCCCGGGGAGATGATCTGGTAGCGCCGACCGCCGCTGTCGATGTTCTCCACGCAGACCCGGCCGGCCGGAGTATCGGAGATCAGCACCGCGGTGTCGCCGATCGCCATCCGGGCCAGCTCCTCTGGACCGGCGCCGGGTTGCAGCGCGACGATATTGGCCTGCCCGGACAGCTCCGGGTCGGCGGCCATGGTCAGGATCTGCTGCTGGTCGATATCGAGTCGCTGGTCAGCCAGGTACTTGCGCATGCTGTCCTGGTCCCGCACCCGTTCGAGTAGTTCCTTGGTGTCCAACGTGACGGGTCGCAGGGACGCAGCGTCGGAGACCCCGCAAAGCCGCTCGATCTGGCCGACGATCAAGTCGCCAGCCGCGGCCTGGTCGGTGGCGGTACCGGCCGGATACAGTCGCACCTCCTGGTCGTGGCGTTCGAGCACCACCCACCAGGAGGCGAACCGGTTGATCGAGACCCGCGTCATGTACTGCGGATCGCCGTGCGGCTGGCCGGGGAAGTTCAGGGTCAGCATCAGCGCTATGTCGCGGCGCATGATCACCGTCAGCCACTCACGGACCATTGGGTCCACCTGACCCTGCCCGTCGAGTACGCCGATCTCGGTCAACTCTTCGGCGATCGGATGGCGCAGTGCCCGTTCGGCGGTGTCCAGCCGCCGCAGCAGGGGCCGCAGGCCCAGCTCCGGGCAGAGCTGCTCGATACCGGTGACGGCCTGCAGCACCCATAGCCCGTCGAGCGTCGTCGTCAGCACGTCACCCTCGCCTCACCTATGATTCCGAAACATCCGCGTTCATGCACGAAGTGGGGCATCTGCGCCTGTCGCGCAGACACCCCACCCCGGCACTACTGATTGGTCGCCACCCCGCGAACGGCACTGTAATCTCGGGTGCCCGCGGCGGTGGTCAGAAAAGGCTGCTGATCGTCTGGTCGGTCTGCATGGCGCCTTCCAGCACGGAGCCGATGGTGGAACCGTGCTGGCTGATGGTCTCGATCAAGCCCTGCAGACCGGAGAGCATCTGGGCCTGGGCTTCGAAGAACCCGGTGGCGCCGTGGCCGGCGAAGTACTCGGTCATCATCTGGGTGAGCTGGTGGGAGTCAGCGTGGATCTGGTCCAGGGTGCCGGCGCTGCTGATCACGCTGTGGGCTTGATCGGCGACGGGGCCCGGGTTATAGGTAATGCCGTCCATGAGGATCGATGTCCTTTTCTAGTGGGGGGATCGAGACTTAGGTGGATTGTCCGCCGAAGAGCGAGTGGAAAGCGTGCTCGGAGTGCGACTCGTGAGATTCCATCAGGGCAGCGGCCTGGTTGAGGCCTTCAGTGAGGCGAGTGCCGCCGACCAGGACTTTCTGCATGTCCTCGTGGATCTGGGCGGCGGTGGCAAACGACGCCTTTGAGCCGGCGCCGTCCCAGGTCCCGGCGCCCAAGATGTTCTCGTGGTCGGCGAGGTATTGGTTGGCGATCGCCTGGGCGTGTTCGATGTGCTGGCTCAACTTCGACGCGGTATTCCGCATCAGTTCCGGCGTGACGACAATGGCGGACATCGTTTCCTCCTCGGTTGTAGAGCGACCCCCCGGGTTCGGCGGGGTATGCCTGGCGGTAGTGTAAAAGCTCTTTTCGGATGTGTCGATTCACCCTGTGGGCGGCGAATAGCCAGCTCACACACGGTCATCGACAACTCGCACCGTGTTGCTCCGGGCGGAGGACCGGCCGTCGCCGCCTTTTCCGCCCGCTCCCGCGGCGTGCCCGATCGGCATACCGCCCATCCCGCCGCCGGTGGTGGTGGCGCTTACCCGCTGTGATTCGACGGAACCCAGCGCGCCTGCGGGCCGCAACCCGGTCGGCCGACCGCCGCCGGATTCGAATGCGCTGACGGGTCGGGTGAACGCCGACGTCGGTGCGCCGGCACCACCCACGCCACCACCGCCGACGCCGGGCGCCGCTGTGGCGCTGGACAGCATCGCCGTGGCGGGCACCCCGCCAGCCCCCGCGGAATTGAGGGCACCGCCGAGGATGCTCGGGTTCATGAACATGCCCATCATCGACTGCATCGGCCCCATCAGGCCTTGCGATGCCTGCATCAGGCCCTGCGGTGCCTGCATCAGCGTCGAGCCGATCTGCTGCACCGGGCCCAGCAGCGAGCTCATCTCGCTGCCCGTGCCCTGGGCGGCGGAGGCACCCTGCCCGGCTGCGTTGCTCGCGGTCGAGGTGCCCGTGTAGGCGGCGCGCATGGCCCCGCCGGCCGCGGTCTGGGCTGTCGCTTCGCCGACGGCGCTGGCCGCCGCCGCCGGGGCGGCGGGTGAGGCGCCCATCCCGGCCACCGGTGCGGGAACGGTCAGGCTGGAGGTGAGGGCAGTCAGCGTTGCCCCGTATGACGCGCCCACCGCAGCGTTGTTGGGCCAGAAGAGGCCGTAGTACTCGTACTCAAGCGAGGTGATGCGCGGCGTCAACGCCCCCCACACCGATGGGTTGATGCCGTAGTCCGCGGCGGTCTCGACCCGATTTTCGTCGCACTCCTCGAAGGTGCGCATGGTTCCGTAGGCCAGCTGATAGGCCTCCACCGCCGCGGCCACGATGGGCGCCTTGACGTCCACCCAGCCGGCCAGTCCGTGCAGGGCGACGTTCAGCATGGTCGCGTTGAGCGCCGAACCCGCCGATCCGGCGCCGATCCACCCGACCGAGGTCATCGCGGTATTGATCGCCGACGCGATCCCCGAAGCGTGGTGAGCCGCGCCCACGGCCGTCCATGCGGCGCCGTTGGTCAGCATGGTCGGAAGGCCCGCGCCACTCTTGATCAACATGTCGTTGGACTCCGGTGTGCGGGCAGCCCACCCCGGGTCGGCCATGGTCTAGCCGCCGAGTGCAGCGGTGGCTGCCCGCAACGCCTCGGTGGCGCTGTAGACGCCGGCCGCGGTGGCCTGCGCACCGGAGAACAACCCGCGCTGGGCCGAATGTTCGGCGACGATACCCAGGTATTCAGTGCCCGAAGCCAGCAGTGCCGCCTGGAACGCGATCGAATCGGGGTCATTGCCCATCGGCAGCACGCCGAGCAGGCCGGGGCTGGCCGAGGCGGCGGCCGCAGCCGTCTCCGCGGTGATGCCCGCCTCGAAGCCCGACGATGCCAGGACCGCTTCCGGTTCCACAGATAACATGTCGTTTCCTCCCTATACCGATCGCTGATATGCCGACGCGGCCAGGCCGAAGCCGATCCTAAACCGAAGATGAGCGCTGCGTCACTTCACCGATGGGATAAGTCCGCTTATTGCTGTTCGAACGTGTGGATCATTGACGAAGGCACGCCGACCAGGACGCCCTCGACGTTGGAGTCGTCCTTGACCAGCAGACCGCGGCCGGCGGGTAGGGCCTGAGCGCGCATCGTGCGGGTGACCTTGTTCTGCGGGTCGTTGTCCATGAACAGGCTCGGCACCTTCGCGCTGCGCTGGGTCTTCACCCAGGGACACATCTCCAGCTGGCCGAAGTTCGACGAGTTTCTGGTGGTGAACACGTGCAAGCCGATCTGGCGGCCACGCTCCATCAACTTCCACAGCGCCGCACCCACCGGTGGCTTGGCCGGATGGATCTGTGCCGGTCGCAGGTCCTGCACGTCGTCGATCAACACGAAGTGGCGCGGGCCCTCCCAGGGCTTGAGCGCCCGCAGTTCCTCCTGGCTCAGGCCCTTGGCGGGCAACCGCGGGAGCAGAACCTGCTGTGCCAGCGTGGTGAGCGCCTCGTCGATCTCGTCCTGGTCGTAGGCGTAGGCGTTCACATAGCCCGGGCCCTGCAGGTCGCGCAGCGGGCCGGTCTTCGGGTCGATGATGGTGATCTGTGCCTGCTGCGGACTGAACCGCGCCATCACGGCTTCGCCGATCGCGGCCAGGGTGGCGCTCTTGCCGCATAGCGCGCGGCCCAAAAT
>JBDTEP010000113.1:0-8816 GCA_039922455.1 Mycobacterium sp. | reverse complement strand
GGCGATCCGGCGCAGCTCCTTGCCGGCGATGGAGTCCGGCGAGAGCACCACGGGGGACCCCGAGTCGCCGCCGGTCACCATCTCGGTGTCGATCGGCACCTGACCGAGCAGCGGAACTTCGCGGCCCATCGCCTGGGTCAGCCGCTCAGCGACTCGTCCGCCGCCGCCCTCACCGAACAGGTGCATGGTGCTGCCGTCCGGCATGGCGAGCCCGGACATGTTCTCCACCACACCGACGACCTGCTGGCGGGTCTGCAGGGCGATCGCCCCGGCCCGTTCGGCGACCTCCGCGGCTGCCTGCTGCGGGGTGGTGACCACCAGGATCTCTGCCGTGGGAACCAGCTGGGCCACCGAGATGGCGATGTCGCCGGTGCCGGGCGGTAGGTCGAGCAGCAGAATGTCCAGGTCGCCCCAGTACACGTCGGCGAGGAACTGCTGCAGGGCCCGGTGCAGCATCGGGCCACGCCACACCACCGGCGTGTTGCCCTTGGTGAACATCGCGATCGAGATCACCCGTACGCCGTGGCCGATCGGCGGCATGATCATCGACTCGACCTGCGTCGGCAGCGCCGTCACGCCCATCATCCGCGGCACCGAGTGGCCGTAGATGTCGGCGTCGAGAACACCGACCGACAGACCTCGCTCGGCCAGCGCGACGGCCAGGTTGACCGTCACGCTGGACTTGCCGACCCCGCCCTTGCCCGAGGCGATCGCGTACACCTTGGTCAGCGATCCCGGTTGCGCGAAGGGGATGACCGGTTCCTTGGCGTCGCCGCGCAACTGTTTACGCAACTCGGCGCGCTGCTCGTCGCTGAACACGTCGAGGCTCACCTTGACTGGGCCGGTGCCGGGCACATCGCTGACCGCGTTGATCACCATGTTGGTGATCTCCGATTTCATCGGACAGCCGGCGATTGTCAGGAAGATCGTGACGTGCACGCTGTGGTCGTCTGCGATTTCGATGCTCTTGACCATGCCCAGGTCGGTGAGGGGACGCTGGATATCGGGGTCGAGCACGGTGCCGAGCGCGGCGTAGATCGCGTCGTGCAGGGCTGCGGTGTCATCTTGAGTCTTGGACATCACAGATGAGTCTAAGCCAGCGGAGTAAGACCCCTGATAGTGATCTTGCTCAAGCCGGCGGGCCGGCCTGGGGGCCCTCCTGCGACGCTGGCGCGGGCGCCTGAGGCGGCGGTGCGGGTGGCTCATCCGGGGGAGCTATCGTGGCGGGCTCGGGAGGTGTTTCCGGCGGGGCCAACGGTGCCGGTGGGGTGGCCCCTGGCTGCGGCTCCAGGCAGATCATTCGGCAGGCCGCGGTGGGGCTCATCCACGGCGCGTTCCCCTGCTGGGTTCCCGCGATGGGCTGACCCAGGTCGATCAGCGATGCCCCAGCCGTCGGATCGACCGGCGACAGCCCGTGCATATTCAGCGGCGATCCCGGTCCGAGGCCCTCCGGGTGTTCCAGGTGCTCTAGGCGCAGGTCCGCGATCGGAGGGGCCGGACCGATGATCGACGGCAGATCCACCGGCGCCACCCCGGTGGCATAGGCCGCCGCCCAGCCCATCACGTTCTCCGCGTAGGCCATCGAGTTGTTGTAACGCAGGATCGCGGCCAGGACCTGCGAATGATCACGCAGGTTGAGCCCGCCGCTGCACAGGTACCGCGCCGCCGCCAGCGTCGCGTCGTAGACGTTCTGCGGGTCCGCTCTCCCGTCGCCGTCGCCGTCGGCGGCGTACCGCGACCAGGTTCCGGGCAGAAATTGCATCGGTCCGATGGCGCGGGCGTAGACGACCCGGCCGGGGGCACTGCTGGCTACGATGACTTCGTTTCCCGGCAGTGACCCGTCCAGCGACGGCCCGTAGATCGGTTGCAGCACGGTGCCGTGAACGTCGGTGGCTCCGCCGTTCGCGTGCCCGGATTCGATGCGACCGATCCCGGCCAGCAGATTCCAGCTGATCCCGCATTCCGGGGTTGCGACCGACATCTGATGTTCGGCGCTGCGATAGGCCGCCAATGCCGTCGTGGGGATCCCCAACGTGCCCGGCGCAAAGACGACCGCCGCCGGTTGCACCGACAGCGCCCCCGCGGCCACGTGCAGCTTGGCTTGCGGGCGCGGTACCGCGACGACGGAGGGACCCGGCGAGCGGCCCGCGGACGACCCGGACGACCCGGACGACGACGTGGTGTTTGTCGCGGCCGCCAGCGGGGTCACCGCGGCATTGCGCAACGGAAGTGTGGTAGACGGGGAGCGCGGCGCGGCGCCCACGGCGCCGGCGAAGACCAGCGGGGTGATGAACGTCAGGCCGAACGCGGGCCGCAGGGCCGCGCGGGCCGCCCGTCGCCATCGAGCAGCGCGCTGCAGGCCCTCCGCTGCGCCGCCCCCTGTAGGCACTCGACCTGCCCCTTTGTCCGCCTCGGTAATGCCGCTGAAACCGTGTGGGCTTCGTGAACTAGGTCACCATACCCAACACCGATCCCGCTGGTGGCGGTTATCCGGGCCGCCACCTGGGTTAGATCGGCCTGTTGGCCTGCCGGGGCGCGGACTCCGGGCCGGCGGGTTCGGGCTTCGGCCGCAGATCTTCGAGCAACTCGCGGACCCGCTCGAGTTCATGGTGCAGGTAGTCGCGGGTGGCGACTTCGCCAACCGCCAATCGCAGCGCCGCCAGTTCGCGGGCAAGGTACTCGGTGTCGGCCTTGGTCTGCGCGGCACGCCGCCGGTCCTCGTCCAGGCTGACCCGGTCGCGGTTCTCCTGGCGGCTTTGGGCCAGCAGGATCAGTGGCGCCGCGTAGGCGGCTTGGGTGGAGAACGCCAGGTTGAGCAGGATGAACGGGTAGGGGTCCCAGCGCAGGCTGACCGCGTAGATGTTCAGCAGAATCCAGGCCACCACCGCAATGGTCTGAATCGCCAGGTAGCGGCCGGTGCCGAAGAACCGCGCCACCGACTCGGTGAGGCGACCCAGCGTGTCGGGATCCATCCGCAGACCGGGGAGCCGCGAAGTGCGGGGGGTGGACAGTGTTGAGCGGTTGGTCATGGCGCTCTCTCCCCGAGTTTGGGCCCCAGATCCGGCTCGGGGGTTTCGCGCCAATCATGCGGCAACAGGTGATCCAGCACGTCGTCGACCGTCACCGCACCCAGCAGGTGATTCTGTTCGTCAAGCACCGGCCCGCAGACCAGATTGTAGGCGGCGAAGTAACGGGTCAGCTCGGCTAGTGACACTTCCGGATTCAGCGCCGGTAGATCGCTGTCGACGACACCGCCGACCAGTTCGGCAGGGGGCTCGCGTAGTAGCCGCTGCAGCGGGACGTAACCCAGGTAGTGACCGGTCGGGGTGGCGGTGGGGGCTCGGGTCACGAACACCACCGACGAGAGCGCCGGGGTGAGATCGGGGTCACGGACCCGGGCCAGCGCTTCGGCAACCGACGTGTCGGCGGTCAGTACCACCGGGTTGGAGGTCATCAGACCGCCCGCCGTGTCGGGCGAGTGCTCCAGCAGTCGGCGCACCGGATCGGAATCGTCGGGGTCCATCCGTGCCAGCAGCAGCTCGGCATCATTGGGGCTCATCGTGCCCAGAAGGTCGGCGGCGTCGTCGGGATCCATCTCCTCGAGGACGTCGGCCGCGCGTTCGGTGCCCAACTGGCCTAGCACGACGGCCTGACGCTCCTCCGGCAGCTCCTGCAGGATGTCGGCCAGTCGCGCATTGTCCAGCGCATTGATCACCTCGTAGCGCCGCTTGGGTGGCAGCTCGCGGATGGCGTCGGCGACCTCGATCGGTCGCCAGCCCTCGAATTGCTGCAGCAGCTGCGCGACGTCCTGTCCGGGCATGGCCAGCGCGGACGGGGTCAGCCCCTGCACGTTGTGCCAGTCCACGGTGTGCACGCTGGCCCGCCGGCCCAGCCGCCGCGAGTGGCGTACCGCGATCCGCGTCACCAGCCAGTCGCGGGTGCGGCTCTGCTCGATGGCCAGGTCGGTGATCGCCACGTCGATGCCGGCCAACTCCGGCAGCTCGGGGTCGTTGACCTGGACCTTGGTGTCCAGTACCTGCCCCAGCACCAGCACTTCGCCGGGCCGCTGGGTGAATCGGCGCAGCGACACGGTCCCGGTGTTGAGCGTGACCGCGTTGGGCTCGATCGCCGCGACCCGCAGAATCGGCACGAAGATACGTCTGCGTGACGGCAATTCGACGACGATCCCAAGGACGCGCGGCTGTTGGCGCACGATGCTGATACTGATCACAACGTCGCGGACCCGCCCGACCGATTCGCCGAACGAGCCCAGCACCAGCATTCGTGACAGCCGCGCCGCGTAAACCCTGTTGCTCGACGCCATGATTGAAAGGGTAAGAGTGTTTAGGTGACCAACGCATATCGCCCCCGTCGGACTTGCCTGTCGGTGCCCGGCAGTAGCCAGAAAATGATCGACAAGGCCAAGGGCCTGCCCGCCGACCAGATCTTCCTCGATTTGGAGGATGCCGTCGCCCCGGCGGCCAAGGAACAGGCTCGGGCACGGGTGGCCAAGGCGCTGGCGGCGCCGGACTGGACGGCGCCGCTGCTGGGCGTGCGGGTCAACGACTGGACGACCCCGTGGACCCATGCCGACCTGATCGAGGTGGTCTCGGCCGTCGGTGCCGCCTCCAACAACCAAGCCCGCCTGGATGTCGTGGTGCTGCCCAAGGTGTCCGACGCATCGCATGTGCAGGCACTCGACCTGTTGCTCACCCAGCTGGAGACCGTGCACGGGCTGCCGGTCGGGCAGATCGGCATCGATGCCCAGATCGAGGACGCTCGCGGGCTGACCAACATCAACGCGATAGCCGCCGCGCCGCGGGTGCAGGCGCTGGTGCTCGGCCCGGCCGACCTGATGGCCAGCCTCAACACCCGCACCCTGGAGGTCGGTGAGCAGCCCGAGGGCTACACCGAGGGCGACGCCTACCACCACGTGCTGATGACGATCCTGGTCGCCGCGCGCGCCCACGGGATCGCCGCCGTCGATGGGCCCTACCTCAAGGTCCGTGACGTCGAGGCGTTCCGCCGGGTGGCCGGTCGTTCCGCCGCGCTGGGCTACGACGGCAAATGGGTACTGCACCCCGACCAGATCGCGGCGGGCAATGAGATCTTCAGCCCGAGGCAGGCTGAGTACGACCACGCCGAGCTGATCCTGGAGGCCTACGCGTGGCACACCTCGCAGGCCGGCGGCGCCCGCGGTGCGGTGATGCTGGGCGACGAAATGCTCGACGAGGCCAGTCGCAAGATGGCGTTGGTGATGGTTGGCAAGGGCCGGGCGGCCGGGATGCGTCGGGAGGCGCCGCCGTTTATGCCGCCGGCTTAACGCGGGCTAGTGCAGGGCGGCCATCGCGAGGATGAACGAGAGCGCCACCGCTGCGCCGCCGACTGCGGTGCCGGCCACCGCGAGGCCGTGCCCGGCCTCACCGGTCCTCTTGATCTGGCTCAGTGCGATGACACCCAGCACTGTGCCGGCCACCGCCAGCGGCCAGAACAGTAGGCCGAGCAGGGCGACCACCAGCGAGGTGATCGCCAAGACATTGGTCTTCTGCGCCTGGCTCGGATTGAAGTAGCCGCCCGGATATGGCGTGCCGTAGCCCGCCGGGGGGTACCCGGGTGGTGTGCCGTAGCTCGTCGGGGGGTACCCGGGTGGTGTGCCGTAGCCGGGGTAGTAGCCGGGGTAGTCGGCCGGCGCGCCGTAGCCGGGCGGGGGATAGTCGCCGGACGGTGGGGGGCTCGGATACCGGCCGGACGGCGACGGTGGTGGCGGAAACCCGGGCGGCGGAAATCCGGGCGGCGGAGATCCGGGCGGCGGGTAGCCCGGCGCCGAGGGGTACGCGTCGAAGCCCGACGGGTAGGGCCAACCGCCCTGGTCAGGCATGGGTCTACCCGCATCGGGCCAGGGTTGGTCGGCGTTGGCTCGTGGATTCTCGCCAGAATCCCCGCCAGGAGCTGTCATGCTGTTCAACCTAGCGGATACGCCGATACCGGCTTGTTGTCCGACGGCTCGGAAGCTTCCCGGAGTTGAGGAGATAGATATCCAATGACCAGCCCGTTCCAGTCCGGACAGGCCCCCGATCCACTCGGCGCGGCGAGCGCCCCGGGACGCCGCGACGTGGCCCGGCTGCCCACTCCACCCAAAGGATGGCCGATCGGGTCCTATCCGACCTACGCCGAGGCGCAGCGGGTGGTGGATTATCTGTCCGATCAGCAGTTCCCGGTGCAGCAGGTGACGATCGTCGGTGTGGACCTGATGCAGGTCGAACGGGTCACCGGCCGGCTCACCTGGCCCAAGGTGCTCGGCGGCGGGGTGCTGACCGGGGCTTGGCTGGGCTTGTTCATCGGCCTGGTGCTGGGCATCTTCAGCGCCAATCCGACCCAGGCACTGGTGACGGGCCTTATCGCCGGAGTGTTCTTCGGTTTGATCACGTCCTCGGTCCCGTACGCGATGGCGCGCGGCACAAGGGATTTCAGCTCGACCATGCAATTGGTCGCAGGTCGCTACGACGTGCTGTGTGACCCGAAGAGTGCCGAGCAGGGCCGGGATCTGTTGGCGAAGCTGACCCTCTGAGACCTCGCGGAGCGGCCGTGCCGCAGCGGGTGCCGGCGTTGTTGCACAGCCCGGGCGGCTGGCTTTACGGTTCTGGCACGAAACCTCACGAAACCTCACGGAGGGGAGGCGGTGGCGTGGCGAGTCGGCGCGGTCGCATACGCCGGCTGGGCGCGGTTGCGTTGACGGCTTTGACCGTCGCCTCGGCGGGATCGGCTTGCGGGACGGCCGGGCAGGCCGGCGCCGGACTGGTGATCAGCGTGTACACGCCCGCTAACGACACCGCTACATTCCGCGTCATCGCCCGGCGCTGTACCGAAAAAGCCGGTGGTCGGTACACCGTTGCGCAGTTCAGCCTGCCGCGAGCCGCCGACGATCAACGCCTGCAGCTGGCCCGTCGGCTCACCGGCAACGACCGCACCCTGGACGTGATGGCTCTGGATGTGGTGTGGACGGCCGAGTTCGCCGAAGCCGGCTGGGCGTTGCCGCTCTCCGACGACCCGGCAGGGGCAGCCGAAGCCGACACCGTCGCCGACATCCTGCCCGGGCCGCTCGCGACCGCCCGCTGGCGGCAGCGGCTCTATGCCGCCCCGATCGTTACCAACACCCAATTGCTTTGGTACCGACCGGATCTCATCAGAGATGCGCCGTCCACCTGGGATGGGGTGGTTGCCACAGCGGCCCGATTGCACGCCGCCGGCGAGCCGAGCTGGATCGCGGTGCAGGCCAAGCAGTATGAAGGCCTGGTGGTGTGGTTCAACACGCTGCTGGAAAGCGCCGGGGGACGGGTGCTTGCCGACGACGGCAAGTCGGTCACTCTGACCGACACCCCCGAGCACCGGGCCGCCACCGTCGCGGCGTTGCGAATCATGAAGGCGGTGGCGACCGCCCCGGGAGCTGATCCGTCGATTACCCAGAGCGACGAGGGCACCGCCCGGTTGGCCTTTGAGCAGGGCAAGGCGGCGCTGGAGGTCAACTGGCCGTTCGTGCTGCCGTCGATGCTGGAGAATGCGGTCAAAGGTGGGGTGGGATTCCTGCCGCTGCAACGGCGTCCGGAGTTGGCCGGCAGCGTCGACGGCGTCGGCGCCTTCGCGCCCAGCGACGAGCAGTACCGGATCGCTTACGAAGCCAGCCGTGCGGTGCTCGGGTTCGCGCCGTATCCGGCCGCGCTGTCCGGCCATCCGGCCAAGGTCACTCTCGGCGGGCTGAACCTGGCGGTGGCCAGGACCACCCGGCATCGCGCGGAGGCGTTCGAAGCGGTGCGTTGTCTGCGCGACGTGGCCAATCAGAAGTACGTCGCCATCGAGGGCGGCCTGCCCGCGGTGCGCGCCTCGGTCTACGCCGACCCACAATTCCAGCAGAAATACCCGCAGCACAACGTGATCCGGGAACAACTCACCAACGCCGCGGTACGCCCGGTGACACCGGTGTATCAGGCGGTGTCGACCCGGATATCGGCGACCCTGGCGCCGATTACCGCGATCGACCCCGAACGCACCGCAGACGAGCTCGCCGTGCAGGTACGCAAGGCCATCGACGGCAAGGGGTTGATTCCGTGAGGACTCGTGCCGGCTCGCGTGCCGATGACGTCAGGTCGCAGCGGCGGTTGGCTCTGATGCTGGTCGCGCCGGCGGTGATCCTGATGCTGGCGGTGACGGCCTATCCGATCGGTTACGCGATCTGGCTGAGCCTGCTGCGCTACAACCTGGCCACTCCCGACGACACCGCGTTCGTCGGCCTGGCCAACTACCAGACCACGTTGACCGACACCTATTGGTGGACCGCATTCGCGGTGACGCTGGGCATCACCGTGGTCTCGGTGGTCATCGAATTCGTGTTGGGGCTGGCGCTGGCGCTGGTGATGCACCGCAGCCTGTTCGCCAAGGGGCTGGTGCGCACCGCAGTGTTGGTGCCCTACGGAATCGTCACGGTGGCCGCCGCCTACAGCTGGTACTACGCCTGGACACCGGGCACCGGCTACCTGGCCGATCTGCTGCCCGCCGGCAGCGCGCCGCTGACCCACCAGCTGCCGTCGCTGGGGATCGTGGTGTTGGCCGAGGTGTGGAAGACGACGCCGTTCATGGCGCTGCTGCTGCTGGCCGGACTGGCCCTGGTTCCCGAGGACCTGCTCAAGGCGGCGCAGGTCGACGGGGCCGGGGCCTGGCGGCGATTGGTCAAGGTGATCCTGCCGATCATGAAACCGGCCATTCTGGTGGCATTGCTGTTCCGCACGCTCGACGCGTTCCGGATCTTCGACAACATCTACGTG
>JBDTEP010000112.1:0-8197 GCA_039922455.1 Mycobacterium sp. | reverse complement strand
AAACCGGAAATTCCGCCTCCGACAACGCAATACGACGAGGTCACAACGAATGGACCAGCGACACCAGGTCGGTGAGTACCCCGGGGTCCGATTCCGGCAGCACGCCGTGCCCGAGGTTGAACACGTGCCCGGATGCCCCGGCGACGACAGCGGCGCGACCGTCCTCGACGACGGCGCGGGCCGCGCGTTCCACCGCCGGCCAGCCCGCCAACACCACAGCCGAGTCCAGATTGCCCTGCAGTGCGATTCCGGAGCCGACCCGGGTGGCGGCATCGGTCAGCGAGGTCCGCCAGTCGACCCCGACCATCGTGGCAGGGGCCGGCCGCATCGCTTCCGCCATGGCGCCCAGCAACTCGGCGGTCTGTACCCCGAAGTGCGTCATCGGCACGTCCCGGTCGGCCAGGGTGGCGAACACCCGGGCACTGTGCGGCAGTACGAAGCTGCGGTAGTCGGCCAGCGACAGCGTTCCGGCCCAGGAGTCGAACAGCTGGATGGCGTCTACGCCGTGGTCAAGCTGGACGGTCAAAAACGCGATCGTCAGATCGGTGAGCCGGGCCATCAGGTCATGCCAGCTGGCCGGGTCGGCCAGCATCATCGCCTTAGTACGGGCATGGGTCCGGCTGGGTCCGCCCTCGACCAGGTAGGACGCCAGGGTGAACGGCGCTCCCGCGAAACCGATCAGCGGCACGTTGCCGAGAGCGTCAACCAGCAGCGAGACCGCCGCAGCAACCGCCGTCACCTGCTGGGGCTCCAGCGGGTTCAGCTTGGCGACGTCGGCGGCGCTGCGCACCGGGTCGGCGATCACCGGACCGACGTCGGGGACGATGTCTAGATCCACCCCGGATCCGCGCAGCGGCACCACGATGTCGGAGAACAGGATCGCGGCGTCGACGTCGTGGCGGCGGACCGGCTGCAGGGTGATTTCACAGACCAGCTCGGGATTGAAGCAGGCGCCCAGCATGGTGTGCTGTGCCCGCAAATCACGGTATTCCGGCAGTGACCGACCTGCCTGCCGCATGAACCACACCGGCACGCGGCGGGGTCGTCGGCCAGTGGCGGCGGCAAGGTACGGGGAATCAGGCAGTTCACGACGGGCACTCATCACGGTCAATGCTGCCATGGTTGCTTCAACCATCGGTACGCTGCCGGTCGGCGCGCCTGTCCACGTCAACCGGCACCGCGGGTTAGCGTGAGAGTCGGCGACCCACGTCGCGGCGGTGCTAAACAGTACCGGGGGCCGGCCGCTGGCGACGTGGCGCACAGCGATGAATTAAGGAGCGGCACCCGTGACATCAGCCGAGCCTGCGCCGTTCCGTGAAGCGGTGGCAACGATGCACGCCGCGACGGTGCGGTCGGAGATCGAATTGGGCCCGATCCGCCCGCCGCAGCGGCTGGCGCCCTACAGCTACGCGCTGGGTGCCGAGGTCAAGCATGCCGAGACCGAGTTCGTCCCGGAGGACTCCGACGGTGACGCGTTCGGCCGGCTGATTCTGCTGTACGACCCGGACGGCACCGATGCCTGGGATGGCACCATGCGAATGGTGGCCTTCATCCAGGCGGACCTGGACCCGCAGGAGGCGATCGATCCGCTGCTGCCCGAGGTGGCCTGGAGTTGGCTGGTCGAGGCATTGGGCTCACGTACCGAACACGTCACCGCACTGGGCGGGACCGTCACCGCGACCACCTCGGTGCGTTACGGAGACATCTCCGGACCGCCCCGCGGACACCAATTGGAATTGCGGGCGTCCTGGACGGCAACCACCCCGGAGTTGGGCGCGCACGTCCAGGCATTCTGCGAAGTACTCGAACACGCCGCGGGCCTACCACCGGTCGGGATCACCGACCTGAGTTCGCGAACCCGCATCTGAGATGTCCGAACAGACCACCGAACCGGCTATTGACCAGCCCGAGCCGACTCCACTGTCACACCCGGCCGAGGGAGTGCCGGAGGTGTCGGTCACCGCGGCACAAATCCGCGCGGCCGCCGAAATGTTGGCCGGCGGCCGCGGCCCGTTCGCGGTGGACGCCGAGCGGGCCTCGGGCTTCCGCTATTCCAACCGGGCTTACCTGATCCAGATCCGGCGCGCCGGTGCCGGCACCGTGCTGATCGATCCGGTCGACGCCGGCGAGGATCCGGCGGTCCTCATGAGACCGGTCGCCGAGGTGCTCGACGGCGACGAGTGGATTCTGCACGCCGCCGACCAGGACCTGGCCTGCCTGGCCGAGGTCGGCATGTGGCCGAAGGCGCTGTATGACACCGAACTGGCCGGGCGGCTGGCCGGCTTCGATCGGGTCAACCTGGCCGCGATGGTCCAGCGACTGCTGGGGCTCGGCCTGGCCAAGGGGCACGGTGCCGCCGACTGGTCGAAACGTCCGCTTCCGGCCGATTGGCTCAACTATGCGGCGCTAGACGTCGAGGTGCTCATCGAACTGCGTGAGGCAATCGCCGAAGTATTGTCGGGTCAGGGTAAAACAGATTGGGCGGCAGAGGAATTCAATCATCTTCGGATCACTGACTTCACCACGTCGACCAGACGTGACCGGTGGCGGCGCACATCAGGGCTCCACAAGGTGCGGGATCAGCGGGGTCTGGCCGCGGTGCGTGAGCTGTGGCTCACGCGCGACCAGATCGCCCAGCGGCGCGACATCGCGCCGGGCCGGATCCTGCCCGACGCGGCGATCATCGCCGCCGCCGTCGCCAACCCCACCACCGTCGAGGAACTGATCGCCCTGCCGGTGTTCGGCGGGCCCAAGCAGCGCCGCAGCGCGGGGACCTGGCTGGCCGCGCTGGCCGCGGCCCGCGAGAACCCGGAGCCGGCCGATTTCGCCGAACCCCACAGCGGCCCACCGCCGTCGTCACGCTGGTCGCGGCGCAAGCCCGAGGCCGCCGCGCGGCTGGAGTCGGCCCGCGTGGTGCTGGGGGAACTGTCCGAGCAGGTGATAGTGCCGACCGAGAACCTGCTCACCCCCGACCTGCTGCGGCGGTTGTGCTGGGACTGGAATCCGGCGACACCGGACCCCGCAACGGCGATCGAGGAATTCCTGAGCGGTGGCGGTGCACGACCCTGGCAGCGTGCGCTGGTGGTGCCGTTGCTGGCGGCGGCGCTCGGCGGTGCCGGCGGCGCCTAGTCCCACTGCTCGCCTGCCCTCGGCTAAGCAGTTACACCCTGCCCGCACCGCTGCTTTGCTCCCCGAACGCTCGGGGCGGTAGTTGCTACGCTGCCAATGGAGCAGCCGTTTTCAGTGCTCGGCCAGTGCTTCTCATGTTTGGCCACCATGGACGCAAACCTTCAAGGACTTGCCATGGTTGATTCCTTGGAGGACCTTGTGTCGCCCATTGTTCGCCGGGTCATCTACGTCATCAGCTACGAACTCATCGCGATTGCGTTCACCGCCCTAGGGCTCATTATCCTGGGTTTCGGTGGCGGCAGTTCAGGCGTCGTGGCTGCGGCGGCATCGACGGTCGCAGTGATGTGGAACTACATCTGGACCACCTTGTTCGAGGTATGGGAGGGGCGACAGGACTCCCAGACCCGCACCCTGCGGCGCCGGATAGTTCACGCCATCGGCTTCGAAGGTGGACTAGTTGTATTGCTGTTGCCGATCGTGGCGTGGACACTGCAGGTGTCACTGCTGCAAGCATTCAGTCTCGAGGTCGGCCTGCTGGCATTCTTCCTCGTGTACACGTTCGTCTTCGCGTGGCTGTTCGACCAGGTATTGCCGCCCGTGCGACGACCGCGATCCTCACCCGCTCGGCCGGACACCGCAGAATGAGTCGAGATCGGCGAGACGGCGCACCTGCGCGATCGAGATTACCTGCCGAAGACGGCCGCGGTCGGGGTGGTCAGTCCGCGAACTAGTCCAACTGCTCGCTGACCTCCGCGATGCAGTTGCAGCCGCCCAGCGCCGACACCCAGCCGGTGACCTGGCGGGCCACGTCCTGCGCGGTCAGGCCGACCTCGGCCAGCACTTGGCCGCGGGACGCGTGGTCGTAAAAGCGTTGCGGCACACCGATGTCGCGGCAGGGCACGTCGATCTCCGCAGCCCGCAGCGCCGCCGACACCGCCGAACCAACACCGCCGGCGACACCGTTGTCCTCGCACGTGACCACCAGCTTGTGAGCGACCGCCAGCTCGGCGAGCACGGCGGGCACCGGCAGCACCCAGCGTGGGTCAATGACCGTCACCCCGATGCCGTGGTTGCGCAGCCGGTCGGCCACCCCCAACGCCATCGACGCGAACGCGCCGACCGCGACCAGCAGGACGTCGGGGGTCATCCCGTCCGCCGGTAGCGCGAGCACATCCACCCCGGACCGCCGCTCGATCGCGGGGACGTCCTCACCCACATCCCCTTTCGGGAATCGCAGCGCCGTGGGCCCGTCGTGCACGTCCAGTGCCTCACCGAGTTCCTCGCGCAGCCGAGTCCCGTCGCGGGGCGCGGCCACCCGCATACCGGGCACGATCCCCAGTAACGACAGATCCCACATGCCGTTGTGGCTGGCACCGTCGGGTCCGGTAATCCCGGATCGGTCCAGCACCAGCGTGACCGGCAGCTTGTGCAACGCGACGTCCATCATGACCTGGTCGAAGGCGCGGTTGAGGAACGTCGAATAGATCGCCACCACCGGGTGCAGACCACCCATCGCCAGCCCGGCCGCCGAGGTGAGCGCATGCTGCTCGGCGATCCCGACATCGAACATCCGGTCGCCGAACCGCTGCCCGAACGCGGTGAGCCCGGTGGGCCCGGGCATCGCGGCGGTGATTGCGACGACATTGCGGCGTTGGGCGCCGTACTCCACGAGCGCATCGGAGAACACCGCCGTCCAGCCGCGTCCGGCGACTTCGGTGGCGTACCCGGTGAGCGGATCAATCACACCGCAGGCGTGCATCTGCTCGGCCTCGTCGTTCTCTGCCGGGCCGTAGCCCTTGCCCTTGCGGGTGACCACGTGCACGATCACCGGCCCGCCGAAGCCCCGCGCGCGGCTCAGCGCAGCCTCGACCGCGGCCTCGTCGTGGCCGTCGATCGGGCCCAGGTATTTCAGGCCCAGGTCGGTGAAGAGCGCCTGCGGCGCCAGCGCATCCTTGAGCCCCACCTTGACGCTGTGGATCACCTGGTAGCCGAACTCGCCCATTACCGGCACACCGCGCACCGCGGCGCGGCCGCGCTCCAAGAGGCGCTCGTAGGCGGGCTGCATTCGCAGCGCGGCCAGGTGTTCGGCGAAGCCGCCGATGGTCGGCGCGTAGCTGCGGCCGTTGTCGTTGACCACCACCACCACCGGCCGATTGCCTGCGGCGATGTTGTTCAACGCCTCCCAGCACATGCCGCCGGTCAGCGCGCCGTCCCCGACCACGGCCACCACGTGCCGGTTGCGATGCCCGGTCAACTCGTAGGCTTTGGCCAGCCCGTCGGCGTAGGACAGCGCCGCACTGGCGTGGCTGGATTCCACCCAGTCATGCTCGCTCTCGGCCCGCGACGGGTAACCCGACAGCCCGCCCTTTTTGCGCAGTGTGTCGAAGTCGCGGCTGCGCCCGGTCAGCATCTTGTGCACGTAGGCCTGATGCCCGGTGTCGAAGATGATCGGGTCGTGTGGGGAGTCGAACACCCGGTGCAGTGCCAGCGTCAACTCCACCACGCCCAGGTTGGGTCCCAGGTGTCCTCCGGTGGCGGCGACCTTGTGAATCAGAAACTCGCGGATCTCTGCAGCCAGATCCGTCAGCTGCGCCTGCGAGAGGTGCTGCAGATCGGCGGGGCCGCGGATCCCTTCAAGCATCGGGCCAGTCTACGCATGAGGAGGGGCACCCCCCGTATGGTCGTGCGTGTGAATGCCGAGGAGATCGCCGAGGAATACCCGGTCGTGGCCATCGACTCCGATGCACTGGATGCGGCAAGGTTGCTGGCCGAGCACCGGCTGCCGGGGATCGTCGTCACCGACCCGGCCGGCAAGCCGTACGCGGTGCTGCCGGCCTCCCAGGTGGTGCGTTTCATCGTGCCGGGCTACATCCAGGACGACCCGTCGCTGGCCGGCGTGCTCAACGAGACCGTGGCCGACCGGGCCGCCGAGAAGCTGAGCGGCAAGACGGTGCGCGACGTGCTGCCCGAACACCTGCGCAACGTGCCTGCCGCCAATGCCGACGACACCGTGCTGGAAGTCGCCGCCGCCATGGCCCGGCTGCACAGCCCGCTGATCGCCGTCGTCAAGGACGGCCAACTACACGGGGTGATCACCGCGTCGCGGTTGCTCGCCGCGGTGCTGAAAGTCTGATCGGATGACTTCCCTGGCTATCGCGGTATTCGTTGTCGCCTACGCATTCATCGCCGCCGACCGGGTCAACAAGACCCTGGTGGCGCTGGCCGGCGCGGCGGCCGTCGCCATCCTGCCGATCATCTCCTCCGACGACATCTTCTACTCCCGAGAAACGGGAATCGACTGGGATGTCATCTTCCTGCTGCTGGGCATGATGATCATCGTCAGCGTACTGCGCCAGACCGGCGTGTTCGAGTACGTCGCGATCTGGTCCGCCAAGCGCGCCAAGGGTTCTCCGCTACGAATCATGATCCTGCTGGTGTTGGTCACCGCGGTCGCCTCGGCGCTGCTGGACAACGTCACCACGGTGCTGTTGATCGCCCCGGTCACGCTGCTGGTCTGCGACCGGCTCGAGATCAACCCCGCACCGTTTCTGTTGGCCGAGGTGTTCGCCTCTAACATCGGCGGCGCCGCCACCCTGGTCGGTGACCCGCCCAATATCATCATTGCCAGCCGAGCCGGATTGTCGTTCAACGCCTTCCTGGTGCACATGACGCCGATCGTCGTCATCGTCCTCATCGCGTTCATCGCACTGCTGCCCCGCCTGTTTTCCGGATCGTTCGCCGTCGACCCCGACCGGGTAGCCGACGTGATGGCTCTCGAAGAGCGTGAGGCGATCCGCGACCGTGGCCTGCTGATCAAGTGCGGCCTGGTGCTGGTCGGGGTGTTCGCCGGGTTCATCGGTCATTCGGCGCTGCACCTGGAGCCGTCGGTGGTGGCACTGCTCGGCGCCGGGGTGCTGATCGTGATCTCCCGGATGGAACGCTCGGACTACCTGTCCGGGGTGGAGTGGGAAACACTGCTGTTCTTCGCCGGCCTGTTCGTGATGGTCGGCGCCCTGGTGAAGACCGGCGTGATCGCGACCATGGCCCAGGCCGCCGTCCAGCTCACCGGCGGCAACGCGCTGTTGACCACGATGGGAATCCTGGGAGTGTCCGCGCCGGTGTCCGGGATCATCGACAACATCCCCTACGTCGCGACCATGACACCGATCGTGGCCGAACTGAACACCACCCTTGACACCAACGTGCACCCGGATGCCCTGTGGTGGGCGTTGGCGCTCGGCGCCGACTTCGGTGGCAACCTGACCGCGGTCGGGGCCAGTGCCAACGTGGTGATGCTCGGAATCGCCCACCGCGCAGGCCATCCCATCTCATTCTGGGAGTTCACCCGCAAGGGCATCGTGGTCACCGTGGTCTCGATAGCCCTGGCGGCGCCGTATCTCTGGTTGCGCTACTTCGTGTTCGGCTGACCGCGCCGGTTTCCAATGATCCGGGTCACTTGCTCAGCAGCGCCACGCACTCCACGTGGTGAGTGAGCGGGAATGCATCGAACACCCGGAGCTGCTCCACCTGATACCCGTGCCCGCGGTACAGCCCGATGTCGCGGGCGAAAGCTGCCGCCTCGCAACCGATGTGCACCAGGCGCGGCACACCCGCGGCCGCCAACAGGTCGATCACCTCGCGCCCGGCACCGGCACGCGGCGGGTCCAGCACCGCGACGTCGGCACCGGACCGGTCACCGCCCAGCACCCGGCGCACCGAGCCGGTGCGCACCGACACCTGCGGCAGGTCGGCGAGCGCGGCCCGGGCGGCACCCGTCGCGTCCCGTGAGGTGTCGACGCTCACCACCCGACCCGACTCCCCCACCGCCTCGCCCAGCACCGCCGCGAACAACCCGGCCCCGCCGTAGAGGTCCCAGGCGGTCATCCCGGCTTCGGGCTGCGCCCAGTCGCCGATCAGGGCGCTGTAGATCGAGGCCGCCCGGCGGTGCGCCTGCCAGAACGCCGTAACCGGGATCTGCCAGCGTCGGCGGCCAACCCACTGGGTGGTGTGATAATCGCCCTCGATGACCCGCGGGCGGTGGTCGCGCCCGGTGCTCACCACATGGCGG
>JBDTEP010000111.1:0-22562 GCA_039922455.1 Mycobacterium sp. | reverse complement strand
AGCTTCTGGAAGCGGCGCTGCAGCGAGCAGTCGCGGGTGCCCGCGACGACGACGTTGCCGTGCTGATCGGCGATGACCTGGGCCTCAACGTGGCGCGGCTTGTCCAGGTAGCGCTCGACGAAACACTCGCCGCGACCGAATGCGCTGATCGCTTCGCGGGTCGCCGAGTCGAACAGCTCGGGGATCTCTTCGAGGGTGCGGGCCACCTTCATGCCGCGGCCGCCGCCACCGAACGCGGCCTTGATCGCGACCGGCACGCCGTACTCCCGGGCGAAGGCCACCACCTCGTCGGCGTTCTTGACCGGGTCGGGGGTGCCGGGCACCAGCGGCGCCTTAGCGCGTGCGGCGATGTGGCGCGCGGTGACCTTGTCACCGAGGTCGCGGATCGACTGCGGGCTCGGCCCGATCCAGATCAGGCCGGCGTCGAGCACGGCCTGGGCGAAGTCGGCGTTCTCGGAGAGGAAGCCGTAGCCGGGGTGGATCGCGTTGGCACCCGAGAGCGCCGCGGCGGCCAGGATCTTCTCGAACACCAGGTACGACTCGGCCGAACTCTGCCCGCCCAGGGCGAAAGCCTCATCGGCCAGCCGGACGTGGGGTGCGTCGGCGTCGGGCTCGGCGTACACGGCCACGCTGAGCAATCCGGCGTCGCGCGCGGCGCGGATCACCCGAACTGCGATCTCCCCTCGATTGGCGACGAGCACCTTGGAGATCTTCGTGCTGGCATGGTTCGCCACTGGCCCTCCTGACCGCATGTTTAAGAAATGTCTTTAAGAAACTACCCTCAGGCAGTGTAAGGCGAGCGCGCGCCGCCCGAACTATGCGCCCCTATCCCGACCGAAGTCGGCGCTTAATACGGGTCAGCATCGCCGACATACCGCGCAGCCGCAGTGGGCTGATCAGCGTCGCCAGGCCCAGGGTGGACGCGTAGTCCTCGGGCACCGCCAAGATCACGTCCGCCGATTTCCCGTCCAGGCCGGCCGCCCAGATCGCGGCGAAGGCCCGGGTGGTGGGCGCCTCGGCGGGGGCGGTGAAGTACAACCGGACACGCTCCCGGTCGGCGGCGTCAACGTGCAGAAACAGCGGCGACTGGCATTCCGGCACCGGTTCCATGGCCTCTTTGGTCAGGTCGTCGGGGAGCGCCGGCAGTTCGTCGGCGTACTCCAGCAGCAGCCTCAGCTTGTCCTGACCCTCGACCTCGGCGAACTCCGAGGCCACCTGGGCCAGCTCATCGGTCAAACCCATCAGACCGGCGCGACGCCGGGGGCTTCGCCGTCGACGACGGGCACCCGAACTGTGTTGCCCCACTCGGTCCAGGAGCCGTCGTAGTTGCGGACCCCCTCCATGCCGAGCAGGTGAGTCAGCACGAACCAGGTGTGACTGGAGCGTTCCCCGATGCGGCAGTAGGCCACCGGCAGGTCGTCGGGCTGGATGAAGCTGTACAGCTCGTCGAGTTCGTCGCGCTTGCGGAACCGGCCGGCGTCATCGGCCGCCTTGCTCCACGGGATGGACACCGCGGTGGGGATGTGGCCGCCGCGCAGCACGCCCTCCTCCGGGTAGTCCGGCATGTGAGTGCGCTCGCCGGTGTACTCCTGCGGTGAGCGGACGTCGATCAGCGGCTGCTTGCCGATGATCTCGAGCACGTCGGCCTTGTAGGCACGGATCGGGGCGTCATTGCGCTGCACCACCGGGTAACCGGTCGTGGTCTTCGACGGCACGTCCAGTGTGGTCTCGCGGCCCGAGGACACCCACAGGTCACGCCCGCCGTCGAGCAGTCGCACGTCTTCGTGGCCGAACAGGGTGAACACCCACAGTGCGTAGGCGGCCCACCAGTTGGACTTGTCGCCGTAGATCACCACGGTGTCGTCGCGCGAGATGCCCTTGCGGTTCATCAGGTCGGCGAACTTGGCGCCGTCGAGGTAGTCGCGAACCGGGTGGTCGTTGAGGTCGGTGACCCAGTCGATTTTGACCGCGCCGGGGATGTGGCCGATGTCGTAGAGCAGCACGTCCTCGTCGGACTCCACAACGACGAGACCGGGTTTGCCCAGATTTCCTGCGAGCCAGTCGGCGGTAACCAACCGTTCGGGGTGGGCGTAGGACTGCAGGGCGGGGCTGGGGTCGGCAGGCACAGGCACGGTATCGAGCCTACTCACCTACCCGAGTGTGCCGCCACGGCGGCGCGACACCGGAACCTCGCGGAACGTCGAACTGGCTTCACGCCGACCGGGTCGCGGATCAGGCCACCGGGTTGGCTACCCACAATTGGGAAATCGACAGGCCGACGGCGTCCAACAACCGGCGAAGCAGCGGCAGACTCAGCCCGACCACGTTTGACGGGTCGCCCTCGATGCGGTCGACGAACCAGCCGCCGCGACCGTCGATCGTGAAGGCCCCGGCGACCCTCAGCGGTTCTGCGCTGGCTATGTAGGAATCCAGGTCCGCAGCGGTTGGCTTCGCGAAATGTACTGCGGTGGAGCCGACTTCGGACTCACGCTGGATGACTGAGCCGGAGCGCAGCCGCAGCACGCAGTGTCCGGTGTGCAGCAGTCCGATCCCCCCGCCCATCGAGTTCCACTGGGCGCGAGCGGCATCGGCCGAATCGGGTTTCCCGCACAGGCGACCGTCGAACTCCAGCATCGAATCGCAGCCCACCACAATGCAATCGCCGGCGACGTCGGGGTCGAGGATCGCGGCGACGGCATCGGCCTTGGCTGCCGCCAGCGCGACCACTACCTGGCCGGCCGGGGCGTGTGGGCCGAGCTCAGCGATGATGGCGTCCTCGTCGACACCGGAGACCGCCACCAGCGGCTCGATCCCTGCGCCGCGCAGCACAGCCAGCCTGCCCGAGGATGCTGACCCCAGGACGAGCTGCGTCACCGGCGGTGCCTTATGCGCCGGATATCCTCCGCATCGCTGGCGCTCTGCCTCGTCACCGGCGGTGCTTGGGCATCGTCACCGGCGCATGTGAGTGCGCTCCAGCAACGTGATCTGCTGCCAGCTGAACAGCGGGATCCGGAGCTTGTCGACCGGGTGGCCCCACAGGTTGCGGTCGGCCCGGGCAGGTTCGGTCGAACCGCCGCCGGCGCAACCGACCACCGCGATCAGCGCTGCGAGCTCCGCGTCGGTGGGGTTGCCCTTGAGCACCCGGATGAATGGCTCGGGGGCTGCGGGCGTCTGCTCGTCGGTGACCGGGGTCGTCTCAGTCGTCACAGCGGAATGTTCCCGTGCTTCTTGGGCAGCGGCTGGACGATCTTGCGTTCCAACAGCCGCAGCGACGTCGCGATGTAGCCGCGGGTGTGCGACGGCGGGATCACCGCGTCGACGTAGCCCCGCTCGGCGGCCACATACGGGTTCACCAGGGTGTCCTCGTACTCCTGCTGCAGCTGTAAGCGCAGCGCGTCAACATCGCGGCCATCGGCGGCCGCTTCCTTGAGCTGCTGGCGGTAGACGAACCCGACCGCGCCGGAGGCGCCCATGACCGCGATCTGAGCGGTCGGCCAGGCCACGTTCACGTCGGCGCCCATCTCCTTGGAGCCCATCACGCAGTACGCGCCGCCGTAGGCCTTGCGGGTGATGACGGTGATCTTGGCGACCGTGGCCTCGCCGTAGGCGTAGAGCAGCTTCGCGCCGCGCCGGATGATGCCGTTGTACTCCTGCTCGGTGCCGGGCAGGAAACCCGGCACGTCGACCAGCAGCACGATCGGAATGTTGAAGCAGTCGCAGGTCCGGATGAACCGGGCGGCCTTCTCCGAGGCGTTGATGTCCAGGCAGCCGGCGAACTGGGTCGGTTGGTTGGCCACGATGCCCACCGGGCGCCCGTCGATCCGGCCGAACCCGACCAGAATGTTCTGCGCGTAACCGGCCTGCACTTCAAGGAACTCGCCGTCGTCGAGGATGCGGCCGATGACCTCGTGCATGTCGTAGGGCTGGTTCGGTGAATCCGGGATCAGCGTGTCCAGTTCGACGTCCTCGGGAGTGAGGTTGTCTTCGATGGAGCCCACCGGGGTCGGTACGGGGTAGCTCGGCGGGTCGGCGTAGTTGTTCGGCGGAAGGTAGCTGAGCAGGTCACGCACGTACTCGAAGGCGTCCTGCTCGCCGGAGGCGACGTAGTGCGCGGTACCGGACTTGCCCATGTGGGTGTGCGCCCCGCCGAGCTCTTCCTGGGTGACGTCCTCACCGGTGACGGTCTTGATCACGTCCGGGCCGGTGATGAACATCTGGCTGGTTTGGTCGACCATCACGATGAAGTCGGTCAGGGCGGGGGAGTACACGTGGCCGCCGGCGGCGGCGCCCATGATCAGCGAGATCTGCGGGATCACCCCGGAGGCCAGGATGTTGTTGCGGAAAATCTTGCTGTACAGACCCAGCGAGACCACACCCTCCTGGATGCGGGCACCGGCGCCGTCGTTGATGCCTATCAGCGGCCGGCCGGTCTTCATCGCCAGCTCCTGGACCTTGACGATCTTCTCGCCGTAGACCTCACCGAGGCTGCCGCCGAACACCGTGGCGTCCTGGCTGAAGATGCAGACCTCGCGGCCGTCAATGGTGCCGTAGCCGGTGACCACGCCGTCGCCGAGCGGACGCTTGTCGCCCATGCCGAAGTTGGTGCTGCGATGCTTGGCCAGTGCGTCGAGTTCGACGAACGAACCCTCGTCCAGCAGGGCATAGACCCGCTCCCGGGCGGTCAGCTTGCCCTTGGCGTGCACCCTCTCCACCACGGCCTCACCCACCGGGTGCAGGGTCTCCTCGGTACGACGCTTGAGGTCGGCGAGCTTGCCGGCGGTGGTGTGGATGTTGATGGTGTGGTCGGCCTGGGCTTCTACAGCGGGCGCAGTTGAATCAGTAGCACTCGTCATGGGTGTTGAGCTTAACGGTGGCTGTCTGATTGGCCACCGCCGACAGGAGTAATCGGTGGGGAAGCGATCGGATACCGGACCGACACCCAAGAGGCCTTCATGCCGAAGACGTGTCGGAGCGCACGCTCTGCGGTGCCCGCCGCCTCGACATCCGCGGCCGTGCCAGCAGGTGACGGACCTAACGCGACTCCGCGAACAACTGCGGCAGCAACTGACGGTCGTGCTGTACCGCGGCGCGCGCCAGTGGCACCGAGCGGGCCAGCGGGAGCCGACTGTCGGGGTCGCAGACGCGCGGCAGCCGCGACACCGCCGAACTGAGCACCAGCCTCCATTTGACGTTCGCGCAGGTGCACTGGGTGTTGATCATGTGTAGGGCCGAGAACCCGGCGACGCCCAGGAACGTCAGCCCGGTCAAGTTGACGACCAGCCAGTCGCAGGTGCCAGCGCAGTGCTGGCCGTAGTCGGCGAGTCTTTCGGCATTGGCCGCATCGATCTCGCCGTTCACGGTTAAAACGGCGCCGGCTCCTTCGTGCCGGACGCTGAAGCTGGCGGCACCGCTCTCGCAGCGCAGCAGGGTGACTACCTCGGCGGAACCGGAAGTCGGCGGAATATCTCGACTTTCGAGGGTCGCGACGGTTTTTTTATTGACAGACATGTTGTGGGACCCCATTAGTCGACAGATCGTTCTACTGGATCACGCCAAGTGCGCCGGGGCCCGCGCTGTGAAAAACCAGCCGCCCACACGTCATTGACGTTGCATCCGGGGTGGCTGTGAACTCAACCTATATTCGACCCTACCCTTGCCCGGCACGGCCCACAACGGATCTGTAACGATTCTTCCACGGTTCTTAATCTTCGCCTCGCAGTACTTGAAAGTGCTGTGCGTCAGCTAATTCACCCGCTCGGTTGGCTGGCGTGGCTGGCGGCGGTCTGCTCCTCCAATTCGATTTATCTACTGCGGCAGGGTTTTAGACGCTCGGACCGGGTATCCGCTTGAGGTGCCGACGAGATTTACCGGGCCTTGACCGCGTGTCCAACACACGGGGTTAAGGCCGGAATATGGTCGTCGTCGACTCGAAGCCGGCTGGGCGCTGGGCAGTGGTTTAAGGCGGCGGGAAATGGGAACACCATCCGGATGCCGGTGGCTTGATTTCCCGGTCGTGGAGATGATTTGAAGGGATAAACCGATGATTAGGCAATTGTCGAGCCAGATGACTGCCGCTGCTGTCGGCATTGCGTTGTTGGTGCCGGCCGGAATGGGGATCGCGACCGCGGATCCTGATCTGAACTGGGCCGTCAGCACCAAATGCGACTACTCGCAGGTGGTGGCGGCAATGAAGGTTCAATCGCCGGCCGCGGCCGCGCAGTTAGATGCGACACCGGCGGAGCAATCCTTCCTGCAGACATTCCTGACCGCGCCACCGGCGCAGCGCCAGCAGATGCTCGAGCAGGCGGAGAGTTCTCCAGAAGGCGCGCAACTCATCAGCGCCTTCCAGCCGATCGCCAACACCTGCACCAACTACTGAACGGCCGTGGACTAACCGGAGCCCGGCCCGTGACCGCGGTGCCGGCGTCGGCGTCGTCCGGACCGGCGTGGCCTGAGCAGAATCGGCGGACGCTCACTGGGCGGTGAGTATGTTGAGCGTCATGGCGACCGACAGCACCTCTTCCCGGCCGCTGCTCAACGCAGCACAGTTACGGGCCTGGCTGGGCTCCGATTGGCACAGGCTCGACGTCGTCGCCGAAACGGGCTCCACCAACGCCGATCTGTTGGCCCGCTCCGCCGCGGGTGAAGACATCGACGGGGCGGTTCTGCTGGCCGAGCACCAGACCGCCGGCCGCGGGCGGCACGGCCGGCACTGGGTGGCCCCGCCGCGCAGCCAGCTCGCGCTGTCAGTGGGGGTCGACGCCGACATGGTGCCGCCATCGGGGTGGGGCTGGCTGACGCTAGCGACCGGTGTCGCGGTGGCCGATGCGCTCGCCGAGGTCACCGGCCTGCAGGTCGGCTTGAAATGGCCGAACGACGTCATCGTGGGCGACGGCAAGCTCGCCGGCATCCTCGCCGAGGTGGCCGCGCCCAAGGCGGTCATCGTGGTCGGACTCGGCCTGAACGTGACCATGACCGCAGCTGAGGCGCCCGACCCGGCGGCGGTCTCGCTGGCCATGCTCGGCGCCTCGGCCACCGACCGAAACATCTGGGCCGACAAGGTCCTTCGTCACCTCGCCACCCGGATCGCGGCGTGGCGCTCGGCGGGCGGGGCGGACGACGCCCTGGTCGCGGACTATCGGCGCCACAGCTGCACGCTGGGCGCCAGGGTGCGTGCCGACATACCCGGCGATCAGCGGGTTGAGGGCATCGCCGAGGCTATCGACGAGACGGGCCGACTCGTCATCAACACCGGCGAGAAGACTGTCACCGTGTCGGCCGGTGACATCACCCGGCTGCGGCCCGGCGGTTCAGCAAGGCTCGACGGAGTCGAGGCGAAGCTGGGACCGCCGAATGAATGCAGCGGCTAGGGCCTGCCATGGGTTATCCGGAGAACGTCCTGGCCGACGACGAGCATGTGGTGCTGCATCGGCACCCGCACGTCAAACGGTTGATCGGGCCGATTCTGGCGCTGCTGCTGGCCACCGCCTGCGCGGCCTTCGTCGCCGGGTTCATCAACCCGCGGGCCTGGGACCTGACTGCCAAGAACGTCGTCTTCGGGGTGGTCTGGGCGATCTGGCTGGTGGTGGTCGGCTGGCTCGCACTCTGGCCGTTCCTGAGCTGGTTGACCACACATTTCGTCGTCACCGACCGGCGGGTGATGTTCCGGCACGGGTTACTGACCCGCAGCGGCGTCGACATCGCCCTGACCCGGATCGCTCAAGTGGAGTTCGTCCGCGGCTTCGTTGACCGGATGCTGCGTAGCGGGACGCTGATCATCGA
Source organism: Mycobacterium sp. (assembly GCA_039922455.1). Taxonomy (GTDB): domain Bacteria; phylum Actinomycetota; class Actinomycetes; order Mycobacteriales; family Mycobacteriaceae; genus Mycobacterium. The sequence continues at coordinate 14,780 of JBDTEP010000111.1, read as the reverse complement.
GTCGGCGTCACAGGAACCGCTGGAGTTCTACGACATTCCGCACGTGGAACAGGTCCACGCGCTGCTCTATCACGAAGTTTTCGACAGCCCGTCCGTCGGCGGCTGAGGGTGGGCCGGCCGCCGGAACAGTGTCACCACACCAGTGTCCGGGCCGCCCTCCAGCGACTCCCGGGTGTCTTCCAAGGCGTCTTCTAAGGCCTCGGCGAGCGCCCCGTCCTCGATAACGGCACCCAACACGGTGTCGGCGCTGCGGGCGGATCCGTCCGGGAAGACCCAGCGGCGGAACGCCCAGAACCGGAATGCCATCTGCAACAGGTTGCCGATGACGTAAGCCGAGATGAAGTCTGCGAGGTTTTCGACGGTCAGCGACACCATCGGCGCCCGCATCTGCAGCACGTAGCTGGAGAACCACAACGGTGCCATCGCGATCAGCACGCCGACGCCGCTGACGCCGAAGAACAGCAGTGCCTCGTGGTGGCGCTCCCGGCCGCCCCGGTCCTTGAAGCTCCACTCCCGATTGAGGATGTAGGACGCGATCACCGCGACGATCCCGGAGATGACCTTGGCGGTGACCGGCTTGGGCGACAGGATCGTCAGTTTGAGTGTGTAGAACAGCGCAGAGTCGATGACGAACGTGCTCGCCCCCACAATGGCGAACTTGATCAACTCATGATGGCGCTCGGCCAGGGGCCGGATCACCCGCGGTAAACGGGCGATCGTAGCGTCGGTAAAAGACACAAGTCGCCAGTGTACGGACTGTGCCCGATTCGCGCCTAATGACTGCTACGCGACGTGCGCGAGCTGACGTGACACGATATTGCCCGTGTCTGTGCCGTCCAAGCCCCCAGCTTCGACAATGCCGCCGTCCGGACGGTATCCATCCCCCGCAAGCGGGCGGTACCCCCAGGTCGCCATGGTCGGTGGCGGCCAGCTGGCCCGGATGACCCACCAGGCCGCGATCGCGCTCGGTCAGCGGCTGAGGGTGCTGGCCGCCGCCGACGACGAGCCGGCAGCCCAGGTCACCCCGGACGTGGTGATCGGCTCCTATACCGACCTCGACGACCTGCGCCGGGCCGCGGCCGGGGCCACCGTGCTCACCTTCGACCACGAGCACGTTCCGGGTGAGCTGCTGGAGCAGCTCATCGCCGAGGGCGTCAACGTGGCACCGCCGCCGGCTGCGCTGCTGCACGCCCAGGACAAGCTGGTGATGCGTCGCAAGCTGGCGGCGCTAGGGGCGTCGGTACCGCGATTCGCCGCTATCGAAACTGTCGCGGCGGTCGACGATTTCGCCGCGGTGACCGGTGGCCCGATGGTGGTGAAGGCGGCCCGGGGGGGCTACGACGGGCGCGGGGTATCGATCGTCGATGACGCGGCGCAGGCCCGTGCGGTTGTCGCCGACTACCTGGCGGCCGGGGTGGCGGTACTGGCCGAGGAGCGGGTTTCGATGCGCCGGGAGCTCTCAGCGCTGGTCGCCCGGTCCCCATTCGGACAGGGCGCGGCGTGGCCGGTGGTGGAGACCGTGCAGCAGGACGGAATCTGCGTCACCGTGATTGCTCCAGCCCCGGGATTGTCCGCCGAATCAGCTTCCGCTGCACAGCATTTAGCGCTGAAATTGGCCGATGAGCTGGGTGTGGTGGGGGTGCTGGCCGTCGAACTGTTCGAGACGACCGACGGTGAGCTACTGGTCAACGAACTGGCGATGCGACCGCACAACTCCGGCCACTGGACCATGGACGGTGCGGCCACCAGCCAGTTCGAGCAGCATCTGCGCGCGGTCCTGGACTACCCGCTCGGCGACACCTCCCCGGTGGTTCCGGTCACCGTGATGGCCAACGTGCTCGGCGCACCGCAGCCGCCGACGATGACGATGGACGAGCGTCTGCACCATCTGTTTGCCCGATACCCTGACGCTCGGGTGCACCTGTACGGCAAGGACGAGCGTCCGGGCCGCAAGATCGGGCACGTCAACCTGCTCGGTGACGACTTGACGGCGTCGGCGAAGCTGCGTGAGCGGGCCGAAAGCGCGGCACACTGGTTGTCGCACGGTGTTTGGCGCTAGATGACAGACGGATGGGATGCACATGGCTAACAGCCCCCGGGTCGGTGTGATCATGGGCAGCGACAGCGACTGGTCGGTGATGACCGAAGCGGCCGAGGCGCTGGCCGAGTTCGACATCCCGTTCGAGGTCGGGGTGGTCTCGGCGCACCGCACCCCGCAGCGAATGTTTGACTACGCCCGCGACGCCGCCGGCCGCGGCATCGAGGTGATCATCGCCGGGGCGGGTGGAGCCGCGCACCTGCCCGGGATGGTGGCCTCGGCCACTGTGCTGCCGGTGATCGGGGTTCCGGTTCCACTGGCCCGCCTGGACGGGTTGGATTCGTTGCTGTCGATTGTGCAGATGCCGGCCGGGGTGCCGGTGGCGACGGTTTCCATCGGCGGCGCGCGTAACGCGGGGTTGCTGGCAGTGCGTATTCTGGGTTCGGCCGATGCGGCCCTGCGGGCCCGGATGGTGGCGTTCCAGGAGCAATTGGCCGATACCGTACTTGCGAAAGACGCAATACTTCAAGATAAAGTTACCCGTGAGTAACTTAGGAGGCTGTGATGGCTGGGTGGGCTGGAAATCCGTCGTTTGACCTGTTCAAACTCCCCGAGGAGCACGATGAGTTGCGGGTGGCGATCCGCGCGCTGGCGGAGAAGGAGATCGCTCCTTACGCCAAAGAGGTCGATGAGTTGGCGCGGTTCCCCGAGGAAGCTCTTGTCGCGCTGAACGCGTCGGGCTTCAATGCCGTGCACGTCCCCGAGGAGTACGGCGGGCAAGGTGCCGACTCGGTCGCGGCCTGCATCGTGATCGAGGAGGTGGCCCGGGTCTGTGCGTCGTCGTCACTGATTCCCGCGGTGAACAAGCTGGGCACCATGGGGCTGATCCTGTCCGGGTCGGACGAGTTGAAGCGGCAGGTACTGCCGAGCCTGGCGTCCGGGGAGGCGATGGCCTCCTATGCGCTGAGCGAGCGGGAAGCCGGCAGTGACGCCGCGGCGATGCGCACCCGCGCCAAGGCCGACGGCGACGACTGGATCCTCAACGGGTCCAAGTGCTGGATCACCAACGGCGGTAAGTCCACCTGGTACACGGTCATGGCCGTGACCGACCCCGATCTGGACGCCAACGGTATCTCCGCGTTCATGGTGCACGTCGACGACGAGGGATTCACCGTCGGCCCCAAGGAGCACAAACTCGGCATCAAGGGTTCGCCGACCACCGAGTTGTACTTCGAGAACTGCCGCATCCCGGGGGATCGGATCATCGGTGAGCCCGGTACCGGGTTCAAGACCGCGCTGCGCACCCTGGACCACACCCGCCCGACCATCGGTGCCCAGGCCGTCGGTATCGCCCAGGGCGCTTTGGATGCGGCGATCGAATACACCAAGGACCGCAAGCAGTTCGGCAAGAACATCAGCACCTTCCAAGGTGTGCAGTTCATGCTCGCCGATATGGCGATGAAGCTGGAGGCCGCCCGGCTGATGGTCTACTCCGCGGCAGCGCGCGCCGAACGCGGCGAGACCGGGCTGGGCTTTATCTCCGCGGCGTCCAAGTGCTTTGCCTCCGATGTCGCGATGGAGGTCACTACCGACGCCGTGCAGTTGTTCGGCGGGGCGGGTTACACCACCGACTTCCCCGTGGAGCGGATGATGCGCGATGCCAAGATCACCCAGATCTACGAGGGCACCAACCAGATCCAGCGCGTCGTGATGAGTCGGCACCTGCTGCGCTGAAGGTGATTCAGTGTTCGGCGCGGAGCCGGCCGGAGAGCTGCTGGTGGCGATGCGCCGAATCCTGGTTCAGGCCGATGATGTCGACGTTTTTGCCCTTGGCGCGGTATTTGGTGGTGATGGCATCGAGGGCGGCAACGGTGGAGGCATCCCAGATGTGTGAGCCAGACAGATCGATCACCACATTGGGCGGATCGCCAAGGTAATCGAACTGGTAGACCAGGTCGTTGCTGGAGGCAAAGAACAACTCGCCGGTGACGCGGTAGTCGACACTGTTGTGATCGGGCGTGGTGATCCGTTCGACGGTCATGAAATGGGCAACCCGGCGTGCGAACAGGACCATCGCGGTCAAGGCGCCGACGACAACCCCGTAGGCGAGATTGTGGGTAGCCACGGTCACGGCGACGGTGGCGAGCATGACCAGTGTTTCGCTACGGGGCATCCGGCGCAGGGTGGCCGGCGCGATGCTGTGCCAGTCCATCGTCCCGACCGAGACCATGATCATCACCGCGACCAGCGCTGCCATCGGGATGCGGGTCACCACATCACCGAGCCCCACGACCAGGCCCAGCAGGAAAACTCCGGCCATAAACGTGGAGATCCGGGTGCGCGCACCTGCCACCTTTACGTTGATCATCGTCTGCCCGATCATCGCGCAGCCACCCATCCCGCCGAACAAGCCGGTCACCACATTGGCCACGCCCTGGCCCCACGCCTCTCGGGTCTTGTCGCTGTGGGTGTCGGTGATGTCGTCGACGAGCTTTGCGGTCAGCAGTGACTCCAGCAGACCCACCAGCGCCATCGCCAGCGCGTAGGGGGCGATGATCGACAGCGTTGCCATGCTCAGGGGCACATGTGGAATGAACAGGGAGGGCAGGCTTTCGGGCAATTGTCCTTCATCGCCGACGTTGGGAATATTGATCGAGAACGCGACCGCAGCGACGGTCAGGGCGACGATCGCGATCAACGGAGCCGGCACAGCGGTGGTCAGTTTCGGTAATGCCACCATCATCGCCACGCCGCCTGCCACGAACGGATACACCAGCCACGGCACCCCCAACAGGTGCGGCAACTGCGAGGTGAAGATCAGGATCGCCAAGGCGTTGACGAATCCGACCATCACGCTGCGCGGGATGAACCGCATCAACCGCGCCACCCCCAGTGCGCTGAGCACGATCTGCAGCGTCCCGGCCAGGATCACCGCCGCGATGAGATAGTCCAGGCCGTGCTCGCGGGCCAGCGGGGCGGACACCAGCGCGATCGCCCCGGTGGCAGCGGAAATCATCGCGGGCCGGCCACCCACGATCGCGATCGTCACGGCCATGGTGAACGACGCGAACAGCCCGACCCGCGGGTCGACACCGGCGATGATCGAAAACGAGATCGCCTCGGGTATCAGCGCCAGTGCCACCACCAACCCGGCCAGCACCTCAGTTTTGAGCCGGGTCGGTGAACGCAGCGCGGCCCAGACCGCGGTGCTCGGATCACCCGCCTCGCGCACGTTCGCGGCAGGCGATATTGACGTAGAGGACACAACGGTTTCCGTTCGGTCACAGCACACAGTGCTGACATTGCGGTGCGAAATCGGCCGGGCGGGCGCAACGCCGCGATATGCGGGCGATCCCACAGCCAAACGCGCATGGCGGCGGCGGCTCGCCACCCGGCGCCGAACTTTACCGCTGCCGCAGAGTCGAGTGCAGCTATCGTGGGCCAGCTCACGCGCGATTTCGCCAATTCTCGGTCCATCGGGTCGTCTACGTTGTAGAGCACCATGATCGAAGTTGAACCGGCTCGTGCGTCGAGCATCTACCTGGCCGCCGCCGAGGGCGGCACCGGCAAGTCCGTGATCGCACTGGGGTTGCTGCACCTGCTGGCCGCCTCGTCCGCACGGGTCGGGGTGTTCCGGCCCGTCGTCCGGTCGCTCGACAAGCCCGACGACCAACTTGAGTTGCTGCTTGCCCACGCCACAGCCAAGCTCGATGACCACAGCGGCTGCCGGGGGGTGACCTACCAGCAGGTCTACGCCGACCGTGAAGCCGCGCTGGGTGAGATCGTCGCGCGGTTCCACGACGTCGCCAGGCAATGCGACACGGTGCTCGTGGTGGGCAGCGACTACACCGACGTCGTCAACCCGAGCGAGTTGAGCTTCAACGCCCGCATCGCGGTGAACCTGGGGGCACCGCTGGTGCTGGCCATCAATGGCCACAACCGCGGCGCGCAGGCCATCGCCGAGATCACCGCACGCTGTCTGGCCGACGTGGCCGCCGTGCACGCCCGGCCGACCGCGGTGATCGCCAACCGCTGCGACCCGGACCGGTTGACGGAGACGACCGAGGTGATCTCGGGGCATCTGGCCGGCGTTGACATCCCGGTGTTCGCGGTCCCCGAGGTGGCGCTGCTGTCAGCCCCGACGATGGCCGAACTCTGCACCGCGCTGGGCGGTACCGTCTACAGCGGTGACCCGGAGCTGATGCGCCGGGAGGCCCTGAGCGTGATGGTCGGCGGGATGACGGCCGAGAACATCCTGGTGCGGCTGACGGAGGGTCAGGTGGTAATCGTGCCGGCCGACCGCTCCGATGTGCTACTGGCACTGGTGAATGCCCATGAAGCACAGGGCTTCCCGTCATTGGCGGGGATCATCCTCAACGGCGGTCTACTGCCGCACCCGGCCATCGACAAACTGGTCAAAGGGCTGCGGCCCACCTTGCCGCTGATCGCCACCTCGCACCGCACCTACGACACCGCCGAGCAGGTGTCCAACACCGGATCGCAGATCACCGTCGACTCGTTGCGCAAGATCGACACCGCGCTTGCAGTGATGGCCGCCCACGTCGACGGCGCCGAGCTGACCGAACGGATCCGGGTACCGGCGTCGGCGGTGACTACCCCGCAGATGTTTGAGTACCGGCTGCTGGAACGGGCCCGCGCCAACCGCCGTCACATCGTGCTTCCGGAGGGTTCAGACGACCGGATTCTGTTGGCGGCCGGGCGATTACTGTCCCGCGGCATTGTCGACCTGACCCTGCTAGGGGAGGAGGGCGCGGTGCGCCGGCGTGGCGCTGAGCTCGGGGTGGACCTGGACTCGGCTCAGGTGGTCGACCCGAACAGCAGTGGCCTGCTGGAATCCTTCGGCGCCGAATACGCCCGACTGCGCGCCCATAAGGGGATAACCGAGGACCGCGCCCGCGAGATCATGCGGGACATCTCCTATTTCGGCACCATGATGGTGCAGCTGGGGATCGCCGACGGGATGGTGTCGGGTGCCGCGCACACCACTGCACACACCATCCGTCCGGCATTCGAGATCATCGGTACCGCGCCCGGGGTCTCGACGGTGTCCAGTGTCTTCCTGATGTGTCTGTCGGATCGGGTACTCGCCTACGGCGACTGCGCGGTGGTGCCCGAACCGACCGTTGAGCAACTCGCCGATATCGCGATCTCCTCGGCGGCCACCGCGGCTGCGTTCGGCATCGATCCCCGGGTGGCGTTGCTGTCGTATTCGACCGGCGAGTCCGGTGCCGGAGCGGGTGTCGACAAGGTGCGTGCGGCAACGCAATTGGTTCATGAACGCCGCCCCGACTTGCTCGCCGACGGTCCGATCCAGTACGACGCCGCCGTCGATGAGGGGGTGGCCGCGGCCAAGATGCCCGACTCGCCGGTAGCAGGGCGGGCCACCGTGCTGGTGTTCCCGGACCTGAACACCGGCAACAACACCTACAAGGCGGTGCAGCGCAGCGCCGGCGCCGTGGCGATCGGGCCGGTGCTGCAGGGCTTGGCCAAACCAGTCAACGACCTGTCCCGCGGTGCGCTGGTCGACGACATCGTCTACACCGTGGCGATCACGGCGATCCAGGCGCAGGGGGTGACGTCGTGAGCAACACCGGCTTGGCACTGGTGCTCAACTGCGGCTCGTCATCGATCAGATTCCAGTTGGTCGATCCGGTGGCCGGAACCGCGGTGGTCTCCGGGCTGGTGGAGCAGATCGGCGAGCCGGGCGGGCCGGTTGCCGATCATGCCGCCGGGTTGCGCCTGATCCATCAGCAGCTCATCGACTCCGGCGTCGACCTCGCCGCCGTCCGGGCCGTCGGGCATCGGGTGGTGCACGGTGGCCGCCTGTTCTTCGCGCCCACGCTGATCACCGATGCAGTGGTGGCCGAGGTGGAACGGCTCGCAGAGTTGGCGCCGCTGCACAATCCGGCCAACGTGATCGGGATCAAGTTGGCCCGCAACGACTTTCCCGACGTGCCGCATGTTGCGGTCTTCGACACCGCCTTCTTTCATTCGCTGCCGGCGGCGGCCGCCCATTACGCGATCGACCACGACGTCGCGACCCAGTACGGTGTCCGCCGCTACGGATTTCACGGCACCTCGCACCAATACGTCGCCGGTGAGGTCGCTGCCGTCCTGGGCCGCAACCCCGGCGAGCTGAACACCATCGTGCTGCACCTGGGCAACGGGGCCTCGGCGTCGGCGGTGCGCGGTGGGGTCGCGGTCGAGACGTCGATGGGGCTGACCCCGCTGGAGGGGCTGGTGATGGGCACCCGCTGCGGTGACATCGACCCCGGGGTGCTGTTCCATCTCAACCGCACCGCCGGTCTGGGGGTCGAGCAACTCGACGAGTTGCTGAATCGCCGCTCCGGGCTGAAAGGACTTTGCGGGGTCAACGACTTTCGGGAGTTGCTCGGGCGGCGGGCCGCCGGCGGCGCGTCGGGCGAGGCGGCCGGGCTGGCCTACGACGTCTACATCCATCGACTGCGCAAGTACGTCGGTGCCTATCTGGCGGTGTTGGGCCGCGTCGACGCAATCGCGTTCACCGCCGGGGTGGGGGAGAACGTGCCCGACGTGCGCCAGGACGCGCTGGCGGGTCTGGACGGGTTGGGCATCACCGTCGACCCCGAACGGAACCGTTCGGGCAAGGGCGCGCGAATCATCTCGGCTGATGGGTCGCGCACCACCGTCTTGGTGGTTCCCACCAACGAGGAGCTGGCGATTGCCCGCGCCGCTTGGAAGTTCGTCTCGCGTTAGCCCTGCGCAGGGCAGGGCCGGGGGAGTTACGCCGGGTCCAGCAGTTCGTCGTTGTGCTGACCCGGCGCCGGGGGAGCACCGGTCGCGACGGCGTCGAACGAGCCGTAACGGGCGGGGGTACGCACCACGGTGATCGCGCCGTCGCCGTCGCCGACCCGCAGCGCCAGCCGGTTCTCGGCGAACAACGCGGTGTCCACCACCTGCTTCCAGGTGTTGGCCAGAGACGCCATCAAGCCGTTGCGCTGCAACCGATCCACCCACTCGGCCGACGTCGCCGTGGACAGGGCGGACTCCAGCTCACCGGTGAGCTCGGGGTAGTTGATCGACCGGGAGCGCTGGTCGGCGAACCGCGGATCCTCGATCAGGTCTGGCCGGTCGATGGCGTGGCACAGCGTACCCCAGTGTTTGGGCGTGTAGGCGCTGATGACGACGTAGCCGTCGGCGGTGCGGAACGCGTCTGAGGGCTGGGTGGCGAAGCCGACCCCCTTGCGCCGCTTGGTCGTCGGCGCGGCAGTTGGTTCAGCGGCGGGGGTATCCGGTCGGTTCAGGTGCACGGTGAGCTGATTGGCCTGCAGCGCCACCGCTACGTCGTACATCGCCACCGTGACCACGTCGGCGACGCCGTGACGTTCCCGGTTGAGCAGCGCGGCCAGCACCGCCTGCGCCAGCACATGACCGCTGGCGTTGTCGACCAACTGGAACGGGATGATCTGTGGCTTACCGTCGGGTGTGCGCATACCCGAGGTCATCCCGGCCTCGGCTTGCAGCATCAGGTCGACCCCCGGACGGTCGCCGTTCGGTCCGTTGCCGCCGTAGGCCGACAATCGCGCGTAGACGAGTTTCGGATTGCGCGAACGCAGTTCGTCCGGCCCCAGCCCGAGCCGTTCCATCACACCGGGCCGGAAGGATTCCAGCACGACGTCGGCGGTGTCGACCAGCCCCAGGATCTGTCGTTTGGCCTCGGCGGTCCGCAGGTCGGCGGTCACCGACTTCTTGCCGCGGTTATTGGGCAGGAAGTAAGCGGCCAGCGGCTTACGGTCCGGCAGCACCGAGGTGATGTGCCTGCTGGCATCGCCGCCAGGCGCCTCCACCTTGATGACCTCGGCGCCCAGGTCGGCCAGCACCTGGCCAGCCAGGGGGCCGGCCACGTTCTGGGTGAAGTCCAGGACGCGGAATCCGTCCAGCGGTTTGGGGTTCGGGTTCGTCGGCATCACTGCCAAGAGTAGCGGCGCCGTAGTGGTCGCGATCAGTACCAGTGCCGACGGCCGCCAACCGGACGGCCGACGGTACCCAAGACCCAAAGGACCGCGCCGATCACCAGCAGGATGATGCCGATGCTCCACAAAATCTGGACCTTGAATATGAAGCCGAGAATGAGCAGGAGGACTCCCAGGCCGATCATGGCTACTCCATTCCGATGAGGTGTTCGATACCGTGGTCACGCATCGAGCTGGGTGTGGGCAGATGACAGTTCGACACTTCCGGGTTCATGCCGCCGTAGTTCAATGGCCCGGCGAGCACGGTCAGTGCAATGGTTCCCGCTGACCTGCAATTCGCCTCGGTATTCGACAGATAGCCGCGTTGCCATACCGCGACCGCACCGATCAGCAGCCAGATGAACACCAGGGTGCCGAGTATATTGCCCAACCGCATCGTGACCTCCGTTCCCAACGCTGCGCGTGATGCGCGCCCGACTAGGGGGTGCTTGCGACGATACTGCCGGAAGGTTTGTCCGGTATGTGCTTTGGTCCAAAGAGGGCCCGGGACAATCCGTCAGCTTGATTCCGAGTGGCGCCGGGAGAGCCAGGTGACCAGCCGCCCGACGATGATCAGTAACAGCACGAACACGATCAGCAAAAATGCCGCGTTGTAGGACAGCTCGCGGGCGGATTTCGACGGCAGATTGTAGAACGTCCAGATCGGATAGGTCAGGTAGCCGACCGGGGAGTGGGTGAGTTCGCCGGTCGGAGCGGCGTTGGACCAGCCCGCGGTGTAGAGCATCGGTGCAGTCTCGCCGATCGCCAGCGCCAGCGCCACCAGCATTCCGGTGACGATCCCGGGCGTCGCCGATTTCAGCACGATCTTGCGCAGCGTCCACCCGACCGGCAGCCCGAGCGCCTCCGCGCCCTCCCGATACGACGTCGGCACCTGGCCAAGCGCGGATTCGGTGGCTTTGGCGATATAGGGGATGGACATCACCGAGAGGGTCAGCACCCCGGCGGCCAGCGAGAACCCCCAACCGAAGAACACCACCAGCGCCAGATAACCGACATAGCCCAGCACGATGGACGGGATGCCGGCCAGTACTTCGTAGGCGCCGCGCAGAATGGACCGCTTTCTGCCCGTGGCGAATTCGGACAGGTAGAGGCCCGTCAGAACGCTGACGGTGCCGCCCACCAGTAGCACCCCGAGACCCAGCACCGCGGTGCCGATGATCGCGTTGCGCAGCCCGCCGCCATTGCCCCGGGTGTTGTCCACCAGCACATGCCAGTTGAACACCGGCAGGGCCCGCCCGACCACCTCGATCAGCATCCACAGTGTCGGGACCACCACCACCGCAAGGCACAGCACGCAGCCGATCCAGAACGCGGCGTTGACGATCTTGCGACTGTTCACCTCGGCACCCCTTTAGACTCCACGTCCCACCGGCAGCGCGGTCCCCGATACCCGGCGCACAAGTACGCGGGCGGCGATATTGGTGAGCAGGGTGATCACCATCAGCACCAGGCTCGCCTCGGCCAGGGTCTTCACCGCGAAGTTGGTGAAGTCTGTCATCGCCGAATCCAGCTGCGAGACAACGGTGGCGGCGACCGTCGTCATGGTCGAGTAGATCGTGGTGGGCATGGTGCCCAGCACCGCACCGGAGACCATTGCCACCGCCATCGTCTCACCGAGCGCCCGCCCGAGCCCCAACACGATCGCCCCGATGATGCCGCTGGACACCCATGGCAACGTGACCCGGCGGGCGCACTCGAACTCGGTCATTCCCAGCGCGATCGCCCCCTCGCGGGGCAGCAGTGGCACTTGCCGGATCAAGTCACGGCTGGTGCTGGCGATAATCGGAATGACCATCACCGCCAGCACCAGACCCGACACCAGCAGTCCCTCTCCGTGCCCCGGATCACCGCGAAAGTAGCGCAGCACCGGCACATCTGGGGCGTTGCGGGCGATCACCGGAGCGACGTGGTGGGCGATGAACGGCCCCAACGTCATGGCGCCCCACAGCCCGACAATGACACTGGGGATGCCGGCCAGCAGCTCCATCACCATCCCGACCGCCGAGGCAAGCCTTTTCGGCAGCCGCTCCACGATCAGCAGGGCGGCCCCGACCGACACCGGAACCGCGATCACCAGCGCGATCGCCGACGTCGCCAGCGTGCCGACGATCAGCGGAAGCGCCCCGTAGTAGGCGCCGGTCGGGTGCTCGACGCCGCGGGTGAGGGTGGACGCACCGTAGGTGTTGCCCGGGTTCCAGTCGGTCCCGGTGAAGAAGTGCAGGCCGTTGACGTTGATCGCGGGCAGCGCCTCGATGAGCAGCGTCGCCAGCACGAACACCAGCGCCAGCAGCGGTACCATCGCGCCTGCCGCGCTCAGCAGCGCAATGGCCCGGCCCTGCTGGGCCGCAGCAGAAGGCCCAGTGCGGCGCACAGCCGGCTTACTCGGCGCTGATCTTGGCGATCTGGGCCAGCGACTGCTTCGCCACCGCGTCGGGCAGTGGCTGGAAGTGCACCTTGTCCAGGAAGGAGGCGTCGTTGCCGTCGGTGATGGCCCAGTGCAGGAACGCCTGCAGGGTCTGGGCGGTGGCGGCGTCCTTCTGGTTGGCGTTGACGATCGCGTACTCGTAATTGACGATCGGGTAGCTGTCCGGTGCCGGCCCGTTGATCAGCGAGACGGCCTGGTTGTCCGGGGTCTGGTCGGCGAAACTGGCGGCGGCCGCCAGGATGCTCTTAGCGTCGGGTTGCAGGTAGTTGCCGGTGGCGTTGGCGAGCTGGGCTTCGCCCAGACCTTTGTCGCGGGCCTGGTCGAGGAAACTGATCCCGATGTAGGCGACGCACCCGGGGGTTTCGGCGCAGCCGGTCACCATGCCGCCGTTGCCGTTCTCGCCCAGTGCGCCGGGCACTGGGGGGAAGTCGACGGTGGTGCCGAAGCCGGGGGCTTTACCCCAGCCGTCGGGGTCCTGCTTGGACAGGTACTGGGTGAACAGGAAGGTGTCGCCGGAGCCGTCGGAGCGGTGTAGCGGGACCACCGGGGTGTCGGGCAGGTTGACGCCCGGGTTCAGTGCGGTGATCTGCGGGTCGTTCCAGGCCTTGACCGTGCCGGAGTACATCGCGGCGAGCACTTTGCCGTCGAGCTTGATGGGGTCGGTGACGCCGGGCAGGTTGTAGTTGACCTGTTGGGCGGAGACCGCCAGCGCGATGTTCATCAGGCCCGGGTGTTCAGTCATGTCGCCTTCGGACAGGTAGGCGTCGGAGGCGCCGATGTCGACCGCCCCGGCGGCGGCCTGCGAGATCCCGGTGCCCGAGCCGGTGCCCTGCGCGGTGATGGTGACGTTGGGGTACTTCTGTTGGTAGGCCGGACCCCACTGGTTGAACAGCGGGTAGAGCAGTGTGCTGCCGGTCTCCGACAACGACACGTCTGATGATGCCGGCACGGTGGCCACGCTGCCGTCGGTGTGAGCCGATTCCGTTGGCGCGGTATCGGTTTTACCACCGCAGGCCGCTCCGGCCAGGATCAGTGGCGCGGTGGCCGACAGGGCCAGCATGCTACGTAGGCGAATCTTCACGGTTACTCCCTTTCCTTCGTACTCTGCGAATACCTAGGCGTTCCCGGCGGTCAACTGACCCCGGGATAGGTAGCGAACAGTCTCTTCGTGCTGCGGGGACGAGAACAGTTGCGCGGTGGGGCCTTCCTCAACCAGCCTGCCATCGAAGAAGAATGCCGTGCGGTCGGCGGTCCGGGCGGCCTGGGCCAGATCGTGGGTCACCATGATCACCGTCAACCGCCTGGCCAGCGACGAAATAAGCTGCTCGATCTTGTCGGTCGTGGTCGGGTCCAGCGACGACGTGGGCTCGTCGAGCAGCAGCACGTCCGGGTTGACCGCCAGCGCGCGGGCGGTGCACAGCAATTGCTGCTGGCCGCCGGAGAGCCGAAACGGGGAGTCGCCCAGCCGGTCCTTCACCGCGTCCCAGAGCCCCACCAGCCGCAGCTTCTCCTCGGCGACGCTGCGGAACTCCTTGCGCGGCACCATTTTATGAGCACGCACACCGGCGACGACGTTGTCCGCGATTGACATCGGGAAGGGGTTGGGCCGCTGGAACAGCATGCCGACGCTGCGGCGCAGTTCCATCAGATCGCGATCCCCGAAGATGCTGGTCCCGCCGAGCAGGACATCGCCGCTGTAGCGGTAGCCGGTGACCTTGTCGTTCATCCGGTTCAGGGTGCGCAGAAAGGTGGTCTTACCTGAGCCGGTGGGCCCGAGCAGTGCGGTGATCGCCCCGGCGGGAAACGCCAGACTCACTTCGTTGAGCACCGTCTTCGTACCGAAACCCAAGGTCAGATCCACAGCGCTCATCTCCGGAACGCTGACCTTCCCGGGTTCGGGGTCGACTCGGTCGGGTGGCATCGGCGTCATGCTACGTACGATTCCTGCGGATCAGTTGTCAATGAACTCCGATGGTCGCGACCTGGGCCAGCGATAGTTCCGCCACCGCGTCGGGCAGCGCGTTCAGGTGCACCTTGTTCAGGAAGGAGGGGGCGTTGCCGTCGGTGATGGCCCAGTGCAGGAACGCCTGCAGGGTCTGGGCGGTGGCTTTATCCCTACCGTCCTTCGGCAAGCTGTTGACGATCGCGTACTCGTAATTGACGATCGGGTAGGCGTCCGGCGCGGGCCCGTTGATCAGCGAAACGGCCTGGTTGGCGGGGGTCTGGTCGGCGAAACTGGCGGCGGCCGCCTGGATGCTCTTGGCGTCGGGCTGCAGGTAGTTGC
>JBDTEP010000110.1:0-5003 GCA_039922455.1 Mycobacterium sp. | reverse complement strand
CCCAGCTTCACCTCTCCTCCGTCGAGCCTCGCTGAACCGCCCGGTTCATGCGGCGGTCCCAGCTTCGCCTCTCCTCCGTCGAGCCTCGCTGAACCGCCCGGTTCATGCGGCGGTCCCAGCTTCACCTCTCCTCCGTCGAGCCTCGCTGAACCGCCGGGACTGGGCGCCACTGGCCGAACTGCTCACCGGTGCGGTGCTGATCACAATGTCGTCGCAGGTCAAGCTGCCGTCGCTGCTCGCGCTCGGTTTCGTCGCGATGGCTCTGGCCTGGCGCTGGGGCGGCGACCTGCGGGCGTTTCTGCTCGCCGGTACCGGGATGAGCGCCCTGGCGGTGGCCGTGACGGGCCTGATCGGCTGGGCCAGTGGGCTGGGCTTCGGCTGGATCTTCACCCTGGGTACCGCCAACGTGGTGCGCAGTTGGATGTCGCCCCCGACCCTGTTGGCACTGGGCACCGGCCAGGTGGGCATCCTGCTCGGTCTGGGCGATCACACCACCGCGGTGCTGTCGCTGACCCGTGGCATCGGCGTGCTGATCATCGCGGTAATGGTCGTCTGGCTGCTGATGTTGGTACTGCAGGGTCGGCTGCATCCGGTCGGCGGGCTCGGCGTCGCACTGGGCGTCACGGTCCTGTTGTTCCCGGTGGTGCAGCCGTGGTATCTGCTGTGGGCAATCATCCCGCTGGCCGCCTGGGCGACCCGCCCGAGCTTCCGGATAGCGGTGATCGCAGTGACGCTGGTGGTCGGCATCTTCGGACCGACCGCCAACGGCGACCGGTTCGCCCTGTTCCAGATCGTGGACGCCACCCTGGCCAGCGCCATCGTGGTGCTGGCGTTGATCATGCTGACCTACCGACACCTGCCGTGGCGCGAGCTGCCCGCGGAGCCCGAGCCGACGCCGGGGCCCACCCCGCGGTACGCCGCCGTCGACGACGCTTACGCTGAGTCCCCGTGAACTCAGGTGTCGCGGTGCGCTTGCGCGGAGTGCGCAAACGCTACGGGGCGACCACCGCGGTCGCCGACCTTGATCTCGAAGTCCACACCGCCGAGGTGTTCGCGCTGCTCGGCCCGAACGGCGCCGGTAAGACGACGACGGTCGAGATGTGTGAAGGCTTCGTGCGCCCGGACGCCGGCACCATCGAAGTGCTCGGGCTGGACCCGATCGCCGACAATGACCGGCTGCGGGAACGTATCGGGGTGATGCTGCAGGGCGGCGGCGGCTATCCCGCGGCCCGCGCCGGCGAGATGCTCAAGTTGGTGGCGTCGTATTCCGCGAACCCGCTGGACCCGCAGTGGCTGCTGGACACCCTCGGCCTCACCGACGCG
The DNA here is from genome assembly GCA_039922455.1 of Mycobacterium sp. Lineage (GTDB taxonomy): Bacteria > Actinomycetota > Actinomycetes > Mycobacteriales > Mycobacteriaceae > Mycobacterium. The sequence continues at coordinate 3,680 of JBDTEP010000110.1, read as the reverse complement.
GCCCGCACCACCTACCGGCGGCTCTCGGGCGGGCAGCAGCAGCGGCTCGCGCTGGCCTGTGCCCTGGTGGGTCGCCCGGAACTGGTTTTCCTCGACGAGCCGACCGCCGGCATGGACGCCCACGCCCGTCTGCTGGTGTGGGAGCTGATCGATGCACTGCGCCGCGACGGCGTGACCGTGGTGTTGACCACCCACCATCTGCGGGAGGCCGAGGAGTTGGCCGACCGACTGCTGATCATCGACCACGGAGCGGTGGTGGCCGCCGGTACGCCCGAGGAGTTGACCCGCAGCGGTGCCGCGGGTCAGGTGCGATTCACCGCGCCCCCGCGGCTGGAGTTGTCGCTGCTGATCACGGCGTTGCCTGAGGGTTACCGGGCCAGCGAGGTACTGCCCGGCGAATACCTCGTCGAAGGCCCGGTCGACCCGCAGGTGCTGGCAACCGTGACCGCGTGGTGCGCCCGCCTCGATGTGCTGGCCACCGAGCTGCGAGTGGAGCAGCGCAGCCTGGAGCACGTGTTCTTGGAGCTGACCGGACGGGAGCTGCGCCCATGACGACCGATCAGTTGTTCCCGCCCGGCACCTTCACCCCGGACCCGCGGCCCAGCAGCGTGCCGGCCATGCTGGCGGCACAGTACCGGCTGGAGTTGACGCTGCTGCTGCGCAACGGCGAGCAACTGCTGTTGACGATGTTCATCCCGATCACCTTGCTGGTCGGGCTGTCCCTACTGCCGCTGGGGCCGTTCGGCGAGGGTCACGCCCACCGCGCCAGCACGCTGCTGCCCCTGATCATGTCGCTGGCGGTGATCGCGACCGCGTTCACCGGTCAGGCCATCGCGGTAGCGTTCGACCGCCGCTATGGGGCACTGAAACGACTGGGTGCCACCGCACTGCCGGTATGGGGTGTCATCACCGGCAAGTCACTGTCGGTGGCGACGGTGGTCCTGCTGCAGTCGGTGCTGCTCGGGGCGATCGGCGTCGCGCTGGGCTGGCGGCCCACGGTGGCCGGGCTGTGCCTGGGGGCAGTGGCCATCGCGCTGGGGACGGCCTGCTTCGCGGCGCTGGGCCTGCTGCTCGGGGGCAGCCTGCGGGCCGAGATCGTGCTGGCCGTAGCCAATCTGCTGTGGTTCGTGTTCGGCGGCCTCTCCGCGCTGACGTTGGAGACCGAGCTGGTGCCCGACCCGCTCCGCTGGCTGGCCCGGCTGACACCGTCGGGAGCGCTGACCGAGGCGCTGTCGCAGGCGTTGACCGTCTCGGTCGACTGGTTCGGCATCGCGGTGGTGGCGGTGTGGGGCCTGTTGGCCGGGCTCGGCGCGGTGCGCTGGTTCCGGTTCAGCTGACCTACTACGCCCTGTAGTTATCTATCCTCTACGATCAGGCCCGTGGGACGGTTCCTGATGCGACTGGTGGATCTGCTGCCCGATCCGAGCCTGCGCACCCAGCGCGTGTTGGCCGCCGCGGTCGTGTTCACCCAGGGATTCATCTCGGTCACCGGCGCGATCGTCCGCGTCACCGCCTCCGGGCTGGGCTGCCCGACCTGGCCGCAGTGCTTCCCGGGTAGCTACGTCCCGGTCGCGGTCTCGGAGGTGCCGCGGATTCATCAGGCCATCGAGTTCGGCAACCGGATGGTCACCTTCGCGGTGGTCATCACCTCGGCGCTGGCGGTGCTGGCGGTGATCCGGGCACGGCGACGCACCGAGGTGTTGACCTACGCCTGGCTGATGCCGGCCTCCACGGTGCTGCAGGCGGTGATCGGCGGTATCACGGTGCGCACCGGACTGGCGTGGTGGACGGTGGCGGTGCACCTGCTGGTCTCGATGCTGATGGTCTGGCTGGCGGTGCTGTTCTTTGTGAAGGTCGGCGAATCCGATGACGACGCACTCGTGGTGCGCCACCGGGTCCCGGCGCCGCTACGCCGGTTGACCGCGTTGTGCGCCGGCACGCTGGCCGCGGTGCTGGTCACCGGCACCCTGGTGACCGGCGCCGGACCGCACGCGGGCGACAAGAGCGCGGCCCGCACGGTGGCCCGACTCAAGGTTGAGGTGGCCGCGCTGGCCCACCTGCACGAGTCCCTGCTGATCGGCTTCATCGGGCTACTGACAGGACTGGCTTTCGGGTTGGTGGCGGTGCGGGCGGCCAAGGCGGTGACCCGTCGACTGACGGTGGTGATCGCCCTCACCCTGGGGCAGGGGCTGATCGGCGTCGTCCAATATTTCACCGGAGTGCCGGCCGTGCTGGTGACCATGCATGTCGCGGGTGCGGTGCTGGTCACCGGCGCGACCGCGGCGCTATGGGCGTCGCTGCGCGAGCGGGCCCAGCCCGAGCCGCTCTAGCGCCGAGGAGACCGCCAACGCGAACCGGCGCTGCGTCCGGTCACGTTCGTCCGCGTCGAGTTCACGCCAACCAAGTTGCGGCGCAACCAGATCCAGGCTTACCAGGCGCGCGTCTTCGGCGGTTCCAGCCACATCCGCACGCGCGTAGAGCAAATCCTCGATGTGGATACTCAAGCGTTCCGCGGCCGCACGCAGGGCGGCACGGCCCACATCCCACAGCTCGAAGTCCGGGTCGGCGCCGGCGGCGCCAAATGCATGCGACCGGCCGCCACCGAAGAACACCAGCGCCGTCAGCTCTGCCGGATCCGGGCCGGCCACCGTAGGCACCCCGTCGCACTGGAGGTCGCGCAGGTACCGTTCGTCGGCGTTCCAGGCCACCACGTCGGGCGGGTTGAGCAGATTGCGGACCCGCTTGGTCCAGGCCAGGAACTCGGCATTCCGAGTCACGCCGTCGTGGGCGGCCCGCAGGATCACCAGGTCCGCCTCCAGCGTGTCCGGGTCGTCCCAGGACAGCGAACGGGCCTGCAGGCCGCGGTGCCGCAGCGCATCAACCAGGCCGACATCGTCGGCGCGGCCGGTGTTCTCGCCCGCCGACAGCGGGTCCCCCGCCAGCACGATACGCGGGTGGAAGATGTCGGGCCGGGCCAACTTCATGCGGACCTCATGCCTGAGGATGATAGTCACCATGCACGCCGTAGAAGTCGCCGCGACCGGTGGACCCGAAGTCTTGAGCTATGTCGACAGACCCCAGCCCTCCCCCGCTACGGGCGAGGTGTTGATCCGGACCGAAGCCGTCGGGGTCAACTACCTGGACACCTATTTCCGCTCCGGGATCTACCCGGCCGAGCTGCCGTTCGTGGTCGGCAGCGAAGCCGCGGGCACGGTGGCCCAAGTTGGCGCCGGGGTGACGACATTGGGCGTGGGTGACCGCGTGGTGACTGCGGCCGCGACCGGGGCCTACGCGCAATACTGCACCGCCCCAGCGTCTTTGGTGGCGCCGATCCCAACCGGCGTTGACTCCGATGTGGCGGCGGCGGCCCTGCTCAAAGGCATGACGGCGCACTACCTGATCAAGTCGGTGTACCCGGTGCAACGCGGCGACACCGTACTGCTGCACGCCGGGGCGGGCGGGGTCGGGCTGCTCCTGACCCAGTGGGCCACTGCGCTCGGCGCCCGGGTGATAACCACCGTGTCGACCGCGGCCAAGGCCGAGTTGTCCCGGAGGGCCGGCGCCGTCGAGGTGCTCGACTATCCAGGCCTGGGCGAGACAGCCGCAGCCGCGTTCGGCGCCCGCATCCGCGAGCTGACCGACGGCGACGGGGTGGCTGCGGTGTACGACGGAGTGGGTGC
>JBDTEP010000109.1:0-3756 GCA_039922455.1 Mycobacterium sp. | reverse complement strand
CGATAATACGCAGCGCCGCCCGCTAAATCCGGCACTCGGCACATATGCTGAAGCTCATGACCACCATTTTCACCAAGATCATCAACCGGGAGCTGCCGGGTCGCTTCGTCTACGAGGACGATGACATCGTCGGCTTCCTGACCATCGAGCCGATGACGCAAGGGCACACACTCGTAGTGCCCCGCGCCGAGATCGACCAGTGGCAGGACGTCGATGGCGCCGTCTTCGCCCGGGTGATGGCGGTCGCGCAGCAGATCGGCAAGGCGGTGTGCCGAGCATTCGACGCCGAACGCGCCGGAATGATCATCGCCGGCCTGGAGGTCCCGCACCTGCACGTCCACGTCTTTCCCGCCCGCAGCCTGGCTGACTTCGGCTTCGCCGGCGTGGATCGCAATCCCACGGCGGCATCGCTGGACGAAGCGCAAGCCAAGATCAAGGCAGCGCTCGCCGAACTTCACTGAGGCTCAGCCGATCTCAGCGGGCGCCTCGGCGAGTTCGGCTGACGTATCCAAAATACGCGGAACCGCGACCCGGAACGTGCAGCCCTTGCCCGGCGGAGAGATCACCGTGACGGTGCCGTGGTGCGCCCGGGTCAGCGAGTCGACGATCGAAAGCCCCAGCCCGGTGCCACCGCTGACCCTCGCCCGCGACGAGTCCGCGCGGTAGAAGCGCTCAAAGACGCGCTGCACATCCTGCTCGCTCATCCCCGGCCCCTGGTCGACGACTTCGAGTACGGCGTCGTCGCCGACGGTGCCGACCCGCACGGTGATCCCGGCGCCGTCGGGGGTGTGTTGCACCGCGTTGGACACCAGGTTGCTCAGCACCTGTCGCAGCCGGGCTTCGTCGCCAAGCACCTCCGGGGTGCCCGGGCCGTCGAAGACCTCCAGTTCGACGGTGCGATCCGGTGCAATCGCCCGGGCGTCGTGCACCGCGTCGGTGGCCAGCACCAGCAGGTCGACCCAGCGTCGTTCCAGTGGCCGCTGAGCGTCCATCCGGGCCAGCAGCAGCAAGTCCTCGACGAGCAGGCCCATCCGGCGCGCTTCACTTTCGATGCGCGACATCAGCATCTCGACGTCGCGGGCCGCGCCCTGCCGGTACAGCTCCGCGAAGCCTCGGATGGTGGTCAGCGGCGTGCGCAACTCGTGGCTGGCGTCGGTGATGAACCGGCGCATCCGCTCCTCGGAGATGCGCGCGTTGTCCGCCGACGCCACCGAGGACGCCACCGCCTGCTGGATCTGCGCCAGCATGCCGTTGAGCGCCAGTGAGAGCCGCCCGACCTCGGTGCGGGGGTCGCGCTCGGGCACCCGGCGGTCCAACTGGCCGGCGGCGATCGCGGCCGCAGTCCGCTCGACCTCGACCAACGGCCGCAAGCTGCGGTTAACCACCACATAACCGGCGGCGCCCAGCACTGCCAGCACCCCGATGCCAATCGCCACCCGCGACCAGGCCAGATACCGCAGTGTGGCCCGGGGGTCGGACAGATCCCTGGCCACGGTGATCAGCCTGCCGTGCTCGCCGTGCACCGACAGCGCACGCCACTGCACACCCGACCCGTCGATCGAGCCGACCGTGGTCGGTACCGGCCCCACGTCGTTGTCCGGCGGCAGTCGCGGCTCGGCGTTCTGGTCGTTGATGACGGTCCAGACGCTGCCATCGGGATCGACGTCGCGGACGTAAAAGCTCGTCGGCGGCCGGCCGGGGTTCGGGTCGTCATCTTCAGCCAGCGGAATCCGCCCACGCTGCTCCAGCGCCCAGCCGTGAGCCGCGTCGATGAGCGTGGCGTCGATCCTGCTGATCAGGCGGTGGCGCAGGATGGTGGCGACGGCGTATCCCTGTGCCAGCAGCCCGAACGCCACCATGGCCAGGGTGGCGGCGATCAGGCTGACCCGCAGCGGCAGCACACCGCCCGCGGGCGTGATTTTCCCCTTCACCTGCGGGCGGTGTTCATCGAGGCTCGCGCAGCACATAGCCCACCCCGCGCAGCGTGTGCAGCAGGCGCTTGTCGCCCGTGTCGATCTTGCGGCGCAGATAGGAGACGTAGGACTCCACCACGTTGACGTCGCCACCGAAGTCGTAGCGCCAGACGTGGTCGAGGATCTTCGGTTTGCTCAGCACCGTGCCGGCGTTGATCACGAAGTACCGCAGCAGGGTGAATTCGGTCGGCGACAACGACACCGGTTGGCCGGCCTTCCACACTTCGTGGGTGTCCTCGTCGAGTTCGATATCGGCGAACGTCAGCCGCGAGTTCCGCGGTTCCCCGGCGCCTTTGCCCACCCGGCGCAGGATGACCCGCAGCCGGGCCACCACCTCCTCCAGGCTGAACGGCTTCGTCACGTAGTCGTCGCCGCCGAGGGTCAGACCGGTGATCTTGTCCTGCAGCGAGTCCCGCGCGGTCAAGAACAACGCCGGGGCGTCGATGCCGTCGGCACGCAACCGGCGCAGCACACCGAACCCGTCCATCCCCGGCATCATGACGTCCAGGATCACCGCGTCCGGCCGAACCTCGCGCGCGCGGTCCAGCGCTGCCGGACCGTTGGAGGCGGTGTAGACCTCGAAGCCCTGGAATTTCAGGCTGACCGACAGCAACTCGACAATGTTTGTTTCATCGTCGACGACCAGGATCCTGGCCTCCGGCGCGGCGTCTTGTGCAGCTGTTGCTCCCATGAGGTTAATTCCCTCCTAGTCGAGTGAACGTTGACTGAACGCCAGCTGTGTGTTGGTTGTCAATCGAACTAACTCATGTCGACTCCTGATCGCCCCTACACTGACCGCATGGACCTGGCCAAGCAGCTGATCGCCTTGTCGACCGCCCCGGCGCGGGTCGGACTGTCGATCGCCGAAGCCGGGATCGGTGCCGCCACCGCGGCGCTCGGACTGGCACGGCAGACGATCGGAGAGTCCACCGGCCAGGGGCCCGCCAACTCCATGGCACACATGTTGGGCCTCGATGACACCATTGCCCGGGCCAACCGGCTGGCCAAATTGATGGACGACGACGCCCCGTTAGGCCGGGCGCTGGCACCCGGCGGTCCGGTAGATCGGCTGCTGAGTCCCGGCGGCCTGGTCGACCAGCTGACCGGGCCGGGAGGTCTGCTCGATCGCCTGACCGCGGAGGGCGGTGGGCTGCAGCGGGCCCTGCAGCCGGGTGGGATGGTGGATCAACTGACCGACGAGAACGGGCTGATCGAGCGGCTGCTGGCCGAGGACGGACTGGCCGACCGACTGCTGGCCGAGGGCGGGCTGCTCGACAAGCTCACCGCGCGCAACGGCCCGCTGGAACAGCTCACCAACGTCGCGGAAACCCTGGGCCGGCTCGCTCCGGGGATGGAGGCACTCGAGCCGGCCATCGATACTCTGCAGGAGGCGGTCATGGCACTGACCATGGTGGTCAACCCGCTGAGCAGCATCGCCGAGCGCATCCCGCTGCTGCCACGCCGGTCCAGTCGACGCCCGTCGTCGCAGCCGGTGCGCTCCCAGCGGGTGATCAATCAGGACCCCGCCGACGTCGAGTGAGCCGTTCGCGGCCGCGTTATTTGAATGCCCGGGAGGCTGGAGCCTTAATACGACGGGCCATTGGCGTACCGCTGTCGCCGGTAGTAGCGACCCCTGCCGCGATTCCTCGCTTTGTATGTCGGCAGCTGGCTGTCACAGTTGGGACAAATGAGCCGCAGATTCTCACGACGATTATTGCTTGCATCTCCGTTGACGTGGTCGATGATCAGCGTCAGGGTCACGCTGTTCCACTTGCCCTCAATG
>JBDTEP010000108.1:0-3141 GCA_039922455.1 Mycobacterium sp. | reverse complement strand
CGACTGCTCGGGGTTGATGCGCTACGCGTTCGCCGGCGTCGGTGTGCTGATCCCGCGGTTCTCCGGCGACCAGTACAACGCCGGCCGGCACATTCCGCCCAATCAGGCCCGCCGCGGCGACCTGATGCTCTACGGCCCCGGCGGCGGCCAGCACGTCACGATGTACCTCGGTGGCGGGAAGATGCTGGAGGCCTCCGGCAGCGCCGGCAAGGTCGTCGTCAGCCCGGTGCGGACCTCGGGAATGACGCCGTATCTGACCCGGATCATCGAGTACTGACGGGCCTTGCGTCGACGGATGCTGTTATGCCTGGAATAGTGAAACCTGGGCACGCCGCTGCCCCTCGGCTGCCGGCCGTGCAAGCAGTTAGCTCTGACCGACCTTTGTGGAGGATTTCTCGATGACGTCATCGGATGGGACGCCCGCGGGCGCCAGCGGATTTTCCGGGGCCGAAAACGCCCCGGCCGGCGGTAACGGGCTCGCCGCCGACGTACATGTGCTGGAGCGGGCCATCTTCGAGGTCAAGCGGGTCATCGTCGGCCAGGACCAGCTCGTCGAGCGCATTCTGGTCGGACTGCTGGCTAAGGGCCACGTGCTGCTCGAGGGTGTGCCCGGGGTGGCCAAGACGCTGGCCGTCGAGACGTTCGCCCGGGTGGTCGGCGGTACGTTCGCGCGTATTCAGTTCACCCCGGACCTGGTGCCCACCGACATCGTCGGCACCCGTATCTACCGTCAGGGCCGCGAAGAGTTCGACACCGAGTTGGGCCCGGTGATGGTCAACTTCCTGCTGGCCGACGAGATCAACCGCGCGCCGGCCAAGGTGCAGTCGGCGCTGCTGGAGGTCATGCAGGAACGCCAGGTGTCCATCGGTGGCAAGAGGTTCCCGCTGCCCAACCCGTTCCTGGTGATGGCCACCCAGAACCCGATCGAACACGAGGGCGTCTACCCGCTGCCGGAGGCGCAGCGTGACCGGTTCCTGTTCAAGATCAACGTCGACTACCCCTCCCCAGAGGAGGAGCGCGAGATCATTTACCGGATGGGTGTGACCCCGCCGGAGGCCAAGCAGATTCTCAACCCCGGTGACCTGCAGCGGTTGCAGCAGCTGGCGGCCAACAATTTCGTGCATCACGCGCTGGTCGACTACGTGGTGCGGGTCATCACCGCCACTCGGCATCCGGAGCAGTTCGGCATGCCCGACGTGAAGAGCTGGCTGTCCTTCGGCGCATCGCCGCGCGCTTCGCTGGGCATCATCGCGGCGTCGCGCGCGCTGGCGTTGGTGCGCGGCCGCGACTATGTGATCCCGCAGGACGTCATCGAGGTTATCCCGGACGTGCTGCGGCACCGGTTGGTGTTGTCCTACGACGCGCTCGCCGACGAGATCACCTCGGAGATCGTCATCAACCGGGTGTTGCAGACGGTGCCGTTGCCGCAGGTGAACGCCGTTCCGCAGCAGCAGCCGCACCAGGCGCAGCCCGGTGCCCCGACCGCGACGGCAGTGGCCGGCGGTCGGTGAGCTACCCCGACGCCGGGCAGGGATCTGCGGCCCCGGAAACCAGCACCGCGCCGCCGTCCATGCTGCGCGGCGGGATTCGCGATCCCAAACTGGCGGCGGCGTTGCGAACCCTCGAGCTGACCGTCAAACGCAAGCTCGACGGGGTGCTGCACGGGGATCACCTGGGCTTGATCCCGGGCCCGGGTTCCGAACCCGGCGAATCAAGGCTCTACCAGCCGGGCGACGACGTGCGCCGGATGGACTGGTCAGTCACGGCCCGCACCACCCATCCGCACGTCCGTCAGATGATCGCCGACCGTGAGCTGGAGACGTGGCTGGTGGTCGACATGTCGGCCAGCATGGATTTCGGCACCGCGATCTGTGAGAAGCGTGACCTGGCGATGGCTGCGGCCGCGGCCATCGTCTACCTGAACAGCGGCGGCGGCAACCGGCTGGGTGCGTTGGTGGCCAACGGTGAGCGCGTCGTGCGGGTACCGGCGCGCTCCGGACGCAGCCACGAGCAGACCTTGTTGCGCACCATCGCCACCATTCCGCGGGCCCCGGTCGGGGTGCGCGGCGACCTGGCGGCGACCATCGACGCGTTGCGCCGGCCAGAACGCCGACGCGGCATGGCGGTCGTGATCAGCGACTTCCTGGGCCCGACCAATTGGATGCGCCCACTGCGGGCGATCGCGGCCCGCCACGAGGTACTGGGCATCGAGGTGCTCGACCCGCGCGACGTCGAGTTGCCCGATGTCGGCGACGTGGTGCTGCAGGACACCGAATCCGGGGTCACCCGCGAGTTCACCATCGACGCCAAACTGCGCGACGACTTCGCCCGGGCCGCGGTGACCCACCGCGCGGACGTCGCGCACACGTTGCGCAGCTGTGGCGCTCCGCTACTGGCGCTGCGCACCGACCGGGACTGGATCGCCGACATCGTCCGATTCGTCGAATCCCGCCGGCGCGGTGCGCTGGCGGGGGCGCCGTAAATCCGACCCGTAAGCAAAAGACAGGTCTGCTATGACATTGCCGCTACTCGGGCCGATGACGCTGTCCGGCTTCATGCACCCGTGGTTCTTCCTCTTCGTGTTCGCGATTCTGGGCTTACTCGTGCTCTATGTCCTGGTGCAGATGGCGCGGCAGCGGCGGGTCCTGCGGTTCGCCAACATGGAGCTGCTGGAGAGCGTGGCGCCCAAGGCGCCGACCCGCTGGCGGCACTTGTCGGCGGTCCTGATGCTTTCGTCGCTGCTGCTGTTCACCATTGCGATGGCTGGCCCGAGCCACGACGTCCGAATCCCGCGTAACCGCGCGGTGGTCATGCTGGTGATCGACGTGTCCCAGTCGATGCGTGCCACCGACGTCGAACCCAGCCGGCTGGCCGCGGCGCAGGAGGCCGGCAAGCAGTTCGCCGACGAGCTGACCGCTGGTATCAACCTGGGGCTGATCGCCTACGCCGGCACCGCGACCGTGCTGACCTCACCGACCACCAACCGGGAGGCCACCAAGGCGGCGATCGACAAGCTGCAACTGGCCGACCGGACCGCCACCGGGGAGGGCATCTTCACCGCGCTGCAGGCGATCGCCACCGTGGGCGCGGTCATCGGCGGCGGCGATACGCCACCGCCGGCTCGCATCGTGCTGCTGTCGG
>JBDTEP010000107.1:0-15015 GCA_039922455.1 Mycobacterium sp. | reverse complement strand
CGCGGAACACCACCCGGGAGTATCGGGGCGCGTGGCCGACGTATTCCATGCCGAGGTCGTACTGGTCGGTGAAAAAGTAAGGCAGCTCGGCGTATTCGGCGGGCTCGCCGAGCATGCCCGACACCGCGACCGCGGGTTGCTTGAGGGCGTTCGCCCAGTGTTCGGTGCGGATCCGGGTGCCCAGCACGGGATGCTGGGCGGCCGCGATGTCGCCGACCGCGAAGACGTCGGGGTCGCTGCTGCGCAGGCCGGCATCCACCAGCACGCCGCCGTCACCGGTGGAAAGGCCGGCCTGTTCGGCCAGTTCGATGTTGGGTTGCGCGCCGACCGCAACCAGCACCGCGCCCGCGCTGATCTGCGAGCCGTCGCCTAGGCGCAGGCCGGTGGCGGTACCACCGTCCGTGGTGATCTCCGCGACGGTTGACCCCAGCCGCAGGTCGACGCCGTGCTCGCGGTGCAGGTCGGCGAAGATCGTGCCGTTCTCCGCACCGAGGCTGGACAGCAACGGCAGGGTGGCGGTCTCCACCACGGTGACGTCGATGCCGCGCTGTCGGGCGCTCGCGGCCACCTCCATTCCGATCCAGCCGGCACCCACCACCGCCAGCGGAGTGCCCTGGGCCAGTGCTGAATCCAGCGCTGAGGCATCGTCGATCGTGCGCAGGTAGTGCACGCCGCGGGCGTCGGCGCCCGGAATCGGTACCCGCCGCGACCGCGAACCCGTGGCCAGCAGCAACTTGTTGTAGCCCACGCTGGTGCCGTCGGCCAGGCCGACGGTGTGACCGGCCCGGTCCAAGGCCACCACCCGGGCGACCCGCAGGTCGACATCGTGCTCGCGGTACCAGTCTTGGGCGTTCACGGTGAAGTCACTGAGCGTCTTTTTGCCCGCCAGGAATTCCTTGGACAGCGGAGGACGTTCGTAGGGAAGGTGCTGCTCCTCGCCGAGAAGCACAATCTTTCCATCGAAGTTTTTGTCGCGCAATGCCTCTGCAGCCTTGGCTCCGGCCAAGCCGGCCCCGACGATCACAAATGTGGCTGATGCTGACACACGTTCCTCCGTATCTGCGGCAGGCCACCCGTGGGAACCTGGCGACGTCGACTCTTCCGTCACCCTACCGGTTAGTCGGGTGGTTCGGGCGGTCAATCGGTGGGCTACATGTGGTCGTCGGCATTGACGGAATAGCGCACCAGCGCCGGCCGAGTTCGATTGCGTCACCGAGAAAATGGAGAATCCGGGCCGCCGGCGGTGACGGCTGTCGTCGGGCTACCGACGCGGCGCCAACCGCTGCAGCTGGGTGACGTGCTGCGGTGACAGCTCCGCCAGCTCGGCAACCCCGAGCAGCCGCATGGTACGGCGGATCTGTTCGGCGAGGATGTCGATCACCCGGTGCACGCCGGCCTGACCGCCGGCCATCAGTCCGTACAGATAGGCCCGGCCTATCAGGGTGCACCGGGCGCCCAGCGCGATCGCCGCGACAATGTCCGCGCCGGACATGATGCCGGTGTCCAGCAGGATCTCGGTGTCCCGTCCGACTTCGCGCGCCACCTCGGGAAGCAACTGGAACGGCACCGGCGCCCGGTCGAGCTGGCGGCCGCCGTGGTTGGACAACACGATGCCATCGACGCCGAGATCGACGACAGCGCGGGCGTCGGCGAGGGTCTGAATGCCCTTCACGACGAACCGACCCGGCCACTGCGAGCGCACCCAGGCCAGGTCGTCGAAGGTCAAGCTCGGGTCGAACATGGTGTCCATGTATTGCGCGACGGTGCCTGACCACCGGTCCAGCGATGCGAAGGCCAGCGGCTCGGTGGTGAGCAGGTCGAACCACCAGGCCGGGTGGGTGATGGCGTCGGCGAAGGTCCGCAACGTCAGCGCCGGCGGGATGGCCATCCCGTTGCGGGTGTCGCGCCGCCGCGCCCCGGCGACCGGGCAGTCGACGGTCGCCAGCACGGTGTCGTAGCCGGCGTCGGCCGCGCGGCGTAGCAGCGCCATCGACCGGTCGCGGTCGCGCCACATGTACAGCTGGAACCATCGGCGGGCCTCAGGGGCCGCCGCGGTGACGTCTTCGATCGACGCCGTGCCCAGGGTGGACAGTGTGAACGGAATGCCGGCGGCCTCGGCGGCCCGGGCGCCGGCCAGCTCGCCCGCGGTATGCATCAACCGGGTGAAGCCGGTCGGTGCGATGGCGAACGGCAACGCCACCGGCGCGCCGAGCACCTCCCATCCGGTGTCGACGCTGGTCACGTCGCGCAGGATCGCAGGGTGAAATTCGATGTCGCGGAAGGCCTGTCGCGCCCGGGCCAGCGAGATCTCGTCCTCGGCGGCGCCGTCTGTGTAGTCGAAGACGGCCCCGGGCGTGCGGCGCTTCGCGATACCGCGCAGATCCTCGATGGTCAGCGCGGCATCAAGGCGCCGCGCGGTGTGGTTCAACCGTGGTTTGCGGAATCGGATCAGCGGCGCGAGGTCGTGGATTCTGGGAAACCGCCGCTGCATCGCCGACATCACTGACTCCTTCACTGCCGACGCCGGAACTGTGCCACGGCTGGTGTGGCGGCCGGAGACCCGGAGCCGTTCGGGCCGCAGCGACTTTCACCCGGTGTCAGACCGCGACTGCGTCTCGTCGACGTCGGCTCGCGCTAGGAGGATTCCCCCGGCAGGGTCGCTGCGGCGAAGATCGCTTGCGCCACCCCGGCCACGATCGAGGCGACCTTGAGGGCCTCCAGCACCGCCTCGCGCCCGACACCGGCCTCCCGCACCACGGCCTCATGGGACGTTACGCAGTCCGAGCAGCCGTTGATCGCCGAGACCGCGAAACTCCACAACTCGAAGTTGGCCTTGTCGACCCCCGGGTTGCCGATGATGTTCATCCGCAATCCGGGCCGCAGGTCGTCGTAGGCACCACCCAGGAAGTGCCTGCCGCGGTAGAACACGTTGTTCATGCCCATGATCGAGGCGGCACCCAGGGCGCCCTGGTATGCCTCGGCCGAGAGGTTATCGGCGGCTTCGGCGCCGATCTCGGCCAGCACCGTGGCGTTGCGTGTCGCCGCGGCGCTGGCCAGCAGGGTGCCCCAGAGTTGTTCGTCGTTCAGTGCGGTGGTGCGGGCGATCGACCCCAGATTGAGCTTGAGGTCCTTGGCGAATTCCGGGATGGCGTTCTTCAGGTTCTCGATACTCATAGCGCCTCCGGTCACACCGATTCTTTGAGCAGTTCGCCTGCGTTGAGCGTCGGGTCGCCCTTGCGCCAGTTGCACGCGCATAACTCGTCGGACTGCAGCGCGTCGAGCACCCGCAGCACTTCATCGACGTTGCGGCCTACCGAGCCCGCAGTCACCGAGACGAACTGGATCTCGTTGTTGGGGTCGACGATGAAGGTAGCCCGGTCGGCGACACCGTCGGCGTTGAGCACCCCGGTGGCCTCGACCAGTTCGCGCTTGAGGTCGGAGAGCATCGGGAACGGCAGCGTCTTGAGGTCTTCGTGTTGGAGGCGCCAGTTGTAGTGCACGAACTCGTTGTCGATCGATGCGCCGAGAACCTGGGCGTCGCGGTCGGCGAACTCGTCGTTCAGCTTGCCGAACGCCGCAATCTCGGTGGGGCACACGAAGGTGAAGTCCTTCGGCCAGAAGAAGACGATCCGCCACTTGCCCGGGTGGTCGTCGCTGGTGACGGTGGTGAAGAAGTCCTCGGGGCCTTTCGCGTCGACCTTCGACAGGTCGCCCGCGATCAGCGCGGTGAGCCGGTAGGACGGGAACTGGTCGCCGATGGTCAGCAGGGCCATGTCACTCCTCGTGGTTTGAGATTTCAGGGCGTTCGGTGGGGTCCGTTCAACGCCCGCGTGGTCTAGTTTGCCTTATTACGATTAAAAGCGAAAGGTGATACTTACCACTATACTAATCGGTATGACCGATATAACTTATCAGCCGACACTGGCCGGTCTGCGGGCTTTCGCCGCGGTGGCCGAGAAGCACCACTTCAGTCTCGCGGCGGCCGGCCTGGGCCTCAGCCAGTCGACCCTGTCGCAGGCGCTGTCGTCGCTGGAGGCCGGTCTGGGCGTCCAACTGATCGAGCGGTCCACCCGGCGGGTCTTCCTGACCGCGGAGGGGGTGCAGTTGCTAGCGCACGCCCATGCCGTGCTCGACGCGGCGGCGCAGTTCTCCGCCGCGGCCGCCGGGGTCGCCGACCCGCTGCAGGGCACCGTGCGACTCGGCCTGATCCCGACGGTGGCGCCGTACGTGCTGCCCGCCGTGCTGGCCGGCCTTTTGGAACGACTGCCGGAACTGAACCTGCGGGTGATCGAGGATCAGACCGAACGGCTGCTTACCGGGTTGCGCGAGGGAGCGGTGGACGCGGCACTGATCGCGTTGCCGGCGGGGGCTGCCGGAATCACTGAAATACCCATCTACGACGAGGATTTCGTATTGGTGCTCCCGCCGGGGCATCCGCTTGCGGGCAAACGGCGGGTACCGCCGGCCGCCCTGGCGGAGCTGCCGCTGTTGCTGCTTGACGAGGGCCACTGCTTGCGAGATCAGGCCCTGGACATCTGCCGCAATGCGGGGGTGCGAGCCGAGTTGGCCAATACCCGCGCAGCATCGCTGGCAACCGCGGTGCAGTGTGTGACCGGCGGGCTGGGCGTGACGTTGATTCCGCAGACCGCGGTGCCGGTGGAAGCCGAACGCAGCCGGCTGGCGCTGGCCTACTTCGCCGCACCTAGCCCAGGCCGGCGGATCGGTCTGGTCTTCCGCACCTCCAGCGGGCGTGGCGAGCCCTACCGGCGGTTGGCGGGCATCATCGGCGACGTGGTCGCCGCGGGCCACCAGGTCGACCTGGTCCGGTAACGCCAGGGTTGCCCGGACCGCGACCCGGTTGAGCCCCGTTTAGGCTGCAGGGATGATTTTGAAGGTCGAAGACGAGAACCGGGTGCGGACACTGACGTTGAATCGTCCGGACGCGCTCAATGCCTTCAACGAGGCGCTCTACGACGCCACGGCCGAGGCGCTGCTGGCCGCCGCCGGTGACCCGGATGTCGCCGTCGTACTGCTGACCGGCACCGGGCGATCCTTCAGCGCCGGCACCGACCTCACCGAGATGCAGGCTCGGATCACCGACCCGCAGTTCACCCCCGGCAAGCACGGGTTCCCCGGACTGGTCGGGGCACTGGCGCGCTTTCCCAAGCCGCTGATCTGCGCGGTCAACGGCATCGGCCTCGGCATCGGCACCACCATCCTCGGTTATGCCGACCTAGCCTTCATGTCCACAACGGCCCGTTTGAAATGCCCGTTCACCAGTCTGGGAGTAGCACCGGAGGCCGCCTCGTCCTACCTGCTTCCGCAATTGATCGGACGGCAGAACGCAGCCTGGCTGCTGATGTCCTCGGAATGGGTCGACGCCGACGAAGCGCTGCGGATGGGACTGGTCTGGAAGGTGTGTGAACCGCCGGCACTCCTCGATGAGGCACGCCGGCATGCCGAAGTGCTTGCCTCCCGGCCGATCTCGAGCCTGATGGCGGTCAAGGCCACCATGGTCGCGCCCATCCGTGATGAGGTTGCCGCGGCCACGGCTCGGGAGAACGCACTATTCGCCGACCTGATGGGAGCTCAGGCCAACGCCGATGCGCTGGCCGAGTTCACCGAGCGGCGGAGGCGCTGATCAGCGTGACCCGACCGGAGTGATCTCCAGGGACAGATGCCGCAGCGAGCCGTTGCTCGGACCGGACGGCACGGCGGCCAGGGTGGCTTCGATGATGCCGCGAACCGTGCACCGGCATCGGCCGCAGTCGCCGCCCGCCCCGCACATCGCCGCAACCTCTTTCGACGTCGACGCGCCGGCGGCGACGGCGTCGGACACCATTTGATTGGTGGCTCCGACGCACAGGCACACGTACATGGCGATACTCCTACTGGCCGTCGTCGGTGGGCGTCATCAGATCGATCGAGGCGGTGAATTTCCCGACGAACGGCCGGGGGTAACCACCGATCCCGACACCGGTCATCCATTCCGCGGCGGTGTCCGGGCGGTCCATCCAACGTTGTGCGCTGACGGCGCTGTCGATCTCCAGCAGGGTCATCACCTCACGCCCGTCGTCGACTGCCTGGTAGACCCAGACTTTGCGCACGCCGGCGTCGGCGAACCGGTCCAACCCGCCGTGCACCTTGGCCATCAAGTGCTCGGGGTCGGCGACGGTGGACACCACCCCGACGATCACCTCCGAACCGGGCTGCTCGGATTCGGTCCGGCCGAGGTTGATCTTCTCTCGGACCTCGCCGGCGAAGATTGCCGGCAGATCGCTGACTCCAGAGCGGTCGAACCACTCGAATACCGCGGGGGAGCGCAACAACTCCTTGACGGAGGCCCGGTGCCGAAGGCCGATCGTCACCAGTACCCGCTTCGGCTCGAACACCGAGGTGTACAGCACTGCATGGCGGGCGCCGAGATCCAGAAGCGGGGAATGGTCGTCCCGGATCAGTGACCAGGTCCGATCGACGTCGTCGACCCGGTAGTCCAGCGCCAATACCAACGACTGCGGACCGTCGCGGTGGGACATACAACTCGCCGAAATGCCGACACGGCGGCCGGGCGAGGCTAGTCTCATGTTAGTAGAGTCTAACCTAACTTCAGCGCATCGCGTAGGGGAGCACGGCGAACCTTTTTCCGCCGAGACCCGAGCCGATGCGCCGATTCGGCGCGCTGAGACACGGGTAAACACCGCACCGGCAACTGCGACCTGCACTAGATTGAACTCGGCACGCTACGGCGATGGTTAAGCCCCGCCCGTCCCGGCCGGCATGCGAGGTTCTTCACCCCAGAGGAGTGATCATGCAAGGCGACCCCGAGGTCCTCAAACTGCTCAATGAGCAACTGACCAGTGAACTCACCGCGATCAACCAGTACTTCCTGCACTCCAAGATGCAGGCCAACTGGGGTTTCACCGAACTGGCCGCCCACACCCGCGACGAATCGTTCGAGGAGATGCGCCACGCCGAGGCGATCACCGATCGCATTCTGCTGCTTGACGGCCTGCCGAACTACCAGCGCATCGGATCCCTGCGCATCGGCCAAACCCTGCGCGAACAGTTCGAGAGCGATCTCGCGGTCGAAATGGACGTGCTCAACCGGCTGCGGCCGGGCATCGTCCTGTGCCGCGACAAGCAGGACAGCACTACCGCCAAGCTGCTCGAGACCATCCTGGTCGAAGAGGAATCCCACATCGATTACCTGCAGACCCAACTGGAGTTGATGGAAAAGCTCGGCGAGGCGTTGTATTCGGCGCAGTGCGTCGCGCGCCCGCCGTCGTGATCGCTGCCGTATGAGCTCGTTAGCCGGAGTTCACCGGCCCGGCCCACGATGACGGCACAGCCCGCTAGCATCGCTGGGTATGAGCAGAATCGGGCCTTTCGCCGCTGACGACGTCATGGGCTGGATGGCCCGTTCACCCGAACTCGCCGCCGGAATCGGTGGATTCAGTACCGCGGTCTACAACAACGGCCGGCTGCCGATGCGCACCCGGGAGTTGGCCCGGATGGTGATCGCCTTCGACAACGAGTGCGCGGTGTGCGTCAACACCCGCGACGCCGACGGCCCGGCGGCCGGCGTGAGCGAGGACTTCTACGACCACGTGGCCGAGTGGCTGACCTGGCCGGGCTACAGCCCCCAGGAGCGGCTCGCCGCGGAGTTCGCCCATCGGTTCGCCACCGACCACACCGACTTGCGCGACGATGAGGACTTCTGGTCGCGGTGCGGTGAACACTTCAGCGACGAGTTGCTCGCCGACCTGGCGCTGTCGTGTGCGCTGTGGTTGGGCATGGGGCGGCTGCTGCGCACGCTCGACATTGGCCAGGCCTGCGCCTTCACACTGCCCAGCCGGAGCTGACCCCGCCGGCAGCCACTCCGCTGGCGATGTCAGATGAGCCCGGTGGCGTCGAAGACCCAGGACATGTCTGCCGAAGCCAACTCCTCCATCCAGGTCGGTGGCGCGTGCGCCGTCAACCCGGCCATGTCCCAGTAGTCCTTCCACAGCGTGACCTTGCCGTCGATCACCTTGTGTACCGTCACGAAACGCAGCAGGGTGGTTTCTCCGGTCGCCCACTTCCACGTCTCGGAGTGCTCATACATGACGTCGGATCCGTTGGACACCAGCAGCCCGTCGTGGTTTTCATACCCGGCCAGCGGCTCCAACCCGACCTTGAGTCGCTTCACGATGTCCGCGGGGCCGCGCGCGGCCGCAGCCGGCCCGACCGGCATGTCGACGTAGATGCAGTCCTGCGACAGAAACGTCTTCACCGCCTCCCAGTCGCGTTGTGACAGCGCTCGCCACAAACCGAGTACGGGCTGGTTGATGCCATCGGTCACGGGCGAACTCCATTTCTGCGGTGGTGGCAGTCATGGTCTGCCTGGTTCCGAGGAAGCTGCCAGCGTCGAACTCCTTCGGATGACGGTGTCAATTGTCCTTCGGGTCAACTTAGCCTCCGGCTGGACAGGTGTCGAGTGTGGTGTGGCACCGTTTTAGAGTCGGGGAGTCGACGGTGGGTATGGGATTTGGGGCAAGGTGGGCATGGCGGTGCTGCGGGTGGGACGGAAACTTGGTTGGGCGCTGGCGGCGATCGGGGCGGCCGCCGTGTTCGGCAGGGCCGTGACGAAGGTCCGGAAGACCGGCAGGGACAACCCGTCGCCGTTCAGCTCGGACTGGCGGCCTGCGCCCGCGACCTACGGGGTCGGTGTGCGTCGCAACGTTGCCGTACCGCTCGCGCGGTCCGACGTCCGGGCGCAGCCTGGAACAGTGGACATTGGGGCTGAACAGTTTCGTCACCGCGGCGTCCGGCGGCCGGACCCGCCACGACCAGGACAACCGGCGGGTGCAACGCGGGGCGCTGACCTACACCAGCGAGGTGTTCGATTCGCCGACCCTGATCGCCGGACCGATCACGCTCAGCGTGCATGCGACCGCCGACACCACCGAGACGCTGTGGGTCGCCCATCTCGACGACGTCGCTCCAGAGGGGGTCAGCCGCCCGCTGACGCAAGGGGCGTTGCTCGGATCGCACCGGGTCCTGGACCCGGACCGCACCTGGTATCTGCCGGACGGCACCGTGCTACACCCGCATCACATCAGCACCCGATCGGCGGTGCGGCCCGTCGAGCGAGGAGAGTTGACCCGCTACGACATCGAAATTTTTCCCACCGCAGCGCTGATCGGCCCCGGGCACCGGCTGCGGCTGACCCTGACCACTACGATTTCCCACACCTGGTACCGACCGCGCCCGCACGCCAGGCGCTGACCGGCGGCAACTACCGCCTGCACCAGGGCGGACCCACCCCGTCGTTTCTGCTGTTGCCGCTGGCCGACCCGGACACCCTGGCCTGACCCGAGGTCAGGCCTGTTCTACTGCGCCTGTTGTACTGCGCTTCTTCTACTGCGCTTCTTCTACTGCGCTTCTTCTACGACGTCCCGGATGCGTTCCAGGGTGCGTCGCATGTCGCGGATATTGTTGCGCTGCCGCAGAAATCCGCCGAACGCCCAGTAGTACACGCTGGTCAGGAAGGAATCGGCCAGCCGGAACGACTCGGTGACATCGGTGCCGTCGGCGGTGGGGGTCAACTGGTAGCTCCACCGGTTCAGCGCTCGATCACCGGCGAGGACCGCGAAGCTGAACAGCCGGTTCGGTTCGCACTCGGTGACCCGGCACGTGGTCCAGTACACCGGTCCGATCCCGTTGCGCCGGACGTGCCCACGAAACCGTGCGCCCACCGCCGGACCGGTAGCGCCGTCGAGCCATTCGGCCTCGAAGGTCTCCGGGGAGAATTGCCCGATGTTGCGGACGTCGGCCACCAGATCCCAGATCCGCTCGGCCGGGGCTGTCATGTGAACTGTCGCCGAACCCTGCATGCCCTGAATCCAAGCACGTCTGTCGCACCGGCGTAACCGCACCCGGACAAAAGCACTGAGCCCCACCCGAAATCGGATGGGGCTCAGTGACGAGATTTCGAGGCTCTACCCAGACCTCGGGAAGGGCCTCAGGAAGGGTCTAGCCCTCGCCTCCGCCAGCACTGGCGCCCAGGTGGCTCTGCAGGTCAGGCTTCATCGCCTGCAGCTGAGCACCCCAGTACTCCCAGCTGTGGGTGCCGTAGTCCGGGAAGTTGAACACGGCGTTGCTGCCACCGGCCGCGGTGTAGAGGTCCTGGAATTTCTTGTTCTGGCCGATCATGAAGTTGCCTTCGAGGAACGTCGCGGGGATGTTGTCGCCGCCCAGCTCGTTCGGGCGGCCGTTACCGCAGTAGACCCACAGCCGGGTGTTGTTGGCCACCAGCTTGTCGACGTTGACGGTCGGGTCGTTGCGCAGCCATGCCGGGTCGTTGTCGGGACCCCACATGTCTTCCTTCTTGTAGCCGCCGGCGTCACCCATGGCCAGGCCGATCCAGCTCTTGCCCTCGGAGGGGTTGATGTAGCCGGACAGCGAGCCCGCGTAGGTGAACTGGCTCGGGTGATAGATCGCCAAGTTCATCGCCGAGGCACCGGCCATGGACAGACCGACCGCCGCGTTGCGGCTCTGGCTCACGCCGTACTCGGAGGCCAGGAAGGACGGCAGCTCGCTGGTAAGGAAGGTCTCCCACTTGTAGGTGGAGCAACCCGCCTTGCCGCAGGCCGGCTTGTACCAGTCGCTGTAGAAGCTGGACTGACCACCGACGGGCATCACGACCGAGATACCCGACTGGTAGTACCACTCGAAGGCCGGCGTGTTGATGTCCCAGCCGTTGAAGTCGTCCTGGGCGCGCATGCCGTCAAGCAGGTACAGCCCGGGGGAGCCAGAACCGCCGGGCTGGAACTGGACCTTGATGTCACGGCCCATGCCCGCGGAAGGAACCTGCAGGTACTCGACTGGCAGACCCGGACGCGAGAACGCTGATGCGGTCGCTTCGCTCCCCGTCAGGCCGATCAGCCCCGGTAGTGCTGCCGCGGCCACCGCGCCGACCATGAGCCGGCGGGTCCAGCGCATCCCCTTGGTAACGTCTGTCATTCTTGCCCCTTATCGTTTTGCTGCGGACCGCTTGCGAAATATGTCCAAAGTAGCTAATCAGTCGACCGCGACGCAAAGTACGTCACCATTTCCGTGTCAGCCCTCACCGGCAGCGACCGCCGCGGTCCGCAACTCCGCTGTCACCTTAGGGACACTGACCCGCGAAGGAGCATACCTGATTGCCGGGTGGTATCCGGTTAGGCAGTGTCGGACGACACGCGTAGGCTCGCCTGCGGTAAGCCGACAAGACCACACTGTCCTGGGCTGTCCCCGGTCCGCTCCGGTGCTCGCCGAATCCGCCTACGGGCGAGGCGCAGGCTCTGAGCCGACGCGGTGGCATCACAGATCAGGACGATTGGGGCGCGCGATTTTGGACACGGTGCTAGGCCTGGCGCTGACGTCGACGACGGTCGGCTGGGTGATGGCCGACGGACGGGTCGAGGACTGTCCCACGGTCTCCGGCGACGAGTTCGGTGTCGCCCGCGGTGACGCGGGGCTGGATGCGGTGCGGATGGCGACGTCGGTCTCGGCCATCGCCGCTCGGGCGCGGACCTTGGCCACGGCCCGCGGCGAGCGGCTGCATGGTGTGGGTGTGACCTGGAGCGATGACGCTGCTGTCGCGGCCGCGCTGCTGCTGGAGTCGCTGGCAGATGCTGGCTTCGTCAACGTGGTGCCGGTGCGATACAGCCAGGCTGCAGCATCGCTGACCAGCGGGATCGGTTCTACGAGCGAAGGCACGGCGGTGTGTGTCATCGCACCCGGATCGGCCACGCTGGTCCTGCTCGACGAGTCCGATGACGATGATCCGGTTGTCACCACCTGTCCGATCAGCAGCACCGATGACGTGCTCAGTTGGCTCGCTGACGCGCTCGGTTCGAGCGGTCGGCGGCCCGAAGTGCTGGTGGTGGCCGGCTCGATGCGCGGAATGGACCGGCTCGGGCGCCGCCTGGAGTCCAAGCTTTCGGTGCCGGTCTTCGTCCAGTCCGGTGCGCAGCAGGCGTTGGCGCGCGGAGCCGCGCTGGCCCTGGCGCCGCACAGCGACCTGACCGGCCCCCCGGTGCAGGAGTGCCCGGCCGCTCCGGATGTCGCCTCAGCGCACCCGATGTCGCTGTCCTACGTCGGGGCGCTGATCATGCTGGCGGGGGGAGCGGTGACGTTCGTGGCGTCGCTGTCCGCCGCGCTGAGCCTGCAGCTGGGGCCAGGCAAGGATCTCCATGACGTGCGGCCGGCCGAGCACGTGACGGTGGCGCGCGTTGCCGCGCCCGCCGCTCCAACACCGCCGCCCGCCGCTCCCGCTCCCCGGGGCGAAGTACCCGAGGCGCCCGTTGAGTTCGGTTCGCTGTGGGACGGGCCGGCCGTGGTCCCGGGTCCGCCGGCGCCGCCCCCGTCGCTGTTGGACCGGGTCCGCGAGCGAATGCCACGCCTTCCCGGGCGCTAAGTCACGACCCGCGAAACTTGTCGGCCGGGACGGTCGCCGAGAACGACACCGTCACTTCGTCGGCGACCTGCAGGGCCCCCATCAGCATCGAATAGCGTCGCACGCCGAAGTCGCTGTGGCGCACCCGCGTCTGGCCGTCAACCCGCCACGAACCGCCGGGTTGATTCGGCGGTCCCAGATTCGCCTCTCCTCCGTCGAGCCTCGCTGAACCGCCGAGATCGGCCACCCGCACCTCGATGACGTGCGGCTTCGACCGGCCGTGGATCTCCAGGTTCCCGGCCAATCGATAACCGCCGTCGACAGATCCGATGTCATTGCACCCGAACCGGATTCGCTCATGCTTGGTGACGTCGAGGCACTTCAGCGCATTGCTGCGGATCAGGGCCTTCTCCGGCCCGGACAGCGGGGTCAGCCCGCCGTCACCGCGAAGCACCCGCAGTGAATCGACTTCGATGGTCAGCGCTACGGCGGTCGGCCGGCCGCCCGACCACGACACCGCCGCCTGCCAGCGCTCCATCGCGATCGCGAGCCGGTGGCCCATCTTTGCGGCTCGGCCGGCCACATCCGTGCCGACTTGTAACCGGCCGTGCGATGAGTCGACTTGCCACTGCGTCTCGGACATCAGCGGCACTCTAGCGGCCTTGGTCGTCGCTGGCCCGCTGCGCGCCCACCGGCAATTGGCGGATTCGCGCTGACGCGCCACGGCCACCCGTTAGGCTTGCCGAGGCGGGGCCGGTGGGTGGCCCGGATCGACAGACTGAGGGCGACCATGATTCGTGAACTAGCTGCGGCTGCTTTCATCGCGGGTGCCGCGGGGGCAACCGCCATCAGTGGCGTACCGGCCGCCAACGCCTATCCCGGCGATGTGCCAGGCATGGCCGAAGGTGTCCGGCAGGGTGATGCGTGCTTCAGCTGGGAGCGCTTCATCTACGGCCACGGACCCAACGGCCAGGCGCTGGCATGCCATTTCATCGCCAACCAGTGGCCGCCCAAGGACACCGGGTTCTGGCAGATCTCCTACCCGCTCAACGGGGTACAGGACATCGGCGCGCAGTGCCCGGGTCCGCAGTCGTCCGCGCAGTCGGCGGACGGATTGCCGCTGCTGTGCATGGGCGCGCGGGGTTGGCAACCCGGTATCTACACCGGCGGCATCGGACCCTACTTCCCGCCGGGGATCGCCCAGGTCGGCTGAGTTCGACGTGAGCTCCGCATCCGCCAGACAGGCTTCACCCAGGCGGGTGCACTAGCTTCTATCGGGGAGCTACAGGGGAGGTGCCGGACTTGGCCGCAGACGGCGAGGCGACGTCAGAACTGTTGGTGATCTTCGGGATAACCGGGGACCTGGCCCGCAAGATGACGTTCCGCGCGCTGTACCGCTTGGAGCGCCGCAATCTGCTGGACTGCCCGATCCTGGGGGTGGCCAGCGACGACATCACGGTCGAAGAGTTGGTTAATCGAGCCGGCGAGGCTATCCGGGACACCGGTGAGCCGTTCGACGACGCGGTGTTTGGCCGGTTGGCGGAGCGGCTGTCCTACCTGCACGGCGACGTGACCGATGCCGAACTCTACGAGCGGGTCGCTGAGCGGGTCGGCACCGACCGGCAGTGCCTGTACTACCTGGAGATGCCACCGTCGCTGTTTGCCCCGATCGTCGAAAACCTCGGCCGGGCAGGGCTGCTGGCGCGGTCCCGGGTGGCGGTGGAGAAGCCGTTCGGCCATGACTTGGCCTCCGCACGCGAGCTCAACGCCCGGTTGCGCGCCGTGCTGAGCGAGGACCAGATCCTGCGGGTGGACCACTTCCTGGGCAAGCAACCCATCGCCGACCTCGAGTGCCTCCGGTTCGCAAATACAACGCTCGCCGAGCTGTGGGACCGTCGGAGTATCGCCGAGATCCACATCACGATGGCCGAGAACTTCGGCGTCGAGGATCGTGGCAAGTTCTACGACGCAGTCGGCACGTTGCGGGACGTGGTGCAGAACCACCTCCTGCAGGTGCTGGCGCTGTTCGCGATGGAGCCGCCGGTCGGCTCCAGTGACGATGACCTCAACGACAAGAAGGCCGAGGTGTTCCGGGCGATGCCCCCGGCCGACCCCGCGCACTACGTGCGGGGCCAGTACCGCGGCTACGCCGAAGTCCCCGGGGTGGCCGATGGGTCGCGGACCGAGACGTTCGTCGCCTTGCGGCTGCAGATCGAGAACTGGCGCTGGGCCGGGGTGCCGATCTTCCTACGGGCCGGCAAGGCGCTGCCGGAACGAGTCACCGAGGTCCGGCTGTTCACCCGCCGGGTTCCGACGCTGGCGTTCATGCCCGAACGCGAACGAGCGCCGCGTAATCAGATCGTGTTACGCATCGACCCCGATCCGGGCATGCGGCTGAACCTGGTGGCGCAGGACGACGACGCCTGGCGCGATATCCACCTGGACTCCTCGTTCGCCCACGATCTGGGTGAACCGATCCAGCCCTATGAGCGGTTGTTGCATGCCGCGATGATCGGCGACCGCCGGCTGTTCGCCCGAGAGGACAGCATCGAAGAGACCTGGCGCATCGTTGCTCCACTGCTCGAGCATCCAGG
>JBDTEP010000106.1:0-6973 GCA_039922455.1 Mycobacterium sp. | reverse complement strand
TCGCAAGTCCGTTCGCAGCGGTCGCAGTATCCGTGCTGGCCGACCACAACAACGCCCCGCAGCACCGCGAATTCGTCGCGGCCGCGTCGGTGGCCGACCTGCCCAATGAGCTGATCTCGGCCCTCTCACAGGGCCTGTCCCAGTTCGGGGTGAACCTTCCACCGGTGCCGGGCTTCGGTGGGGCGAGCTCTTCTATGCCGATGACCTCGCCGGGCATGTACCCGGACATGACCTCGGGGTTGACCTCACCGGGCCTGTCCCCCGGCCTGACCTCACCGGGCCTGTACGACCCGTCGCTGGCCACGCCGCCGCTGGGTACGCCCGGGGTCTCGACCTCGGGATTGACGTCGCCGGGCCTGACCACCCCGACACTGGGCACACCCGGATTGGATGCGACGGGCTTGACCACGCCCGGCCTGACCAGCCCCGGCCTGACCAGCCCCGGATTAACCAGCCCCGGCCTGACCAGCCCCGGATTGACCAGCCCGGGATTGACCGGCCCGGACACCGGCCTGTTGGGCTCCGGTGACATGCCGCTGGGCCTGGACCCGGGCCTCGACGGCACCTACCCGATCCTCGGCGACCCATCGCTCGGTATGCCGCAGAGCGGTGGCAGCGGCGGGGTCGTCAGCGACCTGATGAGTGCCGCCAACCAGCTGGGCGCCGGCCAGGCCATCGACCTGCTCAAGGGTCTGGTGATGCCGTCCATCGCGCAGGCCGCGCAGGGTGCCGCCGCTCCGGCCGCCGCGGCGGCGCCGGCCCTGCCGATCCCGTAACAACCAAGGAAGCCTGTTTCCTAACGGCACCGCAGAGTCAACCCGCAGCCGGCGGGTAACCGTAGGACTCTGCGGTGCCGTTGACAATCGGTGCCAGCCGACGGCATCGAGCAGATGCGTGTCGCATCACTAACAACATTGAACACATGCGTAACATCAGCACGTGCCGTCCCGTCGCCCCCTGCCGACGATCAAGCTGACCGCTACCGTCGCGACCGTGCTGATCCTGCCGTGGGCGCTGGACTCCGGATCAGGGTTCAAGCCGGCTGGGCATTCTGGCGCTCCCCCGAGCGCCGCCGCGACCAAGCTGAACCAGCAGCCGCTACCGGATCTGGGTCCGGGCGTCACCGTTCGCGAAATCAACCAGGACGAGCCGTTCACCATGGTCGCGCTCACCGGCGCCGACTTGAGCGGCACCTCGGCGCGGATCCGCGCCAAACATGCGGACGGATCATGGGGGCCTTGGTACGCCACCGCCCATGAGGGCAAGGACGAGACGGCGCAGGCCCGGCCCGCCGCCGACGCGCCCGCCCCCGGCCCGGACGGGACCGAGCCGGTGTTTGTCGGCCGGACCACCGCCGTGCAGATCGCGGTCACCCGGGCAGACCCGAAGGCACCCCGGGACCACGCCGAGACCGAGTCCCAAGCCAAGCCCAAAGCCAAAGCCGAAGCCGGATCCAGGGCCGGGACCGGGACCGGGACTGGGGCCGCGGCAAACCAGAAATCCACGCCAGGCTCCGCACCGGCCAGACCCGACCTCGGCTATCTGCCGGCCACCGCCGCGCAGCCGTTCGCCCAGAACATCTCCGCGGTGCTGATCACGCCGCCCAAAGCCCCGGTCGACGCGCAATGGACGCCACCGAGCGCGGTGCTGGCGCCTGGACAGCCGCCCAACGTCATCCCCCGCAATCGCTGGGGTGCGGGTGCCCACTTCCGGTGTGGCAAGCCGGTGGAGAGCGGCCCGGTCCACGCGGCGGTGGTACACCACACCGCGGGTTCCAATGACTACTCCCCCGAAGATTCGGCGGACATCATCCGGGCCATCTACGCCTACCACACCCGGACACTGGGTTGGTGCGACATCGGCTACAACGCCCTGGTGGACAAGTACGGCCAGGTGTTCGAGGGCCGGGCCGGCGGCGTCACCAAGGGCATCATGGGCAGCCACGCCGGCGGCTTCAACAGCAACACCTGGGGCGTGTCGATGATCGGCACCTTCGAGGACGAGCCACCACCGCCGATTCAGCTCGAGACCGTCGGCCGGTTGCTGGGCTGGCGGTTGGGGCTGGATCGCACCGACCCGCGCGGCGTCGCCCAGCTGACCTCCGCCGGTGGCTCCTTCACCCACTTTCCGCGCGGGTCTTCGCTGGCGCTGCCGGCGATCATCGGCCACCGCGACGTCGACGAGACCGAGTGCCCCGGCATCCAGGGGTACGCCTCGCTCAACGAAATCCGGGAGATCGCGGCCCGGTTCGGCGAGCCACCCGGACCGGAAGACCTCGCTAGAACCATGGCGGGCGGCGCCATCCACACCCGCTGGCTGGAGCTGGGCGGCCCCGAGGGCATGCTCGGTGCACCCACCTCGCCGGAGGCGATCGGCGAGGGTTCCACCAAGTACGCCACGTTCGAGCACGGTGCCGTGTACTGGTCTCCGGAGACCGGCGCTCAGCCGATCACCGGGGCGATCTACGACGCCTGGGCGTCGCTGGGCTACGAGCGCGGCATGCTCGGACTGCCCACCAGCGCCGAGCTCCCCGAACCGGAGTGGGTGGGCCAGAACTTCCAGCACGGCACCCTGAACTACCACCGGGCCAGCGCCACCGTCATCCGGGTTGTCGACGGCAACGCCGAAGAGCTACCGCCGCCCCCACCGGAGGGCCCGCCGGTGCAGCTGGAGCGCTTCTCCCGGGTGATCGATCCATTCGGGGTCTACTAACAACGCCGCGCTTGCGATCGCCTAACGCCACCAGCGTTCCAGTACTCGCGCCAAGCCGTCGTCGGTGTTGGGTGCGGTGATCTCGGCGGCGGCGGCCAGCACCGCGGGATGCGCATTGCCCATCGCCACACCGTGACCCACCTGCAGCAGCATCGGCAGGTCATTGGGCATGTCGCCGAAGGCCATCACCTGCTCGATATCGATCCCCAGCGGAGTGATCAGCTCCTCGATGCCGGTGGCCTTGGTGATGCCCGCAGGCACCACCTCGACCAGGCCCTTGTCGGTGGAATAGGTGAGCTCCGCGGCGGTGCCGATGTGGGCCGCCAGCTCCGCGACCATGTCCGCGCTGGCCGCGCCGGCCTTGCGGATCAACAGTTTGATCGCCGGCTCCGACAGCAGGTCCTCAGCGGACACCTCGGTGTTGTCCGGGTTGAGCCAGGCGTGTTCGTAGCCCGGTGAGCTGACGAACTGCGGCGTCGCCGCGTCATGCGCACCCTCCCCGATGCGTTCCACCGCCATGCCCGCTCCCGGGATGACGTAGTTGACGATCTCGGCGAGTTTGACCAGCGTGTCGGCCGACAGCATCCGCGCCGAGACCACCCGGTCGGTCGCCGGGTCGTAGAGGACCGCGCCGTTGGCGCACACCGCCATCGGGGCGAAGCCGAGCGCGTCGACCACCCGGGGTATCCAGCGCGGCGGACGTCCGGTCGCCAGCACGAAGCGGGTGCCGGAGTCGACCGCCGCGCGCACCGCCGCCCGCGTCCGCGCGGTGACGTTCTCGGTGCCGTCGAGCAGGGTGCCGTCGATATCGCTGGCGATCAGCGCCGGAGGTGGGATGAGCTGCCGCATCAGCGCCGCCTGAGACCGGCCAGCGTGCGCCGCACCGGGCCGGCACCGGACCGCGAGGCCCGCTGCAGCCGGATGCGATCCCGCTCAGCGAGTTCGGCTTCGCGCAATTGCAGGTCCTGCGCCGGCGTGGGTGCACCGCCGCCGAGCCGCCGCGGCACCCAGTACGCCCCGGCGGGATGCGGGTACTCCAGCTGCGCCTGTTGGAGCATCTCCGCCATCGTGTCATGCAGCTCAGCGGTGGTCGCCACCATGTCATCGGACGGAGTGATCGGCCGACCGATCTTGGTCAGTACCGGAATATTGTTGCGCCACAGATGCTTCCGCTTGTCCTTCGTCCACACCCGCTGCATACCCCAGACGATGACCGGGATGATCGGGACACCGACGGCATGTGCCATCCGGGCGGCACCGGTCTTGAACTCCCGCAGCTCGAAGCTGCGGCTGATGGTGGCCTCCGGGTGCAACCCGACCAGCTCGCCCTCCCGCAGCCGCTGCACCGCCACGTCGTAGGCGCCGGCCCCGGCGGAGCGGTCGACCGGGATCAGGCTGACGTGCTTGATCACGAAGTTGACCACCGGCACGCCGGTCATCTCTGCCTTGATCATGAATCGCAGCCGACGGCGCCGCCGCAGGGCCGCGAGCGATCCGGGGTACCAGTCCAGGTAGCTGGTGTGATTGAAGGCGAGCACGGCGCCGCCGTGTTCGGGAATGTTCTCCAGTCCGTCGATCGTCACGTGCGGTCCGTTGGCGTTCACCAACCGCGGGATGACGATCTCCAGGGTTCGGAAGAAGGGTTCAGCCATCTGCCCGGTCTACTCCGCGGAACCCGTCGTGTTCGGTGGCTGCTGGTGACGGGCGGCCCGCTTCTCGGCTCTGCGCACGGCTTCGGCGGCGTCGAGCTCGGCCGCCTCGGCGGGGGTGGGGGCACCGCCGCCGAGCCGGCGCGGCACCCAGAACGCCCCGGCCGGATGCTCCGGATAGTCGTCCTGCACCTGCTCGAGCAGGTGCTGCATGCGGGTTTGCAGCAGTGCCCGTAGATCCTCGACCGGCAGCGTCGGCGCTATCGGCTCGCCGATCGCCACCGAGATCGGCACCTTGATGCGCCCCAGCTGCTTGGGGTGGTCCTTGGTCCAGATCCGCTGGGCGCCCCACACGATGTGCGGGACGATCGGCACCTGCGCCTCGATTGCCATCCGGGCGGCGCCGCTCTTGAACTCCTTGAGCTCGAAGCTGCGGCTGATCGTCGCCTCCGGGTAGACGCCGACCAGCTCGCCGGCCTTGAGGTACTCGACGGCAGCGGCAAAGGCGTCCGCACCCTGGCCGCGGTCCACCGCGATGTGCCGGCAGCCGCGCATGATCGGGCCGGTAAACCGATTGTCGAACGTCTCCTTCTTCACCATGAACCGCACCCGGCGGCGCGGCCGACCCATGTAGGCGGCCAGCCCGGCGAACGTAAAGTCGATATAGCCGGTGTGGTTGATCGCGATCACCGCGCCCCCGCTTGGTAGGTGCTCCGCACCCGTAACGGTGATCTTCACCCCCTGGAAGCGCCACAACGTGCGCGCAGCAATAGCGACACTTCCGTACCAGGGCTCCATGGCACTAAAGCCTAGGCGATGGGCCCGACTATGCCGCCGCTAAGCTGGCTGGAATCTCTAGGCGTCGGGAGAGGGTACAAGTGCAGGTCACCAGCGTCGGGCACGCCGGCTTCCGGATCGAGACCGCCGCGGGCAGCATTTTGTGCGACCCGTGGGTGAACCCGGCCTACTTCGCGTCGTGGTTCCCGTTCCCGGACAACTCCACACTGGACTGGGACGCCCTGGGCGACTGCGACTACCTCTACATCTCGCATCTGCACCGCGATCATTTCGACCCGCGTCACCTGCAGTTGCACGTCAACAAGGACGCGGTGGTGCTGCTGCCGGATTACCCGGTTCCGGACCTGCGCCGTGAGCTGGAACAGCTGGGCTTTCATCGGTTCTTCGAGACCACCGACTCGGTGCGGCACACCGTGCGCGGCCCCAAGGGCGAGTTGGACGTGATGATCATCGCGCTGCGCGCCCCGGCCGACGGCCCGATCGGCGACTCGGGGTTGGTGGTCTACGACGGGCAGACCACCGTTTTCAACATGAACGACTCACGACCGATCGACCTGGACGTGCTGGCCGCGTTCGACGCGATCGATGTGCACCTGCTGCAGTATTCCGGGGCGATCTGGTACCCGATGGTCTACGACATGCCGGCCCGCGCCAAGGAGGCGTTCGGAACCCAGAAACGCCAGCGGCAGATGGACCGTGCCCGCCAGTACGTCGCGCACGTGGGCGCGACGTGGGTGGTGCCGTCGGCGGGCCCGCCATGCTTCCTGGATGCGGAGCTGCGTTTCCTCAACGATGACCACGGCGATCCGGCCAACATCTTCCCCGACCAGATGGTGTTCTTGGATCAGTTGCGCCGCAACGGCCACGACCGCGGGCTGCTGATGATCCCCGGAACAACGGCTAGTTTCACCGGGGCACAACTGGATTCGCTGGTCCACCCGGTGCCTGACGAAGAAGCCGAGGCCATCTTCACCACCGACAAGGCGGACTATATCGCCGCTTACGCCGATCGGATGGCCGCGACGCTGGCCGCCGAAAAGGCTTCCTGGGCACCTGCGGCGGGGCCGGCGATGCTGGAGCCGCTGCGCGCGTTGTTCGAGCCGATCATGGCCAAAAGCAACGAGATCTGCGACGGCATCGGCTATCCGGTCGAGCTGGTGCTCGACGGCTCCGACC
The DNA here is from genome assembly GCA_039922455.1 of Mycobacterium sp. GTDB lineage: Bacteria > Actinomycetota > Actinomycetes > Mycobacteriales > Mycobacteriaceae > Mycobacterium. Next base: position 638 of record JBDTEP010000106.1, on the reverse strand, counting down.
ATAGCGGGGGCCACACCGAGGCCTACAAAGAAACCGTCGTGCTGGATTTCCCCAAACGACTGGTGCGCGAGCCGATTGCCGGTGAGAAGTTCCGCTACGGCTTCGGCATCCCGCCCGAGTTGGTGCGCACCGTGCTGCGCGACGGCGAACCGGACTGGGTCAACACCATCTTCCTGTCCACCCGGTTCACCGCGTGGCGGGTCGGTGGCTACAACGAGTACCTCTACACGTTCTTCAAATGCCTCACCGAGGACCGGATCGTCTACGCCGACGGCTGGTTCGGCGAAAGCCACGACGACTCGGCGACGATCACCCTGGGCGACTGGCAGATTCAGCGCCGCTGCCCGCACATGAAGGCGGACCTGTCGAAGTTCGGGGTGATCGACGGCACCACGCTGACCTGCAATCAGCACGGCTGGCAGTGGGACCTGAACACCGGCCGGTGCCTGACCGCCAAGGGCCACGAACTGCGGTGCGAGAAGTCGTGAGCGACTCCTACGACGACGGTCTGGTCGCCCTGGATCGCAGGGCGATCACGCTGCGCCGCTACCACTTTCCGTCCGGTACATCGAAGGTGATCCCGCTGTCAGCGATTCGTGGTTACCGCGCCGAGCCGCTGGGCGTGCTGACCCACCGGT
>JBDTEP010000105.1:0-10701 GCA_039922455.1 Mycobacterium sp. | reverse complement strand
TCGACCGGGAAGTGGTGGGTGGCATCCCATTCCAGCGCGTGCGGGGCGAGGCGCTTGGCGGCGAACGCGGCCGCGGTCTCGACGATCACCCGCTCTTCGTCATTCATGATTGTCATCCCTATTCCATTGTGGGGATGTGGAATTCGGCGCCGTCCTTGATTCCCGACGGCCAGCGCTGAGTGACGGTCTTGACCTTGGTGTAGAAGTTGATCGATGCGGTGCCGTGCTGGTTGAGGTCGCCGAACCCGGACCGCTTCCAGCCGCCGAAGGTGTGGTACGCCACCGGCACCGGGATCGGCACGTTCACCCCGACCATGCCGACCTGCACCCGAGAGGTGAAGTCGCGGGCGGTGTCGCCGTCACGGGTGAAGATCGCCACGCCGTTGCCGTATTCGTGCTCGGACGGGAGTGCAAGTGCCTCTTCGTAATTCGCGGCCCTGACGATGCACAGCACCGGGCCGAAGATCTCGTCGGTGTAGATCGACATGTCGGTGGTGACGTGGTCGAACAGAGTCGGCCCCAGGTAGTAGCCGCCCGTCAGATCGGCGTCACCGAACTGCGTTTCGTCGCTGCCGCGGGTCCGGCCGTCGATCACCAGCTCGGCCCCGGCTGCCACGCCCTGACCGATGTAGTCCTTCACGCGGTCGCGGGCGGCCTCGGTGATCAGCGGCCCGTAGTCCGCTTTGGGGTCCAGGCTGTGCCCGACGCGCAACGCGTTGACCCGCTCGACCAATCGGGCTCGCAACCGGTCGGCCGTATCCTCGCCGACGGGTACCGCCACACTGATCGCCATGCACCGCTCGCCGGCACTGCCGTAGCCGGCGCCGGTCAGTGCGTCCACGGCCTGGTCCAGATCGGCGTCGGGCATCACGATCATGTGGTTCTTCGCCCCGCCGAAGCACTGGGCGCGTTTACCGTTCGCGGTCGCCGTCGAGTAGATGTACTGCGCAATATCGGAGCTGCCGACGAAACCGACCGCGGCGATGTCGGGGTGGTGCAGGAGGGCATCCACGGCCTCTTTGTCGCCGTGCACTACCTGGAACACCCCCGGCGGCAATCCGGCCGCCACGAACAGCTCGGCCAGCCGCACCGGCACCGACGGGTCGCGTTCGGATGGTTTGAGGATGAACGCGTTGCCGCAGGCCAGCGCCGGGCCCGCTTTCCACAGCGGGATCATCGCCGGGAAGTTGAACGGGGTGATCCCGGCGACGACGCCCAGTGGCTGGCGCAGCGAGAACACGTCGATGCCCGGGCCGGCGCCCTCGGTGTGCTCGCCTTTGAGCAGGTGCGGGATGCCGACGGCGAACTCGATCACCTCGATGCCGCGCTGGATGTCGCCGCGGGCGTCGTCGAGCGTCTTGCCGTGTTCGCGGGAGAGCAACTCGGCGAGCTCGTCGATGTTGGTGTTGACCAGATCGATGAAGCGCATCATCACGCGGGCCCGGCGCTGCGGGTTAAATGCCGCCCAGCCCTTCTGGGCTGCCACGGCCGTGGCGACGACGGTGTCGACGTCGGCGGTGTCGGCCAACGGAACCTTCGCCTGCACCGCGCCGGTGTTGGGGTCGAATACGTCGGCGGTGCGCGTTGATCGGCCGGCGGCGCGCTGGCCGTCGATGAAGTGTGGAATCTGTGTGGTCATGCGCCATCCCGTGACTGTGGTGGTGAGCCGGACCGGCCCGACCCCGAGAATACTAGGATATCCTAGTAAATGCGAGGGGGGGTGGCCCTGCCTCGTTCACAGCAGGCGCGGAGCACCCGACACTAAGGTTGCGGTACCAGGGAATCCGAGCGTTCGGGGGCGCCCACGAATCGGTGAGGCGGGTGAGGCCATGACGCGGCCCACGCCCGCGGGTGACGAGTCGCCCACCGTGGCGCTACCCGTCGTATCCGCCGGCCGTCCGGGCGCGGTTCGCATAGGCCGCCGGGAGGATTGCGACATCGTGGTCGCCGACCCGCTGGTGGGGCGGGTGCACGCCACGCTGGTGTCGGCCGGGGCCGGTCTGGAGATCATCGACGGCGCCAGCATCAACGGCACCTTCGTCAACGGGCGCCGCATCACCCGAACCCGGGTCCGCGACGGCGATGTTGTCACCCTCGGCAACACCGACCTCATCGTCGCCGGCGACACCCTGGTGCCCCGGCCCGCCTCCCGCGGCACCGGCGGGGTGCAGGCGCACCGACTGGGGCTGAGCATCGACGGCCGCCCGCTGCTGTCCGACGTGTCCTTCACTGCACGCCCCGGTACCCTGACCGCGATCATCGGGCCGTCCGGGGCGGGCAAATCCACCCTGATCAAGCTGCTGGGCGGTGCGACGCGGCCCAGCCTCGGCCGGGTCACCTTCGACGGCCACGACGTGCACGCCGAGTACGCGTCGCTGCGCTCCCGGATCGGGGTCGTGCCGCAAGACGACGTCGTACACCGGCAGCTCACCGTCGAGCAGGCCCTGGGGTACGCCGCCGAACTGCGGTTGCCGCCGGACACCTCCGCCGCCGACCGCCGTCAGGTGGTGGACCGGGTAATCGGCGAACTGGAGCTGACCCCACACCGGAAAACCCGGGTGGACAACCTATCCGGCGGGCAACGCAAACGAGCGTCGGTCGCCATGGAACTGCTCACCGGGCCCTCACTACTCATTCTCGACGAGCCCACCTCCGGGCTGGACCCCGCACTGGACCGTCAGGTGATGACCATGCTGCGCTGGCTGGCCGACGCGGGCCGGGTCGTGGTGGTGGTGACGCACTCGCTGACCTACCTGGACATGTGCGATCAGGTGTTGCTGCTGGCCTCCGGCGGAAAGACCGCCTTCGTCGGGACGCCGAAAGACGTCAGCGCGGCGATGGGCGGCACCGACTGGGCGGACATCTTCGCGTTCGTCAGCGCCGACCCCGATACCGCGCACCGCCGGTTCCTGGCCCGCCAACAGTCATCGGGATCCATTCCGCAACTCCCGGCACCGCCCGGGCCGCCCGGCAGTCCGGCCCGCACCAGCCTGCCCCGGCAGGTTTGGACCTTGGCTCGGCGGCAGGCGCGGCTGATCATCGCCGACCGGGGCTACCTCGCATTCCTGTCCGTGCTGCCGTTTATCCTCGGGGCGCTGACCCTGGTGGTGCCCGGCAGCACCGGATTCGGCCCCGCCGACCCGCGCAGCGACACCCCCGACGAAGCCTCGGAGGTCCTGCTGGTGCTGCTGGTCGCCGTGGTTTTCATGGGCACCGCACTGACCATCCGGGACCTGGTCGGCGAACGCGCCATCTTCCGTCGTGAGCAATCCGTCGGACTGTCGGCGTCGGCGTACCTGGCCGCCAAGGTGATCGTCTTCAGTGTGGCCGCGCTGATTCAGACCGGCGTGCTGACCGCGATCGTGATCGCCGGCAAGGGCGCCCCCACCCAGGGTGCGGTGCTGCTGGGCAGTCCGATAGCCGAACTGTATGTGGCGCTTTCGGTCACCGCGATCGTCTCGGCGCTGATCGGGTTGGCGCTGTCGTCGCTGGCCAAATCCACTGAGCAGATCCTGCCGATGCTGGTGGTGGTGATCATGGTCTCGCTGGTGTTCTCCGGCGGGATGTTCCCGATCAACGGCCGGGTCGGGCTCGACCAGCTCTCCTGGTACCTACCGTCGCGGTGGGGTTTCGCGGCCGCGGCGTCCACCGTCGATCTGGCCGCGGTCGATCTGATCGCCCCGCACGATCAGCTGTGGACGCATTCGGCGCGCTGGTGGGCGGCCGACATGACCATCCTGGTGATCCTTGGCGCGGTGTGGACCGGCTTGGTGCGCTGGCGATTGCGGCTGCCCGGTCGGGGTTAGTCGCCGAGATCGACGTGAGTGTTCTGCCCACTCGCATATTTCCGAGCTGTGGTCGATCTCGGCGCAGGGGGCGAGGGGTGAGGTGCGGGTTTCGATCGAGCCGACCACCATCGGCCCATGGCGGAGGTATTCATCGGCAGCGAGGCAGTCGGTGCCGGCGCGTTGACCGGGCATCAATTACGACGCTGGTATCGGCCGCTTTTCCCTAATGTCTACGTGCCAAAGGGGCCTGATCCCTCGTTGCACGATCGCACGGTCGGGGCCTGGCTGTGGTCGCGGCGACGCGCGATTGCTGCCGGCGCCGCGGCATCCGCGCTGCACGGTGCTCAATGGGTGGACGCCGACACTCCCATCGAACTGATCGCCAAGAATGCGCGACCGCAGCCCGGCCTGATCGTCCGTAATGAATATCTTGAGCCCGACGAGATCACCCAGGCGCGGCGATTGCCGGTCACGACGGTGGTCCGTACCGCGTTCGACCTGGGTCGGCACTTGCCGCGCGCTCAGGCGGTAGTGCGTCTGGACGCGCTGATGCGGGCCACCCCGTTTTCGCCTGAGGACGTCCACGTACTGGCTAGGCGGCATTCCGGCGCGCGGGGCCTGCGACGGCTTCGGGTTGCGTTGCCGTTGGTCGATGGTGGTGCTGCGTCGCCGAAGGAGACCTGGCTGCGGTTGCTGCTGCTCGACGCCGGATTGCCGAAACCCACCACCCAGATCCCGCTCTACGGCGGCTCGCGACTCGTCGGGCTATTCGACCTGGGATGGAAGGACGTCAAAGTGGCGATGGAGTACGACGGCGACTATCACCGCACCGACCGTCGGCGGTTCGTGAAGGACATCGGCAAGATCGCCATCGCGGAGGACCAGGGCTGGATCGTGATCCGGGTGGTGTCCGAGCACCGGCCCCGCGACATTGTCGGGCGGGCGTATCGCGCTCTTGCCGGCCGTGGCTGGCGCCCAGATCGACACCAGCGTGCTGCCCTCTCGCACTTTCCCACGCTGATGTCGATCTCGCGGTGAAGGGGGAGTGCTTCCGCGGTACTGTGCGGAGTGGCTCAGGCTTCATCCCAGGTGGGCAGCAAGCTAGCGGCTCGGACTTCGGCCAGTGTCGGCGCGTCGGCGTCGCGTTCGGAGAGCAGCAGCGGGTGATCAATGGGCCAATCGATGCCGATCGCCGGGTCGGTAGCGCAGATAGTGTGCTCACGCTGGGGGTCGTAGCCGGCCGAGCACAGATACATCACCGTCGAATTATCTTGCAGCGCAATAAATCCGTGTGCCAATCCGGCGGCCAGGTATACCGACCGCCGGTGGAGGGTGTCCAGCAGTACGCCATCCCACCGGCCGAATGTCGGTGAGCCGACGCGGATATCGACCACCACGTCGAAGACCGACCCCGACACGCAGGTGACGTACTTGGCCTGCCCGGGCGGCAGCTGGGCGAAGTGCAGGCCCCGCAGCACGCCGGCAGCCGACACCGAACAGTTGGCTTGGCGCAGATCGAAGCGGTGCCCGGCGAGCGCAGTGAATTCGGGATCGGTAAACCATTCGAAGAACGTGCCGCGGAAATCACTGTGCTGCTGCGGGGTCAGCTCCCAGGCCCCCGGGATGGCCAGTTCGCGGAATGCCATGTCAGCGGCCCAATTCTGCGTAGCGGGCCTCGGCAGCGTCTTTCAGTGGCGCCCACCAGGATTCGTTGCTCCGATACCAGTCGATGGTCGCGCGCAGGCCGGCCTCGAAATCGGTGTGTTCGGGTTTCCAGTCCAATTCGTCGCGCAGCGCCGACGGGTCGATCGCGTAGCGTAGATCGTGGCCGGGCCGGTCGGCGACGTGGTCGAAGTCGTCGGGGTCGCGATCCATCAGCCGCAGGATCGTCTGCAGCACACTGCGATTGTCGTGTTCTCCGTCGGCGCCGATCAGGTAGGTGCGGCCGGGGTGGCCGCCGGACATGATCTGCCAGACGGCGGTGTTGTGGTCGTCGACGTGGATCCAGTCGCGCACGTTGGCGCCACTGCCGTACAGCTTGGCCCGGCGCCCGGTCAGCAGGTTGGTGATCTGGCGCGGGATGAACTTCTCCACATGCTGGTACGGCCCGTAGTTGTTGGAGCAGTTCGAGATCGTCGCGTGTATCCCGTAGGAGCGCACCCAGGAACGCACCAGCAGGTCGGCGGCGGCCTTGGTCGACGAATACGGGCTGGACGGGCGATACGGGGTGGTCTCGGTGAACCGACGCGGATCGTCGAGGGCAAGCTCGCCATAGACCTCGTCGGTGGAGACGTGATGCAGCCGCACCTGATGCCGGCGCACCGCCTCCAGCACGGTGAAGGTGCCGATCACGTTGGACCGCAGGAACGGCTCCGGGTCGGCCAGCGCGTTGTCCACGTGGGTTTCGGCGGCGAAGTGCACCACCGCGTCGGTGGCCGGATTCAGCTCACCGACCAGCTCAGAAACCAGCGCGACGTCGGTGATGTCGCCTTCCACCAGCCGGATGCCACTTGTGACGTCGACCAGCGACTCGCGACTGCCGGCGTAGGTCAGGGCGTCCAGCACCGTCACTGCGGTGTGGGGGTGACGCGTCAGCGTGCTGTGCACGAAGTTTGCGCCGATGAACCCGGCGCCACCGGTGACCAGCAGACGCATGGGGAAACCATAACCGGGGCGGACGCTGAGGATCGTCTTCCTGTTCTTCGTGGCGACCTTCGTTGCGCAGCAGTTTTTCGGGGTGGTGCAGGTAATTGACCCGCGGCTGGCCGTGGTCGAGTCCCGGTGGCGTGTCCGGCCAGGGCGGCTTCGGCCTGTTCCCGGGTTGCGGTATCCACCCACCCGGGCAGCTGGTGCCAGAAGCTGCGGATGACCTGGGCGTGTTCGGTGTTCAGCGCACCGCTGCGCTGCGCGGCCGCGCTGGCGGTCAGCACCGGCGACACCGCCTCCCGGCCCGACCCGAAGATCAATCTGTGGATGAACCGCCCACTGTGGACAACCCCAACGGTCCGGCCAACTCCGTCAGCGTCGGCAGCAGTTTCTTCCAGCCGCCCAGCACTTGGATCGTCACGTGGTCCGCCCCGGCCGCCAGATGCTCACCCAACCGGGCGGCCACGGCGTCGGCGCTGCCGTGGGCCACCACCGCGTCGATCAACCGGTCACTGCCGGGCGCGCGCACGTCGTCGTCGCTGAAGCCCAGTCGCCGCCAGTTGTTGACGTAGTTGGACAGGCGCAGGTAGAAGCCGACCGCCTCACGCCCGGCAGCCCGGGCCGCGGCAGCGTCGGTCGAGAGCACCACCTTGTGTTCGGGTGCCAGGAACACCGACGGGCCGACCAGTTCACGAGCGGCCGCGGTGTGCTCGGGGGTGGTCAGGTAGGGGTGCGCCCCGGCGCTGCGCTCCGCCGCCAACTGCAGCACCCTGGGGCCCAGCGCGGCCAGCACCCGGCGACTGGTCGGCATGCCGGCCTCGTCGAGCGCGTCGAGGTAGTCCACCAGGGCCTGATACGGGCTGCGGTACTCCGCGGTCGCCTCGGCGTGGCCGACGCCGATACCCAGCAGGAACCGGCCCGGGTAGGCGGCCTCGATGCGGTGGTAGGACTCGGCTACCGGCCCGGCCGGCGCTGACCAGACGTTGACGATCCCGGTTGCCACCTGCAGCGTCGACGTCGCCGCCAGGAGCGGTTCGGCGAACGCCAGGTCAGCCGCCGGCGAGCCGCCCACCCAGATCGCGCCGTAGCCCAGCCGTTCGATCTCAGCCGCCTGCTCGGGCGTGGGGGAGCCGGCAGTCCAGATCCCGTAGCGGCCCAGCTCGGGTTTGAGTGACAATGCCTCGGTCATGTGCGTCCTGTCGGGTGCTTAACGCTGGTGTTGGAGACGGCAGTGGCCACCCTAACCAGTCTGTCATCTCCGACGATTTTGGTGCCTGGCTCCGAACGGGTATCGTGGGACGACGGTGCGGTGTCCGCATCGACTCTGGCGTGTCCAGTCTGAAATTCTTGGTGATCTACCTGGAATTTCCTGCCACCGGCCCACGTTTTGCAGTCGTAGTCGATGCTGTGCCGTGGCGGGCGCATACCCAGCGCAAAATGAAAGCCAGACACGGAGGATCGCCGGAGACAAATGGCCAAGAAAGACGGCGCCATCGAGGTTGAGGGTCGAGTGGTCGAACCACTGCCCAATGCGATGTTTCGCATTGAGCTGGAGAACGGTCACAAGGTGCTTGCCCACATCAGCGGCAAAATGCGGCAGCACTACATCCGGATTTTGCCCGAAGACCGGGTGGTCGTGGAGTTGTCTCCCTACGACCTGTCCCGGGGACGCATCGTCTACCGGTACAAGTAGGCCCTGGCCTCCAGCCCAGGTAGAAGACTTAGACAACCAGCGATTAGAACAGGACCACAGCAGCCGTGAAGGTGAACCCCAGCGTCAAGCCGATCTGCGACAAGTGCAGGGTGATTCGTCGGCATGGCCGGGTCATGGTGATCTGCCCCGACCCGCGTCACAAGCAGCGTCAGGGCTAGCGGCGATCGCAAGCGCGGCGCCAGCCGGGCGCAGCGGGTCACCACCGTTGCGCTAGCCCCGAGCAGCGCACTGACCACAACTGAATGCAGACCTCCCAGTACCACTGAGCAGCTGGCATCTTTAGAGATGGGCCAGCTCAGCAACGCCCGGATCGAAGGCCGGGCCCCGGATTGGTTAGGCCGGGACGGGCTGGGAACAGACCTTCGCAACGAAAGAGGAATGCCACCTATGGCTCGACTTGTGGGCGTCGATCTGCCGCGCGATAAGCGCATGGAGATCGCGCTGACTTACATCTTCGGGATCGGCCGTACCCGCTCCAACGAAATCCTGGCCGCGACCGGTATCGACAAGGACCAGCGCACCAAGGATCTCACCGACGACCAGATCACCCAGTTGCGTGACTACATCGAGCGCAATCTGAAGGTTGAGGGCGATCTGCGCCGCGAGGTGCAGGCGGACATCCGCCGGAAGATCGAGATCGGTTGCTACCAGGGCCTGCGGCACCGTCGCGGCCTGCCGGTGCGCGGCCAGCGGACTAAGACCAACGCGCGTACCCGCACGGGCCCCAAGCGCACCATCGCCGGTAAGAAGAAGGCCAGGTAATCGTCATGCCACCGAAGAAAGCGACCGGGCCCAAGAAGGGTCAGAAGACCCGGCGGCGGGAAAAGAAGAACATCCCGCATGGTGCCGCGCACATCAAGAGCACCTTCAACAACACGATCGTGACGATCACCGACCCGCAGGGCAATGTCATCGCCTGGGCGTCGTCGGGTCACGTCGGCTTCAAGGGCTCGCGTAAGTCCACCCCGTTCGCCGCGCAGCTGGCCGCCGAGAACGCCGCCCGCAAAGCGCAGGAGCACGGTGTGAAGAAGGTCGACGTGTTCGTGAAGGGTCCGGGTTCGGGCCGCGAGACCGCGATCCGCTCGCTGCAGGCCGCCGGCCTCGAGGTCGGCGCGATTTCTGACGTCACACCGCAGCCGCACAATGGTTGCCGTCCGCCCAAGCGCCGTCGCGTCTAGTCGGGTTCGAGGAGAAGGAAAAACATGGCTCGTTATACCGGACCCGCGACCCGCAAGTCGCGCCGGCTGGGCGTCGACCTCATCGGTGGCGACCAGGCGTTCGAAAAGCGTCCCTACCCGCCCGGCCAGCACGGCCGCGCGCGGATCAAGGAGAGCGAATACCGGCTGCAGCTGCAGGAGAAGCAGAAGGCTCGCTTCACCTACGGCGTGATGGAGAAGCAGTTCCGCCGTTACTACGCCGAAGCGGTGCGCCGCGGCGGCAAGACCGGTGAGGAGCTGCTGCGCATCCTGGAGAGCCGGCTGGACAACGTGGTGTACCGCGCCGGCATGGCGCGTACCCGCCGGATGGCCCGCCAGTTGGTCAGCCACGGACATTTCACCGTCAACGGCGTCAAGGTGAACGTCCCCAGCTACCAGGTGTCGCAGTACGACATCATCGACGTGCGGGACAAGTCGATCAATACGCTGCCGTTCCAGCTTGCCCGCGAGACCGCGGGGGATCGCCCGATCCCGGGCTGGCTGCAGGTGGTGGGGGAGCGTCAGCGCATCCTCATCCACCAGCTGCCGGAACGCGCGCAGATCACCGTGCCACTCGCCGAGCAGCTGATCGTCGAGTTCTACTCGAAGTAACCCCCGGTTCCGCGCCCGGACCCTCGGGCGCGGAACCTCAGATGGCATCAAATAGCGGGTGCCAGAAGGAGAAAAATCACCATGCTGATCTCGCAGCGGCCCACCCTGTCCGAGGAGATCGTCGCCGAAGACCGGTCGCAGTTCGTCATCGAACCGCTGGAGCCGGGCTTCGGCTACACCCTGGGCAACTCGCTTCGGCGGACCCTGCTGTCGTCGATCCCCGGCGCGGCGGTCACCAGCATCCGCATCGACGGCGTGCTGCACGAGTTCACCACCGTGCCGGGTGTGAAGGAAGACGTCACCGACATCATCCTGAACCTCAAGGGTCTGGTGGTGTCCTCCGAGGAGGACGAGCCGGTCACCATGTACCTGCGCAAGCAGGGCCCGGGTGCGGTCACCGCTGGTGACATCGTGCCGCCGTCCGGCGTGACGGTGCACAACCCCGATATGCACATCGCCACGCTGAACGACAAGGGCAAGCTCGAGGTCGAGCTGATCGTCGAGCGCGGCCGCGGTTACGTCCCGGCCGTGCAGAACAAGGTCTCCGGTGCCGAGATCGGCCGTATCCCGGTCGACTCGATCTACTCGCCGGTGCTCAAGGTGACCTACAAGGTCGAGGCCACCCGTGTCGAGCAGCGCACCGACTTCGACAAGCTGGTGCTGGACGTGGAGACCAAGAACTCCATCAGCCCGCGGGATGCGCTGGCCTCGGCCGGCAAGACCCTGGTCGAATTGTTCGGTCTGG
>JBDTEP010000104.1:0-6556 GCA_039922455.1 Mycobacterium sp. | reverse complement strand
GGCAGCTGTTCCTGGTGGACCACGCGGGCTTGCCGCTCAAGACGGTGCTCGAGCAGCTCGACCTGCTCGGCGAGCATGTGATCCCGGTGCTGCGCAAGGAGTTCGCCATCGGTCGGCCCGCGCACGTTCCCGACGCGCCGACGCACCAGGGGCTGGTCGAGGCTGCAGCTCAGCCCCAGATCAAGGAGGCATCGTGAAACTGGTTGTGATCAGCGGGGGCCTGCGTGAGCCGTCGTCCACCCGGTTGCTGGCCGACCGGCTCAGCGAAGCGGTGTGCGCCGAAGTCAGCGCAGCGGACACCGCAGTCTCGGTGATCGAGCTGCGGCACCTGGGCCGGGCGATCACCGATGCCGTGCTGACCGGGTTCGCCTCGCCGGAGCTGGAAGCGGTGTTCGACACGGTCGCCGACGGTGACGGGGTCATCGCGGTGACGCCGACGTTCAACGCGACATTCAGCGGCCTGTTCAAGTCCTTCTTCGACGTGCTGCCCGAGCAGACTCTCGCCGACAAACCGGTGCTGATCGCGGCTACCGGCGGCACCGACCGGCATTCGCTGGTGCTCGATCACGCCCTGCGTCCGATGTTCTGCTACCTGCACGCACTGGTGTCGCCCACCGGTGTGTACGCGGCCACTGCGGACTTCGGCGCACATGCGGGCCTGTCGGAACGGATCGTCAAGGCGGCGAAGGACTTCGCCCGGCTGTTGCCCGCGGGCGGCCCGCGGCCGCACCGAGGCGGCTTCACCGATGAACTGACTGAGATACAGGGCCTGCTGGCCCGCACACGCTGATGTTCACCACAGAAACAAAAGGAGCACAAAAGATGACGAAGTTGGCGGTTATCTACTACTCGGCGACCGGACACGGCACCGCGATGGCACAGCGGGTGGCCCGGGCCGCGGAGGCCGCCGGCGCCGAGGTGCGGCTGCGGCACATCGAGGAGACGCGAGATCCGGCGACGTTCGCTCACAACCCGGCGTGGACCGCCAACTATCAGACGACGACGAGCCAGCCGGCCGCCACCGGCGATGACATCGTCTGGGCTGACGCCGTCATCTTCGGCTCGCCCACCCGGTTCGGTTCGCCCGCAGCACAATTCCGTACTTTCATCGACTCGCTGGGCGGCCTGTGGGCCAAAGGCGAGCTCGCCGACAAGGTCTACGCCGGCTTCACCTCCAGTCAGACCGCTCACGGCGGGCAGGAGGCCACCCTGTTGACGCTCTATGTCTCCCTGATGCACTTCGGCGGAATTCTGGTGCCGCCGGGTTACACCGATCCGGTCAAGTTCGCCGACGGCAATCCCTACGGCGTCGGACACATCACCGGCCCGGATAACCAGAACGAGCTGGGTGAGACCACCTTGGCGGCGCTCGATCACCTGGCCGCCCGGGTGGTGGGCGTCGCGGCCAAGCTCACCGGCTCGTGACCGGCCGCGGCTGATTGAGCTGGCCGCAACCATTGAAAAAGTGGCGTTCCTCACATTAAAGTGACCAGTGGTCATTTCTAGTGAGGTGGTGCCATGCCGACGGTGACGTGGGGACGAGTCGATCCGGCGCGCCGAGCGGCGGTGCTGGAGGCCGCCGAAGCTGAATTCAGTGCGCACGGCTTCTCCCGGGGCAGCCTCAACGTCATCGCTCGGCGTGCCAAGGTCGCCAAGGGCAGCTTGTTCCAGTACTTCGCCGATAAAGCCGACCTGTACGCGTTCGTCGCCGACACCGCCGGTCTGCGGGTGCGTTCCTACATGGATCACAAGATCGTCGAAATCGACTCCAGCCGACCGTTCTTCGAGTTCCTCACCGACCTGCTCGACGTGTGGGTCGCCTACTTCGCCGACCACCCGCGGGAGCGGGCGCTGCACGCCGCGGCCAGCCTGGAAGTCGATTCCGATGCCCGGATCAGCGTGCGGACCGTCATCCACCGCCACTATCTGCAGGTGCTGCGCCCGCTGGTCAGTGCGGCGCGGGATCGCGGCGACCTGCGGGCCGACGCTGACACCGACGCCCTGCTATCGCTGCTGCTGTTGATCTTCCCGCATCTGGCGCTGGCTCCGTATCTCCGCGGCATCGACCCGATCCTCGGGCTCGACGAACCCACCCCGGAACAACCAGCCCTGGCGGTACGCCGACTGGTCGCCGTGCTGGCCACGGCATTCGGCGGACCACCGCTGACACCTCCCGAACCTCCCCCTGCATCGGCGGCGTCGGCAACCATCCCGTCGGCAACCATCCCGTCATCAACCTAAAGGAGACAATGTCATGGCACGCACGCATTACGGATCACTGGCCGCCGGCGGCCTGAACTGGAACAGCCTGCCGCTCAAGCTGTTCACCGGAGGCAACGCGAAATTCTGGGACCCCGCCGACATCGACTTCTCCCGCGACGGGGCGGACTGGGCGACGCTGACCGACACCGAACGTGACATCGCCGCCCGGCTGTGCGCTCTGTTCATCACCGGAGAGGAGGCGGTCACCAAGGACATCCAGCCCTTCATGGCCGCGATGCGCGCGGAGGGCAGGCTCGGCGACGAGATGTACCTGACGCAGTTCACCTTCGAGGAGGCCAAACACGTCCAGGGCTTCCGGCTGTGGCTGGACGCCGTGGGGCTCACCGAAGACCTGAGCCATTATCTCGACGACACCCCGTCGTATCGACAATTGTTCGACGTGGAACTGCCGGAGTCGCTCAACGCGCTGACGACCGACTCGTCACCGGCTGCCCAGATTTGGGCATCGGTGACCTACAACCACATCGTCGAGGGCACCCTGGCGCTGACCGGCTACCACGTCTGGCACAAGATCTGCGTCGAGCGCGGCATTCTGCCCGGGATGCAGCAGTTGGTGCGGCACATCGGTGACGATGAGCGGCGGCATATGGCGTGGGGAACGTTTACCTGCCGGCGGCACGTGGCCGCCGACGACGCCAACTGGGCGGTGTTCGAATCACGGATGAGCGAGTTGATTTCGTTGCCGGTACAGATCATTCATGAGGCGTTCGAGATCTACGGCGATGACCTTCCGTTCGGCCTTTCGGTGGATGAGTACACGGCCTACGCCACCGACAAGGGCATGCGCCGGTTGGGCACGATCAGCAGCGCCCGGGGACGTCCGGTCGGCGAGATCGATCTCGACTACACGCCGTTGCAGCTGGAGGAAGCCTTTTACCAGGAGGATCAGCAAGCGCTGGTCGCGTCGGCTTGACGCCCAGCGGAGCGGTCATCAGGTGAGGCTCGCGGGGATCATCTTGCGGGTGGCTTTGGTGCTGCGCCAGGCCGCATTCGGATGCGCTCTCGTCTGATGTAGGAGCGCAGGTGTCAGGCCACCCACACCGTCTTGAGGTTGCAGAACTCGCGCATGCCGTGGCCGGATAGTTCCCGGCCGTACCCGGACCGCTTGATGCCACCGAACGGCAACTCCGGGTAGGACCCCGTCATGCCGTTGATGAAGACCTGGCCGGCCTCGATCTCGTCGACGAATCGGCTGATCTCGCCCTCGTCGCGGGTCCAGGCATTCGATCCGAGCCCGAATGGGCTGGCGTTGGCGATCTCAATGGCCTCGTCGATGTCGGCTGCGCGGTAGACCGACGCCACCGGGCCGAACACCTCTTCGGTGAAGATCGCCATATCGCGGGTGATGTCGGTAATCACGGTGGGCGGGTAATACCAACCCGGACGGTCGAGTCGCTTCCCGCCGCAACGGATCACCGCGCCGGCGGCGGCCGCGCAGTCCACCTGCTGCGCGACCTCGTCGCGGCCCTGCTCGGTGGCCAGCGGCCCGACGTCGGTGTCCGGGTCGGTCGGATCGCCAACCTGCAGCGCCGACATCTGGGCGGTGAACTTGGCGACGAAGTCGTCGTAGATGTCAGTGTGGACGATGAACCGCTTTGCCGCGATGCATGATTGGCCGTTGTTCTGTACCCGGGCGGTGACGGCGGTGCGCACCGCGGGCTCCAGTTCAGCGGACGGCATCACGATGAACGGGTCGCTGCCGCCGAGTTCCAGCACCGTGTGTTTGATCTCGTCGCCGGCGATGGCGGCGACCGACCGGCCGGCCGGTTCGCTGCCGGTCAGGGTTGCTGCCGCCACCCGCGGGTCGCGCAGCACGCGCTCGACAGCGCCGGACCCGATCAGCAGGGTCTGGAAGCAGCCTTCCGGAAAACCGCCGCGGGACAGCACGTCGGCGAGGTACAGCGCGGTCTGCGGCACATTGGAGGCGTGCTTGAGCAGGCCGACGTTGCCGGCCATCAGGGCCGGTGCGGCGAACCGCACCGCCTGCCACAGCGGGAAGTTCCACGGCATCACGGCCAGCACGATCCCGACCGGCTGGTAGCGCGCGAACGCCTTCGACGCGTTGACCGCGGCCGGGTTGGCGGGCTCGTCGGCCAACAGTGCTTCGGCGTGGTCGGCGTAGAACCGGAAACCCTTGACGCACTTGAGCGCTTCGGCCTTGGCCGACGCCAACGTCTTACCCATCTCCAACGTCATCATCGCGGCGACCTCGTCGGATTCGGCCTCCAACAGATCGGCGGTAGTGTGCATCCAGCGGGCGCGCTGAGCGAAATCGGTGCGACGGTAGTCGGCGAAGCGGGCTGCTGCGCGCGCGATCGCGGCATCGACGTGTGCGTCGGTGGCTGCGGTGAACGTCTTCACCGTCTCCCCGGTGGCCGGGTTGGTGGTGGCTATTGCGGGCACGCTGGCCTCCTTCGGGCGCTGTGGTGTGGCGTGTGTCCACCTAGCCTGCCACCATCGGGTGGGACGCACCCGAGCGCTGTTGGCAAACGATGAACCCGATCGGACCGCGTAGGCTCGCCACGAGCGATCGTCAGTACGTCAATACGGGAGTCACCGGATGCGTTTCAACCCCCCGCCTAACTGGCCGCCTGCGCCGCCCGGCTGGGTGCCGGACGCGAACTGGGCGCCGGATCCGGCGTGGCCTGCGCCGCCCCCCGGTTGGCAGCTGTGGGTGGACGACGCCAATGGACCGGCCGCGGTGCCCTACCCGCCGTATGGCGCGCCGTGGCCGATGCCAGTCCCAGAATCCGGGTCGCGAAAGGCACTGTGGTTATCGCTGGGCGCGGCCGTGGCGGCGGTCGTACTGGTGGCCGGACTGGTGTTGGGCGTCGGCGGTCGGCTCACCGCCGAGGACAAGCCGTCCAGCAAGCCCGACGTCACGAGTCTGACCTCGGAGATGCTGGTCGAACGGGCCTCCTTCCCGGACCCGTCCGGAGGCAAGTGGATCAGTGGACTCAACAGCGCCGGCGATGCCCCCGCGGATATGCCGAACCTGACCGTCGACCCGCCGGAGTGCGCCGACTTCTACTCCAGCCCCAAGTCCGCCACTCAGACGGCGACGGCGACGCTGGCCAAGCTGAAACCCGGGGGCCTGCACTCGATGCGGGTGCGGCTGGCACTCACACCGGACCACCCGAACCTCAAGGATCTTCTGGACAAGTGCCAGTCGTTCAGGCAGACCTTCGAGTCGGGTGGGCGCACCGTCACCACCGATATCCAGCTGAGCCCGCTGGATGCCGACGGGGTGCCCCCGTGGGCGGTCGCGACCGTGATCACGAGCTCCAGTAAGGCCGCCATCCGGCTGCCGATCTCGATCACCGCCTCCACGATCTCCGGTTACTACCGCGGTGTGCTCGTCGTCGCCACCAGCAATGCCATCGGGCTGCGGGCCGAGAAGGACTCGTCCGAGGATTCCGCCTACGCGGACGAACTGGTGCAACTGTTCAACACGCAGATCGAGAAACTCGAAGCCGCGCCGTAGCCGGGATTCGCCGAGTTTGCGACCGCCGTGTCTATTTGCGGTGGCCCGCTGCACTCGGCTCCGCCGAGTTTGCGACCACCGCTCCCGTCGCCACCAGCACCGCAACCGAGATCAACGCCGCCAGTTGCACGCCAGCGGAATGGCCGGCATAGCCCTCCACCGACCGCCACGGATGCCGGCACAACATCGCACCCGCCAGGATCAGGCCACCGGAACTCAACCCCAGCCGCGCCGCATCAAACGCGCGCTGCCAATGCCGGAGTGCAAACAGCAACACCAGCGCGGCCCCGAAAACAGCGGCCCCGGCGAGCCCACTGATCAAGGTGCCCACCAGCAACGCCCCGGCCGTCACCACTGGCCGACCGGGCCGCCAAGCCTGCGCCGGCGGACCGGGGCTGCGGGTCCGCCGCGGCGGCCACCAGGCCAGCAATGCCAGCAGCGGCAGCAAGGCCAGCCCACCGGCCATCCCGAGCCGGTACATCTGGTTCGGTCCGAACGTCAGCGTGACCGTGCCGTCGGTACCGGCGGGCAGCACCCAGCCCTGCTGCCACCCGTTGACCGCCACCGGAACCAGCCGGCCGCCGTCCGGCGTGCGCGCCACCCAGCCGCGGTTGATGCTCTCCGGAACGGCCAGCACCCGGGCGGCCGCGGCAGCGGGAACCGTCACTTCGCGTCGGGCCGCGCCCCACGTGCCGATGACCGCGGGTGTTGCCGCTGATCCAACGGCGTCTTGTGCCGCCAGCGGCCCCGACAGCGTCGCGCCGTCGACGACGAATGCCGAACCCGGGC
>JBDTEP010000103.1:0-3401 GCA_039922455.1 Mycobacterium sp. | reverse complement strand
GCGCCGGGATGCGTGAGCGCGAACTCCTCGGTTACCTGTTGGGCCAATTGCGGCGGCCGCACTCGGCCCGGTTCGATGCGCTGCGGGAGTTCGTGCCGACCGCGCTCTACCGGCACTGGTCGCCGATTCGGGCCGGCCAGCGGGTGCAGGTGATCCGCAGCGGGCGGCTCGAATTCGAGACCACGATCGTCAGCGCCGCCGACGGCAGTATCGCGGGGTTGCTCGGCGCCTCGCCCGGGGCTTCGATCGCGGTGCCGGCCATGCTCGAGGTGCTGGAACGCTGCTTCGCCGGTCGCTTCGCGGCCTGGCTGCCGACGCTGAAGGAGATGGTGCCATCGCTGGGCACCCAGCTGTCCGACGAGCCGGCCCTGTTCGAGCAGGTGTGGGGGTGGGGAAGCCGGCAGCTGCAACTCGGCCGCGCGGGAGACCACCACTAGAGTTGCCGGGTGACCGAGAACCCATACCTTGTCGGGCTGCGACTGGCCGGCCGCAAGGTTGTCGTCGTGGGCGCTGGAAGCGTTGCGCAGCGGCGGCTGCCGCTGCTGGTGGACAGCGGCGCGCAGGTGATAGTGATCGCGCCCAGCGCGACCCCGGCGGTCGAGGTGCTGGGGGAGCGCAAGCCCGGCATCACGCTGGTGTCACGCGCCTACCGCGACGGGGATCTTGCCGATACCTGGTACGCGATCGCGGCCACTGATGACGCGGACGTCAACGCTGCCGTCGTCGCCGAAGCGGATAGGCGTCAAATTTTCTGTGTGCGTGCAGATCTCGCTGTAGAAGGTTCCGCGGTCACCCCGGCCACCTTCGGCTATTCCGGGCTGTCGGTGGGAGTCCTCGCCGGTGGTGAGCACCACCGGTCGGCGACGATCCGCTCGGCCATCCGGGAGGCACTGCAGTCCGGCGCGATCACGTCGGAGACCGATGACGTGGTGCGCGGCGGGGTGGCACTGGTCGGTGGTGGGCCCGGCGACCCGGACCTGATCACGGTGCGGGGTCGCCGGATGCTCTCGCACGCTGACGTCGTGGTCGCCGACCGACTCGCGCCGCCCGAACTACTCGCCGAATTACCTCCGCACGTCGAAGTCATCGACGCCGCCAAGATCCCCTACGGGCGGGCGATGGCCCAGGATGCCATCAACGCGCTGATGATCGAGCGTGCCAAGGCCGGCAAATTCGTGGTGCGACTCAAGGGCGGCGACCCGTTCGTGTTCGCCCGGGGATATGAAGAGGTACTGGCCTGCGCCGACGCCGGGGTTCCGGTGACGGTGGTGCCGGGTGTGACCAGTGCCATAGCGGTGCCGGCTCAGGCCGGAGTTCCGGTTACCCACCGGGCGGTAAACCACGAGTTCGTGGTGGTCAGCGGGCATCTCGCGCCCGATAACCCCGAATCGTTAGTGAATTGGGATGCGCTCGCTGCGATGCGTGGCACCATCGTTCTATTGATGGCCATTGAACGCATCGAACAATTCACAACGGTTTTGCAAAAGGGCGGTCGACCTGCGGATACGCCGGTGTTGGTAGTTCAACACGGCACTACGCCCGCGCAGCACACGCTGCGAGCGACGCTGGCTGACGCGCCCGAGAAAATCCGCGCCGAGGGCATTCGACCTCCCGCAATCGTCGTTATCGGGACTGTCGCGGGATTTGGAGTTTAAACAGCTCTTAATATTACTGTAGGGTAGCCGGTTATGACTGCCCACGGTGATGCAGCGCAGGCGACCGCACAGTGGTCGGCAGCGGTTGCCGGGTCGGTTCCCCCGAGGCGGCCCGACGCGGGCGCGGTAAGCCGGACCGGCAGACATGTGCCGGGCTGGTTGCCGTCTCGTCGTTTCATCTACGCGGTTATCGCGATCGGCGGCATGCAACTGCTGGCCACCATGGACAGCACCGTCGCCATTGTCGCGCTTCCTAAGATTCAAGATGAATTGGGCCTGTCCGACGCCGGCCGCAGCTGGGTGATCACCGCTTATGTGTTGACCTTCGGCGGGCTGATGCTGCTCGGCGGGCGGCTCGGCGACACCATCGGCCGCAAGCGCACGTTCATCGGCGGTGTCGCGATGTTCACCATCGCGTCCGTACTCTGTGCGGTCGCCTGGGACGCGCCGACGTTGGTTGTCGCCCGACTGCTGCAGGGTGTCGGTGCGGCCATCGCCTCACCGACGGCCCTGGCGCTGACCGCCACCACCTTCCCGAAGGGTCCGGCCCGCAACGCCGCCATCGCGGTGTTCGGGGCGATGACCGCGATCGGTTCGGTGATGGGTCTGGTGGTCGGCGGGGCACTGACCGAGGTGTCGTGGCGGCTGGCGTTCGGGGTTAACGTGCCGATCGGGGTGCTGATGATCTACCTGGCCCGCACCGCGCTGACCGAGACCAACCGGGAGCGGATGAAGCTGGACGCCGCCGGCGCCCTGCTGGCGACCCTGGGCTGCACCGCGGCGGTGTTCGCCTTCTCAATCGGTCCGGAGAAGGGCTGGGTCTCGGCCATTACCATCGGCTCCGGCGTGGTGGCGGTGACGGCGCTCCTGGCCTTCGTGCTGGTGGAGCGCACCGCTGAGAACCCGGTGGTGCCCTTCAGCTTGTTCCGAGACCGCAACCGGCTGGCCACCTTCGCCGCGATCTTCCTGGCCGGCGGGGTGCTGTTCACCGTGACCGTCACCATCGGCCTGTACGTGCAGGACCTCATGGGTTACAGCGCGTTGCACGCGGGTATCGGATTCATTCCGTTCGTGATCGGGCTGGGCGTCGGCTTGGGCTTGTCCTCGCAGTTGGTGCGCTTTTTCCCACCGCGGGTTCTGGTGATCGCCGGTGGCATTGTGGTGCTGGGCGCGATGATCTACGGCTCGACGGTAACCCGCGAGATCCCGTATTTCCCGAACTTCGTGACCTTGATTGTGCTTGGCGGCTTCGGTATCGGCATGATCGTGGTGCCGCTGATGCTGTCGGCGATCGCCGGCGTGGGCTTCGACCAGATCGGCCCGACCTCCGCCATCGCGCTGATGCTGCAGAACCTGGGCGGACCGGTGGTGCTGGCCATCATCCAGGCCGTCATCACCTCGCGGACCCTGTACCTGGGCGGCACCAACATGCCGGTGAAAACCATGAACGAGGCGCAGATCGCCGCCCTGGACGCCGGCTACACCTACGGGCTGCTGTGGGTGGCCGCGGTGGCCGTCCTGGTCGGTGCGATGGCGTTATTGATCGGCTACACCGCCAAGCAGGTCGCACACGCCCAGGAAGCCCAGGACGCCTTCGGCGCCGGCAATATGTAACCTCGCCGAACCTGTTGCTGCGCCCGGCTTCGTCGCGTCGGCAGTAGCCGCATAGGCTCTCCCGCTGTGATAACCCGGATGTCCCAGCTGTTCCTGCGTACTTTGCGCGAAGACCCCGCCGATGCCGAAGTT
>JBDTEP010000102.1:0-6176 GCA_039922455.1 Mycobacterium sp. | reverse complement strand
CGAGTCGGTGGCGGGCGGACTGATCCGGCCCGCCACCGTGACGGCGCGAGGCTAGAGCAGCCCGAGCAGCTGGAGGTCGGTGACGTACTTGACGATCACCGCGGGTGTGACATGCGGAATATCGCTTTCTGCACCGACTTTCGCCTCCTGCACCGCCGCGCGGAACCGGTCGGTCGGAGCCATCGACCCGCAGATCGGCGGCTGCGGCTTCTGGTAGTTGTGCAGCAGCGGCAGCAGGGACGCCTGGCGCTGCCGCTCAGGCAAAGCCCGCAGGGTCGTCTCGAACCGCTGCAGCCAATCGCTGTAGTCGGCGATCCGCCGGATCGGGTAACCGGCCTCGATCAGCCAGTCCACGAACTCGTCCATTCCGAGGCCGTCGTCGTAGGGGTTCATCACGTGGTAGGTGGCGAAGCCGCCCACGCCCGCGCCGGCACAGCCGGCGGCCAGGGTGGTGGACGCCTCGGCGATGAACTCCACAGGCAGGCCGTCGTAGTGGGCGCGCTGCCGCTTGCCGTCGGCATCCAACTCGTAGAAGGAGTCGGGCGCCACCCCGGCGGCGACCAGGCTGAACATCATCCGGGTGAACATGTCCGGCAGGTTGAGCTGGCCTGTATAACTGGTGTCGGCCAGGATCATGTCGCAGCGGAACACCGCGACCGGCAGGCCGAACCGGGAGTTGGCTTCCCGCAGCAGCACCTCGCCGGCCCATTTGCTGTTGCCGTAGCCGTTGGCGTAGCCGTCGTTGATCGCCCGCACCGGGCTCATCTCCCGCACGTCGGCGTCCTCGGTGAACTTGCCCGGCGGAATCTGGTCGCCCACACCGATGGTGGAGAAATAGGTGAACGGCTTGATCTTGCCGGTGATCGCAACCCGGATCAGTTCGGCGGTACCCACTGCGTTGGGGCCGAAGAGTTCGCTGTAGGGCAACACATGGTTGACCAGCGCGGCCGGGTCGATGATCACGTCGACGGTATCAGCCAGGCGCTGCCAAACCTCCTGCTTCAGGCCGAGATTGAACTCACCCTTGTCTCCGGCGATGACCTCCAGGTGGTCTGCGGCCAGTTCGGTGTAGCGGGCCAGCAGCTGCGCATCTCCACTGTCGAAGACGCTGTCGAGCCGGCGGCGGGCGTCCTCGTCGGAGCGGGCCCGCACCAGGCAGATCAGTTTGCCGTCCGCCCCTCCAAAAGAGGCATCCAGTCGCTCGAGCCACTGCATCGCCAGGTAGCGGCCGAGGAAGCCGGTCGCACCGGTCAGCAATACGGTGCGCACCTGCTCGGACGCCGCGGGCAGCGCTCGCGCCGCGGCCAGGGTGGCTTCGTCGAGGAATTTGTCCAGGGTCAGGTCGGTGGCGGCCACCTCGACGGCGCCCCGACCGTGCACCGAGGCGAACGTCGGCCGTTTCGAGCCTTGCAGCTGCGCCTCGACATAGTCGGCCAACGACGCCAGATCGCTTGCCGGGCTGACGATCACGCCGACCGGAACGTCGACATCGAAGATGTCACGCAACAAATTGCCGAAGGTCAGCGCCGACAGCGAGTCGCCGCCCAGGTCGGTGAAGTGGGCGTCGGGGGCCAGGTCGCCGGCCGAAGCCCCCAGCAGCGCGGCGGCGGCACGGCTGACGGTCTCGAGCGCGGGCCGGCCGGCGCCGTCCCGGCGCAGCGCGCTCAGCTCGTTGGCCTGCCCTTCGGCGAGTTCGGCGTAGCGGCGTTCGAGCCGATCGCCGTAGCGCGCCTTCAGTTTTGGCCAGGCCAGCTTGCGGATCCCGGTCAGCAGGCCGTTCTCCAGGGTGAACGGCTCGGTCTCGACGATGATGTCCCGCGGGACCTCATAGGACTGCAGGTCAGCGTCATCGGCCACCTGGTGCAGCGACTCGGTGATCGCCGACTTGAGGCCGGCGGCGGAATCGAAGGACGCCTGGGCTTTCAAGGTCGGCACGACGACGGCCAATAGGTAGGGCTGCGCACTGTTGCCGTAGACGTAGATCTGGCGCACCAACGGACTGTTTCCGAACTCGGCCTCCAGCTTGGCCAGCGTGACGAACTCACCCTGGGCCAGCTTGAGCACGTTGTTGCGTCGGTCCACGTAGGCCAGTCGGTCGGGGCCGATCTCAGCGACCACATCACCGGTGCGGTAGTAGCCGTCGGCGTCGAACACCTCGGCGGTGATCTCCGGGCGCTTGTAGTAGCCGGGGAAGAGGTTCTCGGTCTTGAGCAGCAACTCGCCGCGCGGATGCGGCTTGTCGGTGCCGAAGTAGCCCAGGTCGGGCACGTCGACCAGTTTGTAGTCGAGCACCGGCGGCCGTTGCACTTGGCCGTCGAAGAGCACCATGCCGGCCTCGGTGGATCCGTACCCGTTCAGCACATGCTGTTCGGTGAGCTCCTCGACCCAGGCCAGCAGCTCATCGGAGATCGGAGCGGAGCCGGTCATCGCGAAGATGCAACGCCCGCCGAGCAACTCGCGGCGCATCTGCGTGAGCACCTGCACCTCGGCGGCCGCCCGCTCGCCGGCGAGACCGTCGACTTCACTCTGGAAGTGCTGGTAGAGCATCTCCCAGATGCGGGGCACGAAGTTCAGCTCGGTGGGCCGCACCAGCGCGAGGTCTTCGAGGAAGGTGGACAGGTCGCTGCGCGCGCTGAAGTAGGCGGTGCCCCCGTTTGCGAGCGTCCCGTACAGGATGCCGCGGCCCATGATGTGGCTCATCGGCATGAAGTTCAGCGTGATCGAGGCGGCGGTCTCGCCGAACCAGTTCTTGGCCGAACGGACCCACATCCGCGCCACGTTGCTCTGCGGGTACATCGCCCCTTTGGGGGCGCCGGTGCTGCCGGAGGTGTAGACCAGCAGGGCCAGCGGGTCGGCCTGCTCTCCGGCATCGGGCTGTGGCCGGGCCGGTAAAGACAGCGTCCGGCCGCGGGTGAGCAAGTCGGCCAGCGGCTCGACCACTACCTCGATGCGGTTCAGCCGCGCCCGGGCTTCGGCGAGCGCGTCGCGGTGATCGTCGACCTGCTCGTGGTAGTCGAAGACCACCAGGCGGGTGGGGGCCGGGCCGGCCATTACCAGTTCGACCGCCTCCGACAGCGAGTCGACACTGGCGGCTACGACGCGGGGCTCGATCTCGGCCACGATCGGCGCCAGGGTGCTGACTGCCGCGGAAGTCTGCAGTGGCACCGAGATCGCATCGATCTGGCCCAGTGCCACGTCGATGACGGTGTAGTCGACGCTGGTGAACCCCAGCACCGCGACCCGGTCGCCGGGCCGAACGGCGGCCGTACCCAGTGCGGCAGCCAGCGCGCCGACCTGCTCGGCCAGCTCACCGTAGCTGATGGTGTCGAAGCGGGGCTGCAATTGCGCGACGGTGCGGCCGGTGGCCGGGTCGACGACGAACTCCACGGCGCGCTGGCCGAGCGCGGGTCGGTCGGCGTATCCGGCCAGCACCGTCTGCACCAGCTCCGGTAGCCGGAGGGCGAGCTGTTCGGCGGCTTCGGTGACGGTTTGGTCAGGCTGGGCGGCGGCGAATTGCGGGTCGGTGGCGGCCAGCTCGGCGGCCCGGCGGGCCTGCTGTTCCGCGGTGGCAACGGGCATATCAATTGACATATTCAAAACCTCTAAGAGATATCTCGGGATGTGACTTTCGGTGGCGCGACGCTGCGCCGAATAAAACTATGTTAGCAAAACTAATTTAATTATGGCACGCGGCGACCGGTGTGACGTTGCCCTCAGCGCCCGACTTCAGCCGCGTCAGCTGATCGATTCCTCCAGCCACGGCAGCAGCCACTTGACCCCTTCGGGTGTGAGGTGAATGCCGTCACTGCGCACCTTGATGCCGTCGACCTTGGTGGTATAGCCGCCGGTTGGCCCCAGTTTCTTGTTCAGATCCATCACCGTGACGGCATCGCGCCCGCGGACCTCCCGGCGCAGCAGGGCGTTCCAGCGGTCGACCCGCCGCGGATCGTCCTCCGGCCACAGGCTGCCGTCTGGCCGCTCGCCGTACCGGCTGTAGGGCACGGTCGTCACCACCACCCGGCTGCCGGCGGACTCCAGCACATCCAGCGCGCTGCGCAGTTCGGCGGTGAGGTAGGCGTCGAACGTCGGGTCGCCGATGTGAGTCCACTGGCCCTCGTTGACACGGTCCACGGTCTCCCAGCGGCCGACGAACAGCAGCACAACGTCGGGTTGGTCGGCGGCGACCTGGCGCGTCCAGCGCGCCGGCCATCCGTCGCAAACCGAACCCTGATCGATGGTCTTGCCCGCCCAGCGGTAGGGCCCGGCGCGCACAATGCTGCAGCCAACGACGGTGTGGTCGATGAAGTCATAACCGGGGGTGGCCGGCAGGTAGTGCATCACGGTCCACCCGATCGAGTCGCCGAACACCGAGACGGTGCGCGGCCGATTGGGATCGCGCCGTACCGGCTGAGTCGACCGCTGCTGTAGGTTCGGCGGCGACGGGGAGACGGCCGCGGCCGCCGCCACATTCGGAGTCAGGCCGGTCTCGGCCGTGGGTCGTTCAACGACCGGGACCACCAGCAGCGTGACCGCCACCGCGGTGCCACTGACGGCCGCCCCGAGCGGCAGCAGCGACACCCGCGCCGGCCGCCAGTGGCGGATCGGCTCCTCGATGACCCACCAGGACACCACCGCCACCAGTAGCGTGGCGGCGCACCGCACGGCGAACAACGCCCACCCCGACCACCCGGTGCGCTGGCCGTTGAGAACCAGAAAGATCGGCCAGTGCCACAGGTACACGCCGTAGGAGATGGTGCCCAGCCACACCAGCGGGGGCCAAGCCAGCGCCCTCGCCACCGGCCCGCTCTGGTGCAGCGCGACCGGTGCGATCACCGCGATCGCAGCGACCGCAACGATGGTGAGCAGGCCGCCGTGGAATTCTGCGGCGGCGCCGGTGGCGCGGTGCGCGGCCACGCCGAGCACCGCCAACCCGGCCAGCGGCAGTAGCCGGGCGATCCAGCGACCCCGGCGGCTCCGGACCACCGACCAGCCGGCGGTCAGCGCCGGCCAGTCCCCCACCAGCAGCGCCGCCGCCGAGGCTCCGATCAGCAGGGCCTGCGCGCGGGTGTCGGTGCCGAAGTACACGCGGTCGCGGGTGGCTGCAAACTCCGGGGAGGCCAGCACCTCCGCTGCCGCCGCCGACGCCGCCGCACCGGCGCTGGCCAGCAGGAAGACAGTCAGCCGCACCCCGCCGACGGTGGCCCACCGGGCGCGGCGCCGGGCGCGGGTAGCCAGCGCCACGGCGATCGCGATCAACAGCAGCGGCCAGACGAAGTAGTACTGCTCCTCGACACCCAGCGACCAGGTGTGCTGCAACGGCGACGGGGTGCCCGCCTCGGTGAAGTAGTCGGTGCGCTGGGCGATGAACCGCCAGTTGGCCACCCAGAAGAACGCGGCGATCGCATCCGCACGCAGGCCCACCACCGCGTCGGAGGGCAGCAGTTCGTGGGCGATCGCCACGGTCAGCACCATCAGGACCAGCGCGGGCAGCAGTCGCCGGCCGCGACGGATCCAGAACCCGGCGAGGTCGATCCGTCCGGTCCGACCTAGCTCGTCGATCAGCAGGGCGGTGATGAGGAATCCGCTCAGCACGAAGAACAGGTCCACGCCGATGAACCCACCCGACATCCCGGGGATACCGCCGTGGTCAGCCAACACCAACGCGACGGCGATCGCGCGCAGACCATCCAAGGCGTGAATACCCGGCCGGCGTCGGCCCCGCCGAATCCGGTCCGCGGCGCGTGCCGTGGTCAATCTGGCGGCACGCGGGGCCGGCGCAACCCAGCGGGTCTTACCCGCCGTCCGCATCGAGGCCGCCCGGGCAGTCGGGTTCCCGGCCGGTCGACTCACGTCACCCTGGCCGCCGTTGGCGCCGATTGGTCGATCCTCTCCCTGGTGGACCATCGAAAGCTTAGGGGGCGACCCACCCTTCTACTGGGATGACACGCTCGGCGTCAGGAGACCAATTGGGCAGTGCGCCACCAGATCAGCGCGACGAACAGCGCCAGGAACGCGATGCTGGCCAGGGCCTGAATCTGGTTGCGGCGCGCCGGCGCGGGATAGACGTAGGCGCACGCGACCAGCAGGCCGGTGATCAGCCCGCCGACGTGCCCCTGCCAGCTGATCCGGGGGATGGTGAAGGTGAACACCAGGTTGATCAGGATAATCGCGGCGAC
>JBDTEP010000101.1:0-7447 GCA_039922455.1 Mycobacterium sp. | reverse complement strand
CCGCGCGGAGCCCTCGCGGCGATACAGCTGCACGCTCTCGCCGGTGATCTCCCGCAGCCGTGGCAGCACCGTGGCACCGGCCGCCTGCAGCGGGTCGTCGACGCGGGCCGCCAGTTCGGTGACCGCGGGACCGATCTGCCAGCGCCCGTCGCCGTCGCGCCCGAGCAGCCGGTGGACTTCCAGTCCGGCGGCCAGCCGATGCGCGGTGGCCCGGGGTAGGCCGGTGCGATCACACAGTTCGACCAGCCCGCACGGCGATTCGGCGACCGCGTGCAGCACTGTCAGCGCTTTGTCCAGAACGCCGATGCCGCTATGCTGTCTCATATACAGATACTATCGTCTCAGAATGTGGGAATGCTAATGATGCAACAACGTCGCACCCTGGCCGAAAAGGTCTGGGAGGACCATGTCGTGGTGTCGGGTGGCGAGACCGAACCCGACCTCATCTACATCGACTTGCACCTCGTCCACGAGGTCACCAGTCCGCAGGCCTTCGAGGGTCTACGCCTGGCCGGTCGGCAAGTGCGGCGCCCGGATCTGACTATTGCCACCGAAGACCACAATGTCCCGACGATCGACATCGACAAGCCGATCGCCGACCCGGTATCGCGCACCCAAGTCGAGACATTGCGGCACAACTGCGCCGAGTTCGGCATCCGGTTGCATCCGATGGGTGACATCGACCAGGGGATCGTGCACATCATCGGGCCGCAACTGGGTCTGACCCAACCGGGAACGACCGTGGTTTGCGGTGACAGTCACACTTCCACCCACGGCGCCTTCGGTGCGCTGGCAATGGGTATCGGCACCTCGGAGGTCGAGCACGTGCTGGCCACCCAGACGCTGTCGTTGCGACCGTTCAAGACAATGGCGGTCAACGTCGACGGGCAGTTGCCGACGGGGGTGACGGCCAAGGACGTGATTCTGGCGGTGATCGCTCAGATCGGCACCGGCGGCGGCCAGGGGTACGTCATCGAATACCGCGGCAGCACCATCGAGTCACTGTCGATGGAGGCCCGGATGACGATCTGCAACATGAGTATTGAGGCGGGTGCCCGGGCCGGCATGATCGCCCCCGATGCGACCACCTACGAGTATCTGCGCGGGCGTCCGCATGCGCCGGTCGACGCGGAGTGGGATGCCGCCGTCGCCTACTGGGAAGGTCTGCGCACCGACCCGGGCGCCGAGTTCGACGCCGAGGTGTACCTGGACGCCAGCACGCTGACGCCGTTCGTCACTTGGGGCACCAACCCCGGCCAGGGTGTGCCGCTGGGTGCGGCGGTGCCTGATCCGGAGACGATCAGCGATGAGGACCAGCGGCGGGCCGCGGAGAAGGCGTTGGTGTACATGGACCTTCGCCCGGGGACGCCGATGCGTGATATCGCGGTCGACACGGTGTTCGTCGGGTCATGCACCAACGGCCGCATCGAGGACCTGCGCGCGGCGGCCGACGTGCTGCGCGGGCGCCGGGTCGCCGACGGCGTACGGATGCTGGTCGTGCCGGGATCGATGCGGGTGCGCAACCAAGCCGAAGCCGAAGGCCTTGCCGAGGTTTTCGCCGCCGCGGGCGCCGAATGGCGTCAGCCCGGGTGTTCGATGTGCCTGGGAATGAACCCGGATCAGCTGGCCCCGGGCCAGCGGTGCGCATCGACCTCCAACCGCAACTTCGAGGGCAGGCAAGGCAAGGGCGGTCGCACCCATTTGGTGTCTCCGGTCGTCGCCGCCGCCACCGCGGTCCGCGGGACGCTGTCAGCCCCGGCCGACTTGAACTGACCCCCACGGCATTTAAAGGAGTTTAGTCATGGAAGCGTTTTGCACTCATACCGGAATCGGGGTTCCGCTGCGGCGGTCCAATGTCGATACGGACCAGATCATTCCCGCCGTCTATTTGAAACGAATCACCCGGACGGGATTTGAGGACGGCCTGTTCGCCAACTGGCGCACCGACCCGGCCTTCGTGCTGAATCTCAGCCCCTTCGACCGGGGTTCGGTGCTGGTGGCCGGTCCGGACTTCGGTACCGGATCCTCGCGGGAACACGCGGTCTGGGCACTGCACGACTACGGCTTCCGGGTGGTGATCTCCTCACGGTTCGGTGACATCTTCCGCGGCAACGCAGGCAAGGCGGGGCTGCTGGCGGCCCAAGTTGCCCAGGACGACGTGGAACTCCTCTGGAAACTCATCGAGCAGAGCCCTGGGCTGGAAATCACTGTCAATCTTCAAGATCGGAACATCACCGCCGGAACGGTGGTGGTGGCGTTCACTATTGACGACTACACCGCCTGGCGGCTGTCTGAAGGACTCGACGATATAGGCCTTACGCTGCGGAAACTCGATGAGATTGGCTCCTTCGAGGAGGCCCGCCCGAGCTGGAAGCCGCGCACCGTACCGGCCTCTTGAGGGCTCACGTCGAGCCGAAATTGCGGGCGGCGCAGCGGTCTCGTCAGCGTCCAAGGGCGGTAATCGGATTGTTGAATTGCCGATATTCTCACGTGAAATTGTGCGTGGCTCTTGGATATCAGCGGTATCAGGGTTTACCGTGTGCTCTAGTCGGCTCAGGTAGAGCCACTGGTCTCGGAGGGATTGGATGAATAAAGCAGAGCTGATCGAGGTGCTCACAAAGGAATTGGACACCGACCGTCGGTCGGCGACCGAGGCAGTGGAGCATTTCGTCAATGCCATTGTGCGCGCCGTCCACAAGGGTGAGAGTGTCACCATCACCGGATTTGGTGTCTTCGAGCGTCGTCGGCGTGCCGCGCGCGTGGCTCGCAATCCCCGCACCGGGGAGACGGTCAAGGTGAAGCCGACATCCGTCCCCGCGTTCCGCCCCGGTGCGCAGTTCAAGGCGATTATTTCTGGCGCGCAGCGTGTCCCGTCCGACGGGCTTGCCGTCAAGCGCGGTGCCGGTGCCGGCGGCACGGCGAAGAAGGTGGCCAAGAAGTCGCCGGCGAAGAAGGCCACCAAGGCCGCAGTGAAGAAGGTCGCGGCCAAAGCCCCGGCCACCAAGGTCGCCAAGGCCGCGCCGAAGAAGGCCGTCAAGGCCGTCAAGGCCACCAAGGCCGCGGTGAAGAAGGCTCCGGCCAAGAAGGTGACTGCTAAGAAGACGGCGGTCAAGGCTCCGGCCAAGAAGGCCGTCAAGGCCACCAAGGCCGCGGTGAAGAAGGCTCCGGCCAAGAAGGTGACTGCCACCAAGGCCGCAGTGAAGAAGGCTCCGGCCAAGAAGGTGACCACCAAGGCTCCGGCCAAGAAGGTGGCCGCCAAGAAGGCCACCAAGGCCACGGCTAAAAAGGGTCGTAAGTAGCACCGAATAGCCGAGCGCCGCGGGGAGAAACCCCCGCGGCGCTCGGTCGGTCAGACCAGCACTTGTGCCGCCAACGGACTGCCGAGGTGGTCCGCGGCGATCAGCCGGCCGCCGGACAGTGACAGCACCCAGGTACTGCCCTTACGGTTGCGGGACTTGTCTGGGCTGGCACCGTCGCGGGCACACCACCAGGCGATCAGGTCCGGAATCACCTTGCCCTGCGTACAAATGACCGGTGTACCGCCGAGACGGGCGATCTTCAGCACTCGGTGGCGGGCGTGCTTCGGGTTGTGGGCGTAGGCCTCTTCGGTCAGCGCCGGCTCATTGTGCACGGCCACGCCGAGTTCGGCGGCTATCGGCTCCACCGTCTCGTGACAGCGCACCCGGTCCGCCGCGTACACGTCGGTGGCGCCGAAGGCCAACAGCTGACCGGTGAGTGCCTCGGCCTGCGCGCGGCCCTTCTTGTCCAGCGGCCTCTTGCTGTCATCGCCGGTGAACCGGGACCGGCGACCCGCACTGCCGTGCCGCACGATCAACACCGTCTGGGTGTCGGCGGGAGCCTTGGCGAACCGCCGTAATATCTTCCGGTCGTAGGGGTACTGCAGTTCCTTCATCGCGTCGCTGACGGGTAGCCAGACCAGATCGTCCACCTCGTGGTTGGGTACGAAGTCACCGCCCATGGCCCGCGCGCTCCAATATCGCACCTTCTTGACGCCCTGCTGGACCGGATAGCTGACCGAACCCAGTCGGCGGCCCAGATGCGCGTATTGGCCGGTCTCCTCGAGGATCTCCCGCACGGCCGTCACCGGCTCAGACTCACCGGGATCGACCTTGCCCTTGGGCAGTGACCAATCGTCGTAACGGGGGCGGTGGATGAGTGCAACATCGATCGTCTTGTGCCGCGGCCGCCACAGCACCGCTCCGGCCGCGTAGACGATCCGGTCCGTCGACACCGGTCCGTCCGACGAGGTATTAGTAGGCACCTTCACTCCTGCAGGTCAATTCGGGCGTCGAGGACGGCGCTTGGTCTACGGGAGTCAGGGATTGCGGTGCCGTTCCATCAGCGACACCTGGTGGTCGCGCACCGTCGCCCCGGCTCGAGGTTCGGCGATCCATTGGCCATCCGACTCGAGCTCCCAGCAGCGGGTGGCCGGATTCATCGCGGAATCGAACATGTCGTCCAGTTGCGCGGTCAGTCGCGGATTCTTCACCTGCACCATCACTTCGACTCGCCGGTCCAGGTTGCGGTGCATCATGTCGGCGCTGCCGATCCAGAACTCGTCGATGGCGCGGCAGTGGATGACGCGGGAGTGCTCGAGGAAACGGCCGAGAATCGATCGGACAACGATGTTTTCGGAGAAACCCTGGACTCCCGGTCGCAGCGCGCAGATCCCGCGTACCACCAATTCGACCCGCACACCGGCCCGCGATGCGCGGTAGAGCGCATCGATGACCTGCTCGTCGACCAGTGAGTTCAGTTTGAGCCTGATCCGGCCCTTGCCTTCGGTGTCGCCACCGTCGCGATGAGCGGCGATCTCGTTTTCGATGCACTCGATGATCCCGGCTCGCACGCCGTGGGGAGCCACCAACAGGTTGCGGTACTGGACTTTCCGCGAATAGCCGGTCAGGGAGTTGAACAGGTCGGTGAGGTCGGCGCCGATGTCCGGGTCCGCGGTCAGCAAGCCGATGTCCTCGTACAGACGCGCGGTCTTGCTGTTGTAGTTGCCGGTGCCGATATGGCAGTACCTCCGGATCGCCGAGCCCTCACGACGCACCACCAGGGAGACCTTGCAGTGGGTCTTGAGCCCGATGAGTCCGTACACCACGTGCACGCCGGCCTTTTCCAGTTGGCGCGCCCACTTGATGTTGGCCTGCTCGTCGAATCGGGCCTTGATCTCGACCAGCGCCACCACCTGTTTTCCGGCTTCGGCGGCGTCGATCAACGCGGTGACGATCGGCGAATCGCCCGAGGTGCGGTACAGCGTCTGCTTGATCGCCAGCACCCCCGGGTCGGCGGCGGCCTGTTCGAGGAACCGTTGCACGCTGGTGGCGAATGAATCGTAAGGATGGTGCACCAACACGTCACCCTCGCGCAGGGTGGCGAAAATACTTTTGGGAGTCTCTCGTTCGGCGAATGCCGGATGAGTGGCCGGGACGAAGGTGCGGTCCTTGAGGTCCGGCCGGTCCTGGCGGTAGACCTGCCACAACGCCGACAAATCCAGCAGTCCGGGCACCTGTACGACATCGCCGGGGTGCACATCGAGCTCGCGCAGCAGCAACTCCAGCATGTTCTCGGTCATGTCGTCGGCGACCTCGAGGCGCACCGGTGACCCGAACCGGCGCCGCGCCAACTCCCGCTCCAGGGCCTGGAGCAGATCTTCGTCGCGGTCCTCCTCGACCTCGAAATCGGCGTTGCGGGTGATGCGGAACGCGTGATGCTCGACGATCTCCATACCGGGGAACAGCAGCGGCAGGAATGCCGCGATCAACTTCTCCATCGGCAGGAAGCGGACCTCGCCACTGTCGTCACCGCCGTTTGCGCGCGCATCGAGTTCGACGAAGCGGTCGACGTTGTCGGGAACCTTGACCCGCGCGAAGTGATTTCCGCCGTCCTCGGGGCGCTTGACCGTCACCGCCAGGTTCAAGCTGAGCCCGCTGACGAACGGGAACGGGTGTGCCGGGTCGACCGCCAGCGGCGTCAGGACCGGGAACACCTGCTCGTGGAAGTACGTCGACAGCTGGTCGCGCTCCGCTGGATGCAGGTCGGCCCACGTGACGATGTGGATGCCTTCGGCGGCCAGCGCCGGGCGCACCGAATCGAGGAACACCCGGGCGTGGCGGGTGGCGAGCTGCTGGGTCTGCTCGCCGATCCGGCGCAATTGCTCGCGCGGGGTCAGGCCGTCGGCCGAGCGCACCGACAGACCCATCTCGTCGCGGCGTTTGAGGCCGGCGACGCGGACCATGTAGAACTCGTCGAGGTTGGAGGCGAAGATCGCCAGAAATTTGGCCCGTTCCAGCAACGGCAGCGAGGTGTCGGCGGCCAGGGCCAGTACGCGCGCGTTGAAGTCCAGCCAGCTCAGTTCCCGGTTCAGGTAGCGGTGCGCGGGCAATTCATCGGCGATCTCGGCCGGCGTCGCGGCGGTGGCAGCCGGCGGCGCGGCCGGCGCGCCGTCGACGGGGTGCCAGTCGGTCTCGTCGCTGCGTTTCTCGGCGAGTTGGCCGCCCTCTATTTGTTCCACCTGGAAATCATCACTCATCACCGGGTGTGCTGCCACCGATCTACCGTTGTGCGAGCGCGCGCGTCGTCGCCGCTCCGACCCCGAGCCGCCGGGCCACCGCCAGGTCCTCGGGTGTGTCGATGTCGCAGCGCAGGCCGGGCCAGGCTCCGGTCAGCTCCAATGCGCCGGACTGCCGGTGCCGCTGGGACGAATCCCGGCCGAACCGGGGATCCAACGCGGTGCCGAACGCGAAGAGTGCGGCGGTCCCCATCCCGTGCCGGTCGGCGACGAAGCTGCGCGGGTGAGCCCGTGCGGCGACGATCGCCTCATCGAGTTCGTAGGATTGCAGCGCCGGCAGATCACCCTGCAAAGCAACGATATTCGACATTGCACCGGCCATGGACCCGGCCACCGCGCGTTCAGCGACGGCGAGTGCGTTGTTCAGCGGGTCGCCGTGACCCTGCGGGGTCGGATCCTCGACCACCTCGGCGCCCAGCTCAGCCGCGGCCGCAGCGGCCGCGTCATCGGGGGTGACCACGGTGATGTGCTCCAGCCCCCGGACGGCCGACGCCGCGGTGATGGTGTCGACCAGCATGGCCAGCACCACGGCCTCCCGCAGCGGCGCCGGAAACGCCGACGCCAGTCTGGTCTTGGCCACGCTGAGTCGCTTGACGGCGATGATCAGGCCGATACCGGATTGCTCGGCCCGTTCGGAGTTCACAACCGACATCCTGCCAGCGTCGGGTTCAGCGGCCTCAGCATCGCCCCTTATGGCGGTGACCCGCTGCGCCCGGCTCCGCCGTGCTTGCGATCGCCGCTAGGTTATGGCGGTGACCCGCTGCGCCCGGCTCCGCCGTGCTTGCGATCGCCGCTAGGTTATGGCGGTGACCCGCTGCGCCCGGCTCCGCCGTGCTTGCGATCGCCGCTAGG
>JBDTEP010000100.1:0-9367 GCA_039922455.1 Mycobacterium sp. | reverse complement strand
GGTGCTGGATGCGATCAACGACGCGGCGGCGGCCGCACCGAGCCACCACTGGATCAAGAACCTGCCCGAGACTCCGGTGTGGGTTCGCGGCGACCGCGCTCGGTTGCACCAAGTCGTCACCAACCTGTTGAAGAACGCCTGGGTGCACACCCCGCCCGGGGTGAGCGTCACGACCGCCATCACCGAGGACCGGTCCGGGGTGGGTGGGCCCACCGCGGAGTTGACGGTAGCCAACGACGGGCCCGGTATCGACACCGAAATGCTGCCACACCTGTTCGAGCGGTTCGTCCGCGCGGACAAGGCCCGCACGGGAAAGCTGGGCAGCACCGGGCTGGGGCTGGCGATCGTCGCCTCGATCGTGGGTGCGCATCGCGGCTCGGTGGGCGTGGAATCCACCGATGGCTGGACAGTATTCCGGGTGCGGCTACCGGTGGTGGACCCGACCGTGCAGCCGTTGAGGGAGCAATGGAGCCGCCTAGGAGAATCGAACTCCTGACCTATTCATTACGAGTGAATCGCTCTACCGACTGAGCTAAGGCGGCGTGCCCGGCGCTACCGGGACCAGGTGAGTTTACAGGCCGGCCCGCAGCGCCTGTCCGATGGTGGCGACCATGGCGCCGACGGCGAAGCGGGGTTTCACGTTGACCATCAGCGCGTCGCGGCATTCGAGCACCGCCTCGATGCAGCGCAACAGCCGATCCGGCGGCGCATGCGCAGCCAGCGCGGCCACGTCGTCGGTCTTGTCCGGGTGGTAGGGCCGCGCGGTGCCAACGCCCGCTGCAACCAACAGGGCGTCCCGGAAGTAGCTGGCCAGGTCGATCAGGGCCCGGTCCAATGCGTCGCGCGATGCCCGGGTCTGGCGCGACTTCTGCCGGCGCTCCAGATCCTTGATCACCCCGGCGGTCCCGCGCAGCGTCCCCGCGGTGCCCTTGCCGGTGCCGCCGGCGCCCAGGGCGGTACGCAGTTCCTCGGTCTCGGCCTCGGCCCGATCAGCGGTCAGATCGCGAGCCTCGGACTCCGCGGCCGCCACCAACTCGTCTACCGCGGTGAACGCCCGGGACGGGGTCGCCGCGTCGCGGGCCAGCGTCAGGGCCCGCTGGCGGCGCTGACGGGCCTCCGGATCGGTGGCCAGCCGGCGGGCTCGCCCGACGTGGCCGCCGCTGACCGCGGCCGCCCAGGCGGCCGTGTCGGTGTCGATGCCGTCGGTATCGATCAACACCTGAGCGATCGCCGCCGGCGGCGGCGTGACCAACGCCAAGTGCCGGCATCGGGACCGCAACGTGATCGCGATGTCCTCCGGGTCGACCGACGGGGCGCACAGCAGGAAGACCGTCGACGGCGGCGGCTCCTCGACGACCTTCAGCAGGGCGTTGGCAGCGCCCTCGGTCAGCCGGTCGGCGTCCTCGATGACGACGATCTGCCACCGGCCGGTACCGGGCCGCCGGGACGCCATCTGCACGGTGGCCCGCATCTCGTCGACTCCGATGGACAGCCCCTCCGGCACGACCCGCCGCACATCCGCGTGTGTTCCGGCCATCGCCGTGGTGCAGGCCCGACACTGCCCGCAACCGGGCCCGCCGTCGGCGTCGTCGGCGGTGCACTGTAGCGCCGCCGCGAAGCACAGCGCCGCGATTGACCGACCCGAGCCCGGCGGGCCGGTGATCAGCCAGGCGTGCGACATGCCGCCCGCGGTCATC
This sequence comes from Mycobacterium sp., assembly GCA_039922455.1. Lineage (GTDB taxonomy): Bacteria > Actinomycetota > Actinomycetes > Mycobacteriales > Mycobacteriaceae > Mycobacterium. The sequence continues at coordinate 7,670 of JBDTEP010000100.1, read as the reverse complement.
GCACTGTGAGCTGAATCATGTCGGGCCGCCCGCGCGGCAGCCAGCAGCTCGGCTTCCACCGCCTGCTGGCCCACCAATCGTGCGAAAACCCCGGACATCACCGGCCACATTAGTGGGTTCAGGGGACGTTGGGACTCCGGCTTTGTCCGCCCGCCGGATACGGTGTCCTGGTGAGCACCACGACCCTGGGCGGGCGGATCAGCCGATTCGTCCGGTGGGTGGTAAGAACGCCGTGGCCGGTGTTCACGCTGAGCATGTTGCAGGCCGACATCATCGGTTCGCTGTTCGTGTTCGGCTTCCTGCGTTTCGGCCTGCCTGAAGAGGACCGGATCAACCTGCAGGACCTGCCGCACGCCAACCTGGCGTTCTTCAGCATCACCCTGCTGTGCCTGTTCTGCTTCGGCTTCACGGTGAGCACCTCGTTGCTGATGCCGGTGTTCCGCTGGCAACGCCGGGAAGCATGGTTGGCCAACGACACCGGCTCCGACTCGGAAGCCACCGAACTGGCCCGGTCCCGCGCGTTGCGGATGCCGTTCTACCGGTCGCTGATCAGCATCGGCTACTGGACGGTGGGCGGGGTGGTGTTCGTCATCATCAGCTGGCCGGTGGCACATGACGTCGTGCCCGTGGTGGTGACCGCCACCGCGCTCGGCGCCGCGGCCACCGCCATCATCGGATATCTGCAGTCCGAACGGGTGCTGCGGCCGGTGGCCGTCGCGGCGCTGCGTGGCGGGGTGCCGGAGAACCTGCGGGCGCCCGGGGTCATTTTGCGTCAGCTGTTGACCTGGCTGCTGTCGACCGGGGTGCCCCTGCTGGCGATCGTGATGTCGGTGGTGGCTGGCAAGACGTCGCTGATCAACGCCTCCCCAGATAAGTTGTTCACCCCGATCCTGTTGATGGCGCTGGCCGCGCTGGTCATCGGATTGTCCGGCACTGTCCTGGTGTCGATGTCGATCGCCGACCCGCTGCGCCAGTTGCGCTGGGCGCTCGGCGAGGTACAACGCGGCAACTACAACGCCCACATGCAGATCTACGACGCCAGCGAGCTCGGTCTGCTGCAGGCCGGCTTCAACGACATGGTGCGTGATCTGGCCGAGCGGCAGCGGCTCCGCGACCTGTTCGGCCGCTACGTCGGCGAGGATGTGGCCCGGCGCGCACTGGAGCGCGGCACCGAGCTGGGCGGCCAGGAACGCGACGTCGCGGTGCTCTTCGTCGACCTGGTGGGCTCCACCCAGCTCGCCGCAACGCGGCCGCCCAGCGAAGTGGTCAACCTGCTCAATGAGTTCTTCCAGGTGGTGGTCGACGCCGTCGGGCGCCACGGCGGTTTCGTCAACAAGTTCCAGGGTGACGCCGCACTGGCGATCTTCGGCGCGCCGATCGAGCACCCCGACGCCTCGAGCGCGGCGCTGGCGGCGGCCCGCGAACTGCATGACGAGCTACTGCCGGTGCTCGGATCCGAGGAGTTCGGTATCGGGGTGTCGACCGGGCGCGCCATTGCCGGCCACATCGGGGCCCGGGCCCGCTTCGAGTACACCGTGATCGGCGACCCGGTCAACGAGGCCGCCCGGCTGACGGAGCTGGCCAAGCTGGAGGACCGCCACGTGCTGGCCTCAGCGGTCACGGTCAGCGGCGCCGTCGACGCCGAAGCCCTGTGCTGGGAGGTCGGCGAGATCGTCGAGCTGCGCGGACGCACCGCCTCCACGCAGCTGGCACGGCCGTTGAATCTTGCTGTGGTCAAGACTGTTTCAACCGAGAGCGGCTGAATCAGCGGCTGGTGGCCTTCTTCGCCGCGGCCTTCTTCGCCGGAGTCTTCTTTGCCGGGGCCTTCTTCGCGACCTTTTTGACCGGCCCCTTCGCCCGCCGGTCCGCGAGCAGCTCCGCAGCACGTTCGTCGGTGATCGAAGCCACCTCGTCGCCCTTGCGCAGGCTGGCGTTGGTCTCGCCGTCGGTCACGTACGGCCCGAATCGACCGTCCTTGATCACCATCGGTTTCCCGGTGATCGCATCCGCGCCCAATTCGCGCAGCGGCGGGGACGAAGCCGCTTGGCGGCCGCGGCGTTTCGGCTCGGCGTAGATCTTGAGTGCATCTTCGAGGGTGATGTCGAAGATCTGCTCCTCGGTGGCCAGCGACCGGGAATCGGTGCCCTTCTTCAGATACGGCCCGTAGCGGCCGTTCTGGGCGGTGATCTCGTCACCGGAGGCCGGGTCGGCGCCGACCACCCGCGGCAACGACAGCAGCTTGAGCGCGTCGTCGAGGGTGACCGTCTGCAGGTCCATGCTGCGCAGCAGTGAACCGGTGCGCGGTTTGGGCCCGGTCGGCTTCTTACCCTTCTTGGCCGTCACACCGGAGTCGTCGTCCGGCGGTGGCGGCGGCAGGACTTCGGTGACGTACGGGCCGTACCGGCCGTCCTTGGCGACGATCTCGTGCCCGGTGGCCGGGTCGATGCCGAGCGGCCGGCCCTCCTGCGGGGTGGCGAAGCGTTCCTCGGCCATCTCCAGGGTCAGTTCGTCGGGCGGTAGCGAATCGTCGAGGTTGGCCCGCTGCGGGGTCGGATCGCCGTCGTCGCCGGTGACCATGCGTTCCAGGTACGGTCCGTTCTTGCCGACTCGGACATAGACCGGCCGGCCTTCGACATCGTCGAACAACCTGATGGAGTTGATCTCCCGGGCGTCGATGCCCTCCAGATTCACCCCGACCAGCTTCTTCAACCCGCCGGCTCGGGCGATCGAGTCCTCCACCCCGTAGTCGCCACCGAAGTAGAAGTTGTTCAGCCAGTTGGTCCGGCTCTGCCGGCCGCCGGCGATCGCGTCGAGCTCGTCCTCCATCGCCGCGGTGAAGTCATAGTCCACCAGCCGACCGAAATGCCGCTCCAGCAGCCCGATGACCGCGAACGCCACCCAGGACGGGACCAGCGCGCTGCCCTTCTTGTAGACGTAGCCGCGGTCCTGGACGGTCTTGATGATCGACGAGTACGTCGAGGGTCGCCCGATACCCAGCTCTTCGAGTGACTTGACCAGCGACGCCTCGGTGTAACGAGCCGGCGGGTTGGTGGAGTGCCCGTCCGGGGTCAGCCCGGCGGCATCCACCCGCTGACCCTGGGTCAGCTGCGGCAGCCGGCGCTCGGCGTCGTCGGCTTCACCACCGGCCTGTTCGTCGACGGTCTCCACGTAAGCCTTGAGGAACCCGGCGAACGTGATGGTTCGGCCACTGGCGGCGAACGTCACCTGCTGATTCCCGGATTGGCCGCCGATCCGCAGGCTCAGCGTGGTGCCGCGGGCATCGGCCATCTGCGAGGCGACGGTGCGCTGCCAGATCAGCTCATAGAGCCGGAACTCGTCGCTGCCCAGCTCGTTGCGCACCGCGTCGGGTGTGGCGAACGTCTCACCGGCCGGCCGGATCGCCTCGTGGGCTTCCTGGGCGTTCTTGACCTTGCGGGTGTACTGCCGCGGCGACGGCGACACGTACTCCTCGCCGTAGAGCTGACGGGCCTGCGTGCGGGCCGCATCAATGGCGCTGGCCGACAAAGTCGTCGAGTCGGTACGCATGTAGGTGATGTAGCCGTTCTCGTAGAGCCGCTGGGCGATGCTCATCGTCCGTTCGGCGGAGAACCGCAGCTTGCGGCCGGCTTCCTGCTGCAGCGTCGAAGTCATGAACGGCGCGTAGGGCCGCCGGGTGTAGGGCTTCTCCTCCACCGAGGTCACCGACAGCGACGCGCCGTGCAGCCCGGTCGCCAGCGCGGTGGCCGCGGCCTCGTCGAGCACCCTCACCTCGGCGGGCTTTTTCACCGCTCCCAGCGAGTCGAAGTCGCGGCCGCTGGCCACCCGCAGGTCGTCGACGACGACCAGTCGGGCGGTGAAGATGGGCGGGGATGCCGCCGGGTCGGAGACGCTGGCGTCCAGTTGGGCGACCACGTCCCAGTAGGAGCCACTGCGGAACGCCATCCGCTCGCGTTCGCGCTGCACGATGATGCGGGTGGCCACCGACTGCACCCGGCCCGCCGACAGCTTCGGCGCGACCTTCTTCCACAGCACCGGACTGACCTCGTACCCGTACAGCCGGTCCAGGACGCGCCGGGTCTCCTGCGCGTCCACCAGGTCGATATCCAGGTCACGGGGATTCTCGGCGGCGTTGCGGATCGCCGACTCGGTGATCTCGTGGAACACCATCCGCTTGACCGGGACGCGTGGCTTCAGGGTCTCCAGCAGGTGCCAGGCGATCGCCTCACCCTCCCGGTCACCATCGGTGGCCAGATAAAGCTCGTCGACATCTTTGAGCAGGCCCTTGAGTTCGGTGACGGTGCTCTTCTTGTCCGGACTGACGATGTAGAGCGGCTCGAAGTCGGCGTCGACGTTGACGCCGAGTCGCGCCCACGGTTCGGTTTTGTACTTCGCCGGCACGTCGGCGGCGTTGCGCGGCAGGTCCCGGATGTGCCCGCGGGAGGACTCCACGACGTAGTTACTGCCCAGGTAACCGGCAATTTTTCGTGCCTTGGTGGGCGACTCGACTATGACGAGTCGCCGCACTGGTGAATTATCGCCGCCGTTGCGGCCGTGGTCAGCCAACTGCGCTTACGCTCCACTTCTGTCCGCACCAGCAGGTCACGCCGCAGGTGGACACCTGATCAATCTCGCACTCACGGCCGTGCCGACGCAAACCGGCGTTCGGCGATGCATTGTCTCAAAGTTCACCTCGTTGGCCCGGGATGGGCGCTCCGACACGCGGCCATTGGGCCAACGCCGCGGGATCGGCTGGTGATTCCCCGACGTTTTCCACCAGCCGCGACAGCCTGCGACGACCGGCGATCCGCAACGCCGGATGGTTGCCGCGGGTGCCGATCAAGGTTGGTGCGATCCCCACCCGCATCATGGCCGAGGCCAGCGGCGCGAAGGTATCCGGCGCATGCGGGTCCAGACCCAGCAGGTATCGGTCGGCGTCCGTGGACCCCGCCGCGAGGGTCCACGCCCGCAGTTCACGCGGACCCGGCAGCCATTGCGGCGGCACGGTCTTCACCGCTCCGCGAGTCCATTGATCGGCCAGCGGTCGCAGTCTCGGATCCACCTCGGTACGCACCAGTGGGGTGTTTTCCTCGGTTCGGGTGATCTGCGGCAGCAGACCGGCATCGCTGATCAGCTCGGCCAGCGCGACGGCCCGCCACTGCTGATCAACGACGACCGACAGGCGCGCCCCGTCACCCGCCACGATGATCTGCCCCGGGCCCGCCAGCACCCCGGTGAGGTCGGCGACGCTAGGCGGCACCGACTCTGCCGAGAAGAAGGAAAGCTGGCTCACGTCACTGACAGTAAGCCGGTCCGCCAGCTGGCGGAGCCCAGGGCGGTCTCAGCCGCCCTAAACGAAACCCCCCGGTGGTGCTCCGTTATCGGGAGCTGCCCGGGGGGTGTCGTCAAATCCTGTTGCTCAGACGGCGCGAACGCCCGTGGCCTGAGGGCCCTTAGGGCTCTGCCCGACCTCGAACTCCACCCGCTGGTTCTCCTCAAGGGTACGAAAGCCGGACCCCTGAATCTCGGTGTAGTGGACAAACACGTCCGCCGAACCATCTTCGGGTGCGATGAAGCCGAAGCCCTTCTCTGCGTTGAACCACTTCACAGTTCCCTGTGGCATTTGTCGATATTTCCTTACTCTTCTTGCTCGGTGCGGCGCACCGTCGCTCGGGGCCCCGACTTTCGGTGCCCCGGGCCTGTCCCGACCGCCGTACCGTGATGGGTGCAATCGATGCTCGCATCGACCACTCCCTGTGGGAACCGCGGGCGTAACTAGAGATTCTGCGAAGGTTTGACACGAACGCAGAAGCTACGACCGTCCACCAGTCAACCATGTTCGTCGCGTTGAGGACAGACTGCGGTACCCGAATCGTCGGCCGGAGGGTGAACAATACGGCGGCGGGCTGGTATCCAGGCGGAAAGGGACGGGCGAATGACGGCGAATTTCGGTGGTGATTTGCTGGCCGTCGCCCTCGCCGGAGCCGAACCCGGCGAAGATCCGCTGCGTCACGTCGCCGACCTGCCGGCGTGTGCGGGACGGGCCGGCGCCTGGCCGGACTGGGCCGAACCGGACGTGATCGGCGCCTTCACCGGACGCGGGATTGAGACACCCTGGTCGCATCAGCTGGCCGCCGCCGAACTGGCTCACACCGGCCGTCACGTGGTGATCAGCACCGGCACGGCGTCGGGAAAATCGCTGGCCTACCAGCTTCCGGCGCTGAGCGTCCTGGCCGCCGATCCGCGCGCCCGGGTGCTGTACCTCTCGCCGACGAAGGCGCTGGGCCACGACCAGTTGCGCACCGCACACGCGCTGACCGTGGCGGTACCGCGGCTGGATGGCACAGCGGGTACAGCAGGCGCCGTGGCGCCGACCGCCTACGACGGCGACAGCCCGAGCGAGATCCGCCGGTTCGCCCGGGAACGGTCCCGCTGGGTGTTCTCCAACCCGGACATGATTCATCTGTCGATGCTGCGCAACCATGCCCGTTGGGCGGTTTTCCTGCGCGGGCTGCGCTTCGTGATAGTCGACGAATGCCACTACTACCGAGGGGTTTTCGGTTCGCATGTGGCAATGGTGCTGCGGCGGCTGCTGCGGTTGTGCACGCGTTACGCGGCACCATCGGTCCCGGGGCCCACGGTGATCTTCGCCAGTGCCACCACCGCCGCACCGGGTGCCAGCGCGTCAGCACTGATCGGCCAACCGGTCTCTGAGGTCACCGAGGACGGCTCACCGCACGGCGCCCGGACGGTGGCGTTGTGGGAGCCCGCCTTGCGCACCGACGTGACCGGCGAGAACGGCGCCCCGGTGCGGCGCGGCGCCGGTGCCGAGGCGGCCCGTGTGATGGCCGACCTGATCGCCGAGGGTGCGCGCACCCTGACCTTCGTCCGGTCGCGCCGTGGCGCCGAACTCACCGCGCTGGCGGCCCGCAGCCGGCTGGAATCGGTCGCCCCGGCACTGGTCGACAAGGTCGCGTCCTACCGTGCCGGTTATCTGGCCGAGGATCGCCGCGCCCTGGAACGTGCGCTGACCGACGGCCAGTTGTACGGCCTGGCCACCACCAACGCATTGGAGCTCGGGGTGGACATTGCCGGGCTGGACGCGGTGGTGATGGCCGGTTTCCCCGGCACGGTGACCTCGTTCTGGCAGCAGGCCGGCCGGTCGGGCCGGCGCGGTCAGACCGCTTTGATCGTGCTGATCGCCCGCGACGACCCGCTGGATACCTACCTGGTCCATCACCCCGCCGCGCTGCTGGACAAACCGATCGAGCAGGTGGTGATCGACCCGGTCAATCCCTACGTACTGGGTCCGCAGCTGCTGTGCGCGGCCACCGAACTGCCGCTGACGACGGCGGAGGTGCGGCAATTGGGCGCCGAGCAGGTCGCGGACGCCCTGGTCGCCGACGGGACGCTGCGGCGGCGGTCCGACAGGTACTTCCCGGCGCCCGGACTGGACCCGCATCCGGCGGTGGACCTCCGGGGATCGGCCGGCGGGCAGGTGGCGATCATCGAAGCCGACACCGGCCGACTGCTGGGCAGCGTCGACGCTGGCCGGGCGCCGGCCACGGTGCACACCGGCGCCGTGTATCTGCACCAGGGCGAGAGTTTCCTGGTCGATGCGCTGGACACCGAGCGCCAGATCGCCTTCGTGCACGCCGAGGATCCCGGCTACG
>JBDTEP010000099.1:0-27918 GCA_039922455.1 Mycobacterium sp. | reverse complement strand
CCACCGTCACCGCCGTTGCCGATCCCCCCGGCATCCCCGCCGTTACCACCGGCCACACCGGCCTCGGTGCTATTCCAGCCGTCGCCACCGTCAACGAAGAACGACCCGCCCCATTCGCCATCGGGGTTGGCCTCAGTGCCGCTGGCGCCATCGCAGATCAAGCCACAAAAGTTCCCGAGCATTGACGCCGGAACCAGCGAATTGAGGAAGCCGTCGACCTGCATACCGAGCGGGCTGGCGATCCAGGCCTCCAGCGCCGTGTGAATCGGCAGATAGAAACTCTGGAACGCATCGGCTAGGGGGTTCGAATCAGCTACCGCCAACCCGCTGGCCCCCAACAGCGAGTCGGTGGGACCACCGAACAACACCTGCGGGTCGACGGTCGAACTCGACGCAAGAGCACCCGCGATCGCCTCATCACCACCAGGAAGCTGAACATCAAGATTGCCCAAACTGCTGGGATCGAACAAGCTGCCCCAAAGACTCGGGTCGAAAAGATCATCGATGAAATCAGCCCGCGCGGGCGGCGTGGCTAACGGGGTCATCGCGAACGCAAAAAACGCCCCCACAACCGAAGCGGCACCAATCACCTCACCACCACGGCGGCGCGCCTTGGCGTTGTGTGAGCGGCGGTTGCCCTGGATTTGGCGCTTAACAGTCATCGGTTTGCTCTTTCCTCGCGGCGAATTCGTTAGGACGAGATTCGCTCGACCGAGGTCTGGAGCCGAGTGTGTTGCCTGTCACATGCTTAGAATTCAATAAGTTACGCGCTTCAGCGGAGGCTGTCAACGAAACACGCGAACTATCAGGAATTGCCCGGGCGGACCCGAAAGTTAGGTGACCCCACGGCCGACCCGGCTGGTTGGTGGGTTACTCGGTGTGGGTGAGTGGTTCCAGGGTGGCCCGGTACCCGAGGGTTTCGAGTTGGCTGACGGCTCGTGCCTTGAAGCACCCCAGGTCTGTTCCTAGCTTTCCGCTGGTCCGACATCGACCTCGACACGGGAATGCTCGTGGTGCGCGGCACTCTCAACAGGGTGGCTGGCAGGCTGACCATCTCTGAACCCAAGACCGACCAGTCTCGGAGGTCGGTCCCGGTCGTTACCCCGCTGGTGGCCAATCTGCGTGCATACTGCGCTGACCGGGAGACCGAACGGTGGCGGCAAGAGTTCGGTGGAGTGAACAGGGCCTGTGTTCGTGACCGAGTCCGGTACGCCGGGTCGATCCGCGAAACATTCTGCGGACCATCCAGATCGCAGCACAGAAGGCCGATATCGCCGATCTCGGCGTGCACACCTTGCGGCACCGCGCGGCGGTGGCCTGGCTGGAGTCGGGAGTACACATCAAGGCCGTAGCCGACCTACTAGGGCACTCCTCCATCACCCATTACCGGCGACGTCTACGGGCACACCTCGGACAGCACAGCACGGGCTGCAGTGGACGGCCTGATCGACCAGCTCGGATTGCCGAACCTGTGAGACCGCGTTGCTATCCAAGCCCAATGCTGAACCATCCCGCGCTAGTGCACACCTTGATGTGTCCTGGGTTGGCGCATTTCATGCCGAGCAAGTACGACCCGGAGACGCGGGCCAAGGCGGTCCCTTTGGTGCTGGAGCATCGCGACGGCCATCCCCGTGAATGGGCCGGCGATCACCGCGGTGCCCAAACGGCTGGGAATGACCGCCGAGACACTGCGGAGCTGGATCCGCCGCCAGCAGATCGACGACGGTCAGCGTGATGGCGTCACTAGCGAGGCCGCCGCGGAGATCCGGGAGTTGAAACATCGCGACGCCGAGCTGGAACAGGCCATCGAAATCTTCAAGGCCGCAACGTGTTTCTTCGCTTGGCGGCTGTCTTCTTGCGCTCCAGCTATGCCGGGTACAACCCGACGACGGCATTCCGGCCCAGGGACGGGGCGACGTACTTGCCCTCGCCTTGCTCACCGCCGTGGTGGCCAGGAACAGGTGGGCCCGCGCTTGGTGCCGAATCCACGCTTGTAGGCGAAATTTGGGCACGGTGCTCATCGGAGTTCGTACCGCAAACAGGCAAGGGATCGCCTGCCTGCCGGTATGACGATTCAGCTTTGTGCGGGCGGAGGGACTCGAACCCTCACGCTCTTTCGAGCACGGGCACCTAAAGCCCGCGCGTATGCCATTTCGCCACGCCCGCAAGAGCGCTCAGTCTAGCCCCCATGGAACGACGAAAGGGTCCGTGGTGCCTCCTACTGTGTGACCATCCCGGAGGTAAGCGTGCGATCAGCCGTCGAATTCACTACCGTGCAGCGCCTCACCACCATTTCTCTGTCCTACCTTCCTCGAACATCGCGTCTCCGGATCGTCCTCGACGGCAAATACCCGGGGATCATCGACCGCTGTCCAGAGGCGATCAACGCCGTGATATTGGGGCACCACAGCGGTGCTGCTTCGTGTCAACAACTGCGTCAAGGTGTCGCTGTACTCCAAACACTGGCCCTGCCTCTTCCCCCAGCGTGGCCCGGGCAAGAAGCACCACCGGTCGGTCGATCCGGCTCGAACCGTGGCAAGAGGTCCTCGTCAACCAGACAGAATTCATCCGCGGCCTGTTCTGCACGGCGCTGGATCACTTTCAAATTCCGTGGACTCGGAACAGTAAGTACGAGATCGCCGCCTACCGGGGAAAGCCGCCACGGCACGGCATGACGAGTTCGTCAGCCCGAAGACCTGACGGCGCTCCCGCCACGGCGCGGTACCGTCGGGGGGTGTCCACTACACGGCGTCGGAGACCTGCACTGGTTGTGCTGGTGATTGTCGCCGCCAGCGCTTGCCTGGCGTTGGGCTGGTGGCAGTGGAGCCGGTTCCAAGAGGTCAACGGCAGTTTCCAGAACCTGGGCTACGCGCTGCAGTGGCCGCTGTTCGCCTGGTTCTGCGTGTACGCCTACCGCAAATTCGTCCGCTACGAAGAAGTGCCGCCAGAGCTGCACCCAGCCGATACGGTGACCGAGATACCGGCCGGGCTGTTGCCGGAGCGGCCCGCCGCGGCCGCCGCACCCACCGATGACCCCGTGATGCGGGACTACAACGCCTACCTGGCCGAGCTCACCGAGAACGAACGACAGAACAGGAAGCCCGCATGACCGAGACACCCGCCGCATCCGCTCCCGCCGAGAAGATCCGCAGCGCACTCGTGCCGTACCGGGTGCTGGCCTGGGCAACGGGTATCTGGCTGATCGCACTGTGCTACGAGATCGTGGTCCGCTACGTGGTCAAGGTGGACAATCCGCCGACCTGGATCGGCATGGTGCACGGCTGGGTGTATTTCGCCTATCTGCTGGCCACTTTCAACCTGGCGGTCAAGGTCCGCTGGCCACTCGGCAAGACCATCGGGGTGCTGCTTGCCGGAACCATTCCGCTGCTCGGCATCATCGTCGAACACTTCCAGACCCGAAACATCAAGGCCCAGTTCGGCATGTAGTCCAATGCCCCGCGCCGAACGTGACGCTGGGTTCACGTTCGTCGGGTCAGACCAATGAACGCAGGGCCGGCAATAGCAGCGCCAGCGCGCGACCGCGGTGCGACTCGGCGTCCTTCTCTTCCGGGGTCAGCTGCGCGGCGGTGCGGTCGGTACCGGCCGGGACGAACACCGGGTCGTAGCCGAATCCGCCCCCGTCGTGCGTTTCTCGGGCGATGCTGCCCGCCCACTCGCCGCGCACCACTACCTCGTGATCGGCTCGGGTCCCCCAGACCAGCGCGCACGCCGACACGAACGCCGCCCCGCGCCGGCCGTCGGGAACATCGCGCAGCTGGGCCAGCAGCAGGGCGGTGTTGGCCGCGTCGTCGCCGTGCCGGCCCGACCAGCGTGCCGACAGCACCCCCGGCATGCCGTTGAGCGCGGCGACGGTTAGCCCGGAATCATCGGCGACACAAGGCAATCCGGTTGCGGTATAGCCGTCGCGCGCTTTGGCCAGGGCGTTGTCCTCGAAGGTGACGCCGGTCTCGGGCGCTTCGGGATACGGTGCCACGTCATCGAGCGAGACCAGCTGCACGCCCGCTACTCCGGCGTGCTCCAGCACCCGGCTCAGTTCGGCCAGCTTCTTGCGGTTGCGGCTGGCCACCAGCAGTTCGATCAGCTGCCGAACGCTTTCTTCGGGGTCGGCCCCTCCGGCAGCACCCCCGGATACGGCAATGCCAGCGCTTCGCGCTGCACCACGAACAACTTCTCGCGGGCGGCCAGGGCCTTGTCGAGCATCTTGTCCAATGTCGAGCGCGGGAACGTCGCCCCCTCGCCGGTGCCCTGGATCTCCACCAAGGTTCCGGTGTCGGTGGCGACGATGTTCATGTCTACCTCGGCGCGGGAGTCCTCTTCGTATGGGAGGTCGACACGGACCCGGCCGTCGACGACGCCGACGCTGACGGCCGAGATCGCGCACGACAGCGGCCGCGGGTCCGACAGCTTTCCGGCGGCCGCCAGGTAGGTGACCGCGTCGGCGAGCGCCACATAGGCGCCGGTGACCGCCGCCGTGCGGGTGCCGCCATCGGCCTGCAGCACATCACAGTCGATCGCGATGGTGTTCTCCCCCAGCGCCGCCAAGTCGATGCAGGCGCGCAGCGAGCGACCGACCAGCCGACTGATCTCCTGGGTGCGCCCGCCGACCCGGCCCTTGACCGACTCGCGGTCCGAGCGGGTGTGCGTGGCGGCGGGCAGCATGGCGTACTCGGCGGTCAGCCAACCGCGCCCGGAGCCTTTCCGCCAGCGCGGAACGCCCTCGGTGACGCTGGCCGTGCACATGACCCGGGTGTTGCCGAATTCGACCAGCACCGACCCGGCGGGGTTCGCGGTGAATCCGCGGGTGATGATGACCGGGCGCAGCTCGTCGTCGTCGCGACCGTCTTCTCGTTTGGACACGCGACCAACCCTAGCGGTGATCGCAGCGGGTCAGGACCGCCGGATCTCGAACTCTTCGTCGCACGCGACCGCGTGCACCGGCCCGTGGAACTCGGCTTTGGCCTCGCCGATGACGTCCTCGCGCGACGTCCAGGGCGGGATGTGGGTGATCAGCAGTTGGCCGACCCCGGCGGCGGCGGCCGCGCGCCCCGCCTCGGTGCCGGACAGATGCAGATTCGGCGGGCGATTCGGATCGTGGGTCCAGGACGCTTCGCACAAGAACACATCAGCGTCCCGGGCCAGCTCGATCACCGCGTCGCAGTAGCCGGTGTCACCGCTGTAGACCAGCGTCGCGCCGGACCGGTCGGTGATCCGCATCCCGAACGACTCGGTCGGGTGACACACCATCCTGGGCTGCACGCTCAACGTTCCGAACTCGACCGGCTCGCCGTCGATCCAGGTGTGGACGTCGAAGATATCGGTGATGTCGTCGATCTCGCCACCGTAGGGCGAGGACGCGGCGCCCATCCGCGACCAGGTGTCACTGGGTCCGTACAGCAAGCCCTTGCCGAACGGCTTGGTGGCCACCGACGGGTGGTAGCGGCGCCAGACGAACAGGCCCGGCAGATCCAGACAGTGGTCGGCATGCAGGTGCGACAACAGCACATGCACCGAACCGGGATCGACATGGCGTTGCAGTGCGCCGAGCACTCCGCCCCCGAAGTCGATGACCAGCGGTGGAGAGTCCGGAGCCTGCAGCAGGTAACCCGATGCCGGCGAGTCCGGTCCCACCACACTGCCGGAGCAGCCGAGTACGGTCAGTCGCACGTTCACTACTGTGCCATGTTCACCGCGACCATGGCCAAGACACGGGCGCATTGCGCGCTATTCGTCACCGAAATCACGGTGCCCGCTAACGCGAGGACGCGTGCCGCCGGACGGCTCCGACGCCTGTGATGGCCGGACCCAGAAATCGGGTGGCCAATTCGGCGAACGCCTCCGGGTCGCCGGTGGCCTCGAACACCCGCGTCGCCGGGGCGGTCTCGTGCGGGCTGAGCAGGTCGAGTTCGGTGAGCACTCGCAGCAGCTCCTTGGTGGTCTCCTCCGCGCTGGACACCAGCGTCACCTGTTCGCCCATCGCCAGCTGGATCAACCCCGACAGCAGCGGATAGTGGGTGCAGCCCAGCACCAGGGTGTCGACCCCGGCACGCTGCAGCGGCTCCAGGTATCCCTCGGCCAGCCCCAACACCTGCCGGCCGCTGGTGATGCCGCGCTCGACGAAGTCGACGAAGCGCGGGCAGGCCACCGCGGCGATCTCGGTGTCGCGGGCGGCGGCGAACGCGTCCTGGTAGGCGTGGCTGTCGATGGTCGCCTGCGTCCCGATGACCCCGATACGGCCGTTGCGGGTGGTGGCCACCGCGCGGCGCACCGCCGGCAGGATCACCTCGACGACAGGTACGTCGTAGCGTTCGCGGGCGTCACGCAGGCACGCCGCCGACGCGGTGTTGCAGGCGATCACCAATGCCTTCACGCCGCGGTCCACCAGGTCGTCGCCGATGGCCAGGGCGTGCGCCCGAACCTCGGGGATGGTCAGCGGGCCGTACGGTCCGTTGCCGGTGTCGCCGACGTAGATGATGTCCTCGTCGGGCAGCTGGTCGATGATCGAGCGTGCGACGGTCAGCCCCCCGACACCGGAGTCGAAGATTCCGATCGGGCTCATGCCGATACCGCCCGACGACGTTCACGGGCTTTGCGCTCGGGGCCTGACAGCAGGTAGGCGGCCAGTACCCCCGCGAGGGCACCGCACAGGTGCCCCTGCCAGGACACTCCGCCACAGACAGTGCCTATCCCGAACGCTGGAACCATTCCCCACAGAATCCCGCCGTAGAGCACCAACACCACGATCCCGACCAGGATCTGCCAGATGCTGCGGGTGAACAGCCCCGACACCACCAGGAAGGCCAACCAGCCGAAGATCAGGCCGGAAGCGCCGATGTGGTCGGTCGGTCCGCACGACGACCCGACGTTGCCGATCAGCCAGGTGCCCAGCCCGCCGACGATCCACACGATCGCAGTGGCCAGCAGGAACCGGGACAGTCCGGCCAGCGCCACCAGGAAGCCCAGCACCAGCGTGGGTCCGGTGTTAGCCAGCAGATGCCCCCAGTTCGCGTGCAGCAGCGGCGCGAACAGCACCCCCCAGAGGCCGTCGGTCTCCAGTGGCCGGATGCCGTTGCCATCCAGCCGGTGGCCGCCGAACTGATCCAGGGCCTCGACGAGGTAGAGCAACGCGACGAATCCGACGACGGTGGCCCCGCCGGTGCGCCAGGCGGGCTTCTCTTCGGGCCGCGGCGCCGCACCGGCCGGGGGGGTCATGCCCACAGCTGTCCTTCCAGCGCGTCCTCGGCCTCGTCGAGGGTGCCGGCATAGGCGCCGGTGGACAGATATTTCCAGCCGGCATCGGCCACCACGAAGGCGATGTCGGCGCGGGTGCCGGCCTTCACCGCCTTGGCGGCCATGCCCAGCGCGGCATGCAACACAGCACCGGTGGAGATGCCGGCGAAGATGCCTTCGGCGTCGATCAGCTCCCGGGTACGGCGCACCGCATCGGCCGACCCGACCGAGAACCGGGTGGTCAGCACCGTCGGATCATAGAGCTCCGGCACAAATCCCTCATCGATGGTGCGCAGCGCGTAGACGCCCTCGCCGTAGCGGGGCTCGGCGGCGACGATCTGCACGTCGGGCACGTTCTCGCGCAGGAATCGTCCGGTGCCCATCAGGGTTCCGGTGGTGCCCAGGCCGGCGACGAAGTGGGTGATCTCGGGCAGGTCGGCCAGCAACTCCGGGCCGGTGCCCAGGTAGTGCGCGTCGGTGTTGGCGGGGTTGCCGTACTGGTAGAGCATCACCCAGTCCGGGTTCCCGGCGGCGAGTTGCTTGGCGGTGGCCACCGCGGTGTTGGACCCGCCCTCGGCCGGCGAGGAGATGATCTGCGCGCCGTAAAGCTCGAGGATCTGGCGCCGTTCGATCGAGGTGTTCTCCGGCATCACGCAGATCATTCGGTAACCCTTGAGCCGTGCGGCCATCGCCAGCGAGATGCCGGTGTTGCCGCTGGTGGGTTCCAAGATGGTGGCTCCGGGTGTCAGCACCCCGTCAGCCTCGGCCTGCTCGATCATCCGCAGCGCCGGGCGATCCTTGATCGACCCGGTGGGGTTGCGGTCCTCGAGTTTGGCCCACAACCGCACGTGCGGGACCGGGGGATTCAAATCAACCGAGACGTCCCATCGCGGCGACAGCCGCTGCAACCCGACCAGCGGGGTGTTGCCCAGCGCCGCAAGCAGCGAGTCATACCGTGCCATTAGCGCTGCTCCTCCTCATCGCTATGTCCCCCTCGCCGCTGCGCGGCTGGGGTACCCCCACAGCATCGTCGCAGCGGGTCATGCGGGCCGGCCCCTATCCGCCCGCCACAGCGGGCAGGATCGTGACCGAGTCGCCGTCGCTGACCGTCGTGTCCATCCCCCCGGAGAACCGCACATCCTCGTCGTTGACGTAGATGTTGACGAAGCGGTGCAGCTTGCCGTCATCGAGCAGGCGTGCCGAGATCCCCGGATGGTTGGCCTCCAGGTGGCCGATCACCGCGGCCAGGGTGGTGCCGTCGGCTTGGACGCGCTTTTCGCCGCCGGTGTGCGGCCGCAGGATGG
Source organism: Mycobacterium sp. (assembly GCA_039922455.1). GTDB lineage: Bacteria > Actinomycetota > Actinomycetes > Mycobacteriales > Mycobacteriaceae > Mycobacterium. The sequence continues at coordinate 19,366 of JBDTEP010000099.1, read as the reverse complement.
TGGGGACAGAGACGGTGACAGTCACGGTGACTCCTCGGTTTTGTAGTTCTCAACAATGGTGACGGGCTCTTCGGTGACGACGCCGTCGACGATGCGATAGCTGCGCAGTTCGTGCCGGCCCGGGTCGCGGGTGGACACCAGCACATAGTGTGCGTCGGGTTCGCCGGCCAGCGCGATGTCGGTGCGGCTCGGGTACGCCTCGGTCGCGGTGTGCGAGTGATAAATCACCACCGGTACCTCGTCGGCCTTTTCCATCCCGCGCCACACCTGCAGTTGCTCGGCCGAGTCGAAGCGGTAGAAGGTGGGTGAACGTTCGGCGTTGATCATCGTGATGTGGCGTTCCGGCCGGTCAGAGCCCTCCGGGCCGGCCAATATCCCGCATGCCTCGTCGGGATGGTCGGCCCGGGCATGGGCGACCATCGCGTCGACCAAGTCGGCACGAATCGTCAACACGTCACGACCTTCCCTCAGTGCCCGGTGGGCTTGTTGGCGAATGCCCCCGGCAACGTGCCCCGGTAGGTCGGTATTCCAGCCACCGGATCGGCGGCCAGCAAACTCACCAGAACCGCGCGGGCCAGACAGTCCGCCGCGGCGGCGCCCACCACCGTGACCAGCCCGGTCTCCGGGGACATCGCGGCGGGCGTACCCGGCACGGGAGGGACCTCGACCGCTCCGGTCGCCAACGCGAAAACCGTGTCGCCGTCCACCGGGGTGTGGGAGGGCCGGATGGTGCGGGCCAGCCCGTCCTGGGCGGCGATCGCCATCCGTCGGCACCCGGCCGGGCTCAGCGCGGCGTCGGTGGCCACCACCGCGATGGTGGTGTTGAGCGCAAGGGATTTGGGCTCCAGCCCGGCGAGCACCGCCAGCTGCTCCGACGGCGGGCACGTCAAGCCGAATTCTTCGATGAATTGGGCCGACCACGGCAGCCCGGTGGTGGCGTCGATGACCTCGCCAGTCGGGTTGACCACCACCAGCGCCCCCACCGTGACCGTGTGCTCCCCGATATCCAGCGAGGCCGACGCGGTGCCGACCCCGCCCTTGAACACTCCGGCACGTGCCCCGACGCCGGCGCCGACGCTGCCGACCTTCGGGCTATCGCCGTCGGGGCCGCCGGCCGCCACAGCGGCGGCGTAGCCGAATTCCGCTGTGGGCCGTCGATCCCAGCCGCCAACCGGCAGGTCGAAGATGACAGCGGCCGGCACGATCGGCACCACGCCGCCGTCCAACGCCACACCGCGACCCTGTTCCTCCAGCCAGGTCATCACGCCGTCGGCGGCCGCCAGGCCGTAGGCGCTGCCACCGGAGAGCACCACCGCGTCCACCCAGCGCACGCTGTTGGCCGGATCCAGCAGGTCGGTCTCCCGGCTGCCCGGTGCTCCGCCTCGGCTGTCGACGGCGCCGACCGTCTCGGGTGGCGCCAGCACGACCGTAACCCCGGTGGCCCAGCCGGACCCGAGCGTCGCATCCGGATCGAGCCGCTGGTGATGGCCCACCCGGATGCCGGCGACATCGGCGATCGAGCCCGTGCCGGTCATCGTCTGGGCCGTCTCATCAACGCGACCACAAGGTATTCCTGCAGCACCGTCAGCCACTGATACACCTGGAGCTGACCGACCATCGGATGGTCGGCCGGCAGCTGATCGGGGCCCTCGGGGCCGATCTGCAGCATGGTGCCCAGCGCGAGCCGGATGTCGTTGACCGCCGCGACCCAGGCAGTCGCCTGCTCCTCGGTCAGGTCAATACGGCCGCCCTGCTCCGGAACCGTGTCCAACACCTGCAGGGCCGCGCCACGTTTCGCGTCGATGATCGTCGGCTCATGCAGGCTGCGCAGGGCCGCGTTCAGGCCGTCTGCGTCGAACGAGCATTCTTTGTCGTGGCCGTCGGGGCGGTAGAAATCCGGCAGTAGCCGCCGCGTGGTGGCGTCGCCCGGCGGTGCGGTGTTGCCGGTCCTTATCCCGGTTATCTGTTCGAGTTCATCTGGCGGGGAGGCGGATTCACGCACGTTGAGCATATCGATGATCGAGTCCACCAGCCTTCGGAGCAGGGCAGCTTCATGCAGCGCCAGCGCGGACCGGAAGCGGGGCCCGTCGTCGGTTTCAACCCGCTTCCACTTGTGCACGGTGCGGTCCTGGTTCCCTTCGGTTGCTGTCTCAGTGGTCCTGCTGCATGGTTGCCCACAACCCGGCGGCATGCAGTTTGGTCACGTCGACCTCCATCGACTCCCGGGTGCCCGCAGACACCACGGCCTTGCCCTCGTTGTGCACCTGCAGCATCAACTTGGTGGCGTGCGGCTCGCTGTAACCGAACAGCTTCTGCAGGATGTAGGTCACATAGGTCATCAGGTTGACCGGGTCGTCCCAGACGATGGTCACCCACGGGGAGTCCGTTGCCTCGGCCGGGTCGGTGTGCCGCTGGCCGGTGCCCTGCGGCTTCACCGGGGTGGACGTCGCTGCTGACGTGGCCATAGTGGTCAGGATACCGAGCCGAGGTGGGTTTGAGTCCACTCGATACCGTTGGCAGGTGAACTCCTCGGCTCGATCCGGCGGGCTGCTCACCGATAAGTACGAGCTGACCATGCTGGCCGCGGCGCTGCGCGACGGCACGGCGCACCGCTCGACGACCTTTGAATTGTTCGCCCGCCGACTTCCCGGGGGCCGCCGCTACGGGGTGGTCGCCGGCACCGACCGGTTCCTGGAGGCGCTGACCGGGTTCGGCTTTGACAACACCGCTCTGAGTCTGCTGTCAGAGTTCCTGGACTCAGAGACGATGCGTTTCCTGGACGATTTCCGCTTCCAGGGTGAGGTCGAGGGCTATCCGGAGGGCGAGTTGTACTTCCCCGGCTCCCCAGTGCTCAGCGTGCACGGCAGCTTCGCCGAGTGCGTCGTGCTCGAGACCCTGGCACTGTCGATCTTCAACCACGACACCGCGATCGCCTCGGCTGCCGCCCGCATGGTCAGCGCGGCCGACGGCCGGCCGCTGATCGACATGGGCTCGCGCCGCACCCACGAGCAGGCCGCCGTCGCCGCAGCCAGGGCCGCGTACCTGGCCGGGTTCGCCGGGACGTCCAACCTGGAGGCCCACCGCCGCTTCGGTGTGCCGGTGTTCGGCACCAGCGCGCACGCCTTCACCTTGCTGCACAGCTCTGCCGGCGCGCCGGATGAGCTGGCCGCGTTCCGGGCCCAGGTCGCCGCGCAGGGTGTGGACACCACGCTGCTGGTGGACACCTACGACGTCACCGACGGCGTGGCCAATGCCGTGGACGCGGCCGGGCCGGGGCTCGGCGCAGTCCGCATCGACTCCGGCGAACTGGCGGTGTTGGCCCATCAAGTCCGCGATCAGCTGGACCGGCTGGGCGCGACCGGCACCAAGATCGTCGTCTCCGGTGATCTCGACGAGTTCGCCCTCGCAGCGCTGCGGGCCGCGCCGGTGGACAGCTACGGCGTCGGCACCGCGCTGGTGACCGGCTCGGGCGCACCGACCGCCGGCTTCGTCTACAAGTTGGTCGAGGTGGACGGGGTGGCGGTGCACAAACGCAGCGCCAATAAAGCCTCGCCGGGTGGACGCAAGCGGGCACTGCGGGTCTCCCTCCGCAGCGGCACCATCACCGAGGAGGTGGTGCACCCCACCGGCCACCAGCCCCAGGTGGACGGGTCGGCGCGGGTGCTGACCGTTCCGCTGGTGCGCGGTGGTGACGTGGTGGCGGCTACCGGCGCGGCGGCGCTGACCGCGTCGCGGGAGCGGGCGGCGGCCGGGCTGCACAGCCTGCCCTGGGAGGGGTTGAAGCTGGCGCACGGCGATCCGGCGATCCCGACCCGGGAAGTCTCCGCGAGCTCCGCCTGACGCCATAGCACCGGCGGTACCCGGCTGGTGCCGGTCGTCATGCCCGGATCGGGGCACAGTCCCATGGAAAAAATAAATATTGACTACTTATTTGTTCGGGACCATAGTGGGCTCGTGACACCAATCCGATCCCGGCGGACGCAGGCCGAGCGGACCGCCGCAACACGCCACGCTGTCCTGGATGCAACGTTGCAGGCCGTGGTGGAGGTCGGGTTCAAAGGGACCACGACCACCGAGGTTGCCCGCCGGGCCGGGGTCTCCGCGGGTGCGCTCCAGGGGCATTTCCCGACGAAGTCCGAGTTGCTCGCAGCCGCCATCAGATACTCGCTGGATCGGCGCATCGAGGAGTTCGGGGTATTGATGGCCGGGCTGGAACCTCCGGCGGACAAGCTTGACGTGGCGATCGACCTGTTGTGGTCGATGTTCTCCGGATCGACTTTCACCGCGGCGCATGAACTGTGGGTGGCCGCCCGCACCGACCCGGATCTGGCGTCCGCGGTCATCGACACCGACCGGGAGTTCGCGGCCGCCTGTGAGCGTGTTTATGCCCAACTCTTCCCGGCCGGCGACGCCGCCGATACGTCGCTGAACCCGAAGATCGGTCTCCACATGGTCTTTGCGTTGATGAACGGCTTGGCGGTGTCGCGCTTGATCGACGGCTACGAAGCACTTGCCACCGGAGAGGTCCTGGACGCCTTCAAGGCGATGGTGCGCCCATTGCTTCCTACTGACCCAAACGAGCACTCGCAACCCGAGGGGGCAACATGACCGCCAGCGACGACGCCTACCCCGCTACGCGGCCGGCGGTGCGTGCGCGCCGCATCCGATTCGCTTACCCGACGGGTTCGCTCCAGAGGCATTTCGTCGACGGCGATCTGGTGATGAGCCACGTCATCGCGCATCTGTCGGCGGTGTTTCCCGAAGGCGAAGACTTCTTCGTGCGTTCGGTGCGGCACTTTGCCGACCAGATCACCGATCCCGAATTGAAGTCGCAGGTTCAGGGGTTCATCGGTCAAGAGGTCACCCATGGTCGCGAGCACCGCGCACTCAACGAGCGCCTGCACCAGATGGGCTATCCGACCCGCCGGATCGACCGAATGGTCCACCGGAACAGCGCGTGGGTTGAGCGGCGGATGTCGCCGCTGACCTGCCTTGCCGCAACGGCCGCCCTCGAACATTTCACCGCGGTGCTGGCCGAGCTCCTGCTGAGCGACGAGCGAGCCCAGGCCCTGCTGGGGTCGACCGAGGTGCGATCGATGCTGCTGTGGCACGCCATCGAGGAATCCGAGCATCGGTCGGTCGCATTCGACGTCTACCGGGCCGTCGGCGGCACCGAAACGCGGCGCATCTGGATCATGCGGATTATCCGAATCGCCTTCACCAGCAGTGTCGCGTTTTTCTCCCTGCGTTCCCTGCTCAGTGACCGCGCCGCCTACCACCCGGTTCGGCTGTTCCGGAGTTTGGTGGCATTGCGGCACTCACCGATGTTGACCCGCGCGGTGGTACGCCGAATCGCCACCTACACCGAACGCGGATTTCACCCCGACGACACCGACAACACCGCCCTACTCGAGCACTGGACCACCGAACTGTTCGGCGAACAAGGCTCGCTCGTCAACCACCTGCACTGACCACGGGGCCGGGTAGATCAGGCCGAAATCGATGGAGTGTCGCCATCGAGCGTTTTCCTGATCTACGGTTCGCTGTCGAGGGCGTCTACCAGGGCGTCGACACCGTCGTCATCGCCTACCGCAACCAGCACGACAACCTGGTCAGGTGACCCGTCGCCGTCCTCACTGAAGGTACGCTCAAAGACCCATGCAGTACGCCGCCACCATTGCCTGCGCCGGTCGGCGCGATTCCTCTACTGCCGGGTCACGATGACGCCGCCTGACCCTCCGGTACCCGAACTGCTCGCCGCCGCGGTGGCCGCACTCGGCGGCAGCGAACGCAGCGGCCAAGTGCAGATGACGGTGGCCGTCGCGCATGCCTTCGACACCGGCGAGCACTTGGCGGTGCAGGCCGGCACCGGCACCGGCAAGTCGCTGGCCTATCTGGTTCCAGCGATAGCCCGGGCGGTGGCCGATGACAGCCCGGTGGTGGTGTCGACCGCGACCATCGCGCTGCAGCGCCAACTCGTGGACCGTGACCTGCCGCGACTGGCCGACGCACTGGAACGCGTGCTGCCCCGGCGGCCCACCTTTGCCCTGCTCAAGGGCCGACGAAATTACCTGTGTCTGAACAAGATCCACACTGGCGCCGCCGACGATTCCGCCGACGCGCCGCAGGAGGAACTGTTCGAACCGTTCGCCGCCGGCGCCCTGGGCCGGGATGTACAGCGCCTTACCGCCTGGGCCCAGACCACCGACTCCGGCGACCGCGATGACCTCAAACCCGGCGTGCCCGAACGGTCCTGGTCTCAGGTCAGCGTGTCGGCGCGGGAGTGCGTGGGTGCCGCCCGTTGCCAGTTCGGCACCGAATGCTTCGCCGAACGGGCCCGCGCAATCTCCAGTGCGGTCGATATCGTGGTCACCAACCACGCCCTGCTGGCCATCGACGCCATCTCGGAGATCAGCGTGCTGCCCGAGCATCAACTGCTGGTGGTCGACGAGGCCCACGAGCTGGCCGACCGGGTGACCTCGGTGGCCACCGCCGAACTGACGGCGGCCGCGTTGGGTGTGGCGGTACGCCGGGTCACCCGGCTGGTCTCCCCCGAACTGGTCCAGCGACTCGATGCCGCGTCGCTGACTTTCGGCTCGGCGATCCACGACGGTACGCCCGGCCGGATGGATCACCTCGACGACGAGCTGGCGACGTATCTGGCCGCGCTGCGTGACGCCGCCGGCGCGGTCCGCTCGGCGATCGACACCGCACCCGCCGATCCCAAGGCCGCGGCCGCACGCAAGGAGTCGGTCGTCGCGCTGTCCGAGATCGCCGACACCGCCGCCCGGATCCTGATCTCGTTCCAACCAGCCATCCCGGAACGCACCGATGTGGTGTGGCTCAGCCACGAAGAGAGCCGCGGCTCGGTGCGGCAGGTGCTGCGGGTGGCCCCCCTGTCGGTGGCCGGCTTGCTGCACGACCGCCTGTTCGCCCGGGCGACGACGGTGCTGACCTCGGCGACGCTGACCGTCGGCGGCTCCTTTGATGCAATGGCCGGCGCGTGGGGCCTGACCGTCGGCTCAGACTCCGACGCCGTGCGCTGGCGCGGACTGGATGTCGGCTCACCGTTTCAGCACGCCAAAGCCGGCATCCTCTATGTGGCCGCGCACCTGCCGCCGCCCGGGCGCGACGGCACCGGCACGGCCGAGCAGTTGGACGAGATCGCCGAGCTGATCGCAGCGGCCGGCGGCCGCACCCTGGGACTGTTCTCGTCGATGCGGGCGGCGCGGGCGGCGGCCGAGGCGATGCGCGCGCGGTTGGACATCCCGGTGCTGTGCCAGGGCGACGACACCACCGGCACGCTGGTCGAACAGTTCGCCGCCGACGCCAACACGTCGTTGTTCGGCACGTTGTCGCTGTGGCAGGGCGTCGACGTGCCGGGTCCGTCACTGTCGTTAGTGCTCATCGACCGCATTCCGTTCCCGCGGCCCGACGATCCACTATTGACCGCCCGGCAGCGCGCGGTGAGTGCCCGCGGCGGCAACGGCTTCATGGCCGTCGCCGCCAGCCACGCGGCCCTGCTGCTGGCTCAGGGCGCGGGCCGACTGCTGCGCGGCGTCGACGATCGGGGTGTGGTGGCGGTACTCGACTCGCGGATGGCGACTGCCCGCTATGCCGGCTATCTGCGCGCGTCACTGCCGCCGTTCTGGAGCACGACCGACACCGACAAGGTCCGTCTGGCGCTGAAGCGGCTGCGCACCGCCGTGGATGCCCCCCACGCCTGACGCGAGTTAGCCGATCCAGTGTTCGCTGTGTGCCGCCTGGCAAATGCTTTGCCCCATCCCGGGTGACGGTTTCGGAGTAAAGTCCCCCCACATCCGGATAGGAACGACATGTGAGCTCTGCCGAACGTTTTACATCTATCGACGAGTTGCTAGATCGCGCCGTGGCGGCGATCAATCTTGGTGACCCGGCAATGGCGGCGGTATTAGCTGAGCAGGTGCTGGCAATCGACGCGACGAACACTGATGCCGAGGATCTGCTGGCCGCCCCGGCCCACGGTGAGATTCGGCGATTGACAATCCTGTTCGCCGATCTTGTCGATTCGACGGCGTTGTCCACCCAGGTAGAGCCCGAGACGTACCGCTTCGTGGTGGGCCGCTATCGCGATCTGACGCTGTCGGCAGTAAACCAGTTCGAGGGGCATATCGGCTCGACGAAGGGTGATGGGCTACTCGCGGTCTTCGGGCACCCGGTCGCGCATGAAGACGATGCGCGACGGGCCGTGCTGGCCGGACTTGAAATCACCCGCCAGGTAAGCCGGCTCAGTGGGCAGGCCAAGCGTCGCTTCGGGTTCGACATCAGCGTCCGCGTCGGCGTGCACCGCGGCCTGGTCTACCTGGACACCGTCCAGGACGACGTGTACGGGTTGGGGGCCAACCTGGCCGCCCGGATCTCGGGTCTGGCGCTACCGGGCACAGTGGTGGTGTCCAATGCGGTCGCGCCGCTGATCCGCCGCGCCTTCGAATTGCAGGCGCGTCCGGCCGCTCTGGTCAAGGGTGTCGACGAACCGATCGACCATTACCGGGTGCTGGGTGAGCTGGCAGTGCCGGTCCAGACAGGGCGAGGTCCATTGGTGGGCCGCGACCGCGAGGTAGCGCGACTGCAGAAGTACTGGGAGCGGGCGCAAGCGGGCACGTTGACCACGCCGGGACTGGTGCTCCGCGGTGAGGCCGGGATAGGCAAGAGCCGGCTCGCCGCGGTCGCCGTGGAACTGGTCCAACAGGCGGGCGTCCCGGTGCTGGAGTTGAACGGCTCATCGTTTGGCGCGGACGCCGGACTCTACCCAGTACGCAGCTTGCTCGAGCACCGTTGCGGCATAAGCCGGGGCATCGCCCCGGGTGAGCGACTGCGACTTCTCGAAGCCGAGGTAGCAGCCTGCTCGCTGGACCGGGCGACTTCGGTCCCGTTGTTGGCGCCGGTGTTGGCTATCGAACCCGGGCACGGCTACGAACCGGTGCCCGCCGAAGGCCGCAAGCTCCAGATGCTGATCAGCGAGGCGGTGCAGCAGTATCTACTCGCCAGTTTGAACGGCGATGCTGGGCTGCTGGTGGCCGAGGATGTGCACTGGTACGACCAGTCCACACTCGAAGTGCTCGGGGCACTGCTGAAGGCCAGCCGAGGTAGGTTGCTGGTGGTCATCACGGGGCGGCCCGGCGGATGGCTGCCCGCCGATTGGCCGGTCAAGGTATTTGACCTGGCGGCATTGACCGCCGAGCAAACCGATGCACTGATCACCACCCTGGATCCGGGTCTGTCGGCCCCGCAGCGCGCAGCGGTGGCCGACCGCTGCGACGGGGTGCCGTTCTACATCGAACAGGTCGTCGCCGGATTCACTGAAATCGGAGTGCCCGAGTCGCTGTACGAACCGTTGTTCGCACGGCTGCAGGCGCGTGCCAACGTGGTGCCGGTGGTGGAGGCCGCCGGCGTCATCGGCCGCTACGTCGACCGAGGCCTGTTGGGTGCAGTGTGCGCCCTGGGCGATGACGAAATCGACGATGTCATCGATGAGCTTGAGGACGCGCTGGTGCTCGAACCGTGGGGCACCGACGGCTGGCGTTTCCGCCACGAGTTGCTGCGCGAGGTGGCCACCGAGTTGGCGCCACCGAGTGTGCGTCGCGGCTTGCATGCCAAGGTGGCCGACGCCCTGGTGCAGAGCGCCGCCGGTGGCTACCCGGACTGGCGGCTGGTCGCCCGGCACTACGACCAAGCCGGGCGATTTGACGAAACTGCCTCGGCTTACCAGCAGGCAGCAAAGGCTGCGCGACGTCGCGGCGCACTCGGCGAGGCGCGCACCTACCTAACGTTTGCCATCGCGCAGCTCGACTGCGCCACCCCCGGCCCGGACCGCGACCGACGCGAGATCGTGGCGCGGTTGGAGCGTGGATTTCTCGCCGGAGCAGTAGAGGGCCACTCAAGTCTTGACGCCGCCGCCGACTTCGAACGGTGCCTGAAGCTGGGCGGCACCGACCCGCGTAGCGACGAAGTGATAGCGACACTGGCCGCCCTGATGGGCCACTACACGGTACGTGCTGAACTGCACCGGGCAGCCCAGATTTGCGGGTTGCTGGATGCGGTCCTCGGGGAGGAACGACAATCGTTTCGTCCGGCCTTGGAGGCCATGTGTGGGGTGGGTGCGTTAATGCGCGGTGACTTCACCGTCGCCCGTGGCTGTTTCGAGCAGGCCACGGCCGGCGAAGAAGCAGCCGACCAACCTCAGATTGACGCGATGTGGTTCCTGCCCAACGAGCCGATCGCGTCAGCACACGTCAATCTGGCCTTGGCCGACCTCATGCGTGGCGACCTCACCCGAGCCGAAGCAGGGCTGGCGCGCGCGACAAGCCGGGTCGCACAGCTCGGCTTCCCGGAAGGCCCGTACACCCGCGCCTACGCGGGGTTCGTCGAGATCTGGATACGCATCGAAGCGGGCCAGCTGGATCACGCCGCGACACTGACCACCGACCTGATCGACCAAGCCGAGCGTGATGGTCTCGACCAGTGGCGGCTGGTGGGAGCCATCCAGCAGGGCATCATCAATGCGCTGGCTTCGCTGGGCGCCGATGACCATGACCCGGCCGGCCTGTCAGCCTGCATCGCGACCACTGCCGGTTCCATCGACATGATGCGTGCGGTCGGGCAGAACGCCTACGGCACTTTCTGGGACGCGATCCTCGGGCGACTGTTGATCGCCGCCGGCCAACTCGACCAGGCCCGCGCACACCTGGACGCCGCCCTGCGGCTGGCCGAAGACACCGGGATGCACTTCTACGACGCCGAATTGCTGCGGCTACGTGCCCAGGCCCGCAGCGACCCGGACGGCCGCGAATCAGACGTCGGCGCTGCCCTCGAACTCGCCCGCCGCCAGGGTGTCACCCTCTTTGAACTGCGCGCCGCGCTCGACGACTTCGAACTCCGCGGCCAACCCGCCCGCGCCGCCCTCTTCGAAGCTGTCGGCCGCTTTCCCGGCGATAATGCGTGGCCGGAAATCGCTTGGGCTCAAACGGCTCTGGATCATGTCGAGCAGAACGCGCGCTAGCTCGCGCGGACGGGCTAGGTAAAAAGGCGTTCCAACCGCCAGCGCAGCCGGTCCAATGCGCGGAGCGGCGCCAGCCCCTCCGGCTCTGCCAGCTTCCAGATCTCGCAGCGCGGCGCGCTCGAACCGGTCGCTTTGAGGATCCCGTTGACGGCGCGGCGCGCCGCTTCGTTCGCGCCCTCCATAGTCGCCAAGTCGGTGTAGGTCCGGACAAAATCGGAGGCGAGAAACAAATTGGGGATGTTCGTGACTGCGTCTGGCCGGTCGGACCATGAGCCTGCGGTATTGATGAGCAGTGGTTCGAGATTGGTGACTTCGGTTGGGTTCGGGTATCGGATCGCCGGATCGATGAACCACTTCAGCACGTTCACGGTGTCGAGCGAGCCGTCATCGATATGGTCGAGAATCTGCCCCCACACCTCGGTGCGGATCTCTTCGGGTGAGCAGGCCATCGCCACCTTCCCGGTGCGCCGGCCGGGCGTGGTCCAATCCGAGACGTCAACCGACAAGATTCCCCGGACACGTCCGTTGCCGCGTTGCCCGAGGTCGACACCGGGCCAGAATTGTGGCTGCGAAATTGCGGTCAGTGACCACTCGGAATCGATGAAGATTACGTGGCCGTGCGCCAGCAGTACGTCCCGGTCCAGATAGAACATCACGCCGTTCATCCAGCGCGTGATCAGCCGATCCAGCGCCCCGAACCGCGGCTCGGCGGCACGCAGGGCAGGTGAAATCAGCTGCCGTAGCTTCTCAACCGGCAGCGCTGCCACATAGTGGTCCGCTCCTATCCGCTTGGCGCCCCCCCGGTTTTTCACCGTCACACCGGTGATGTTGCCTTTGTTGTAATGAATTCCGGCGACCTCGTGAGAACCCTGCAGCTTGACACCGCGGCCGCGCAGGTACCCGATCCACGGATCGATCCAGACTTCACTCGTCGGGCCGTCGAGCACGCGGTCCACGTGACCATCGATGCGCATCAGGCTGAACAGCAGCTGGCACAAGATCAAGCCGCCGGTACGCGCCGACATCTCGCGTGCCCGAGCGGCGACGAGCGTGCGGGTCAACCCGTCGGCGAGAAATTTCTGAAAGTTCGTCGACCTCTTCTCGGCGCCGCTAAATTCCCACCAGCTCAGGCGCTCCCACTGCTCCACGCGACGCTCGTCACATGACGTCAGCAACGTGAACAGCCGTTCCAGGAACCAGACCAATTCCAGGGGCGGGATGCGCACGTGGACCCCGAAGTCCAACACGAACCGGACTACGGCCGCGAACTCGTTGATCGATGACGGAAGCTCCGCGGGAGCCTTCAACTCAATGCGTCCGTCGGCCTGAGCCAGCAAGATCTCCGTTGCCTCGACGAGGTGCTCGGCGACCGAACCCTTCCCATGCGGGATCCGCCCCATCGTGTCCGGAAGGTGGCGGTAGAAACCGGGGAAGAAGCGGAAGCCGTGCTCGGCCGGCAGGTCCGCGCGCGGGCCGGTCCCGGACCTCGGCACCGGCATGGAGCGCGCCTTGCCGCCGAATGCGTTGCGTGCCTCATATACGGTGACCTCGAAGCCGCGCTCGATCAGCTCATGCGCGGCACTCAGGCCGCCGATTCCGCCCCCCAGCACCGCGACAGACGTCACTAGTTGAACGTACCCAGAATCGGACCAAAACGAAATGAATGCGCTCAGTTCGGCTGTGAACGCTATGACCGCTTATCCTGACGCTCGATGCGTCGACCCCTGTTGAGCCGTGCCCTCACCTTCGCCTGCCTACTGATATTGCTGAGCGGATGCGCCCGGATACTGGACGGCACACCGGTGTCGATCTTCGCCGACCCGTTCCGGGTGGGCGGTCTGCAGGCGGTCGACGGGCCCACCGGGTTGCGGCCCGATGCCCCACCGCCGGCCCGGGCGGTCGAAGGCACCAACGGCGGACGGGTGGATCAGCTCGCCGCCCAGTCGATCAGCGACCTTGAGGCGTTCTGGACGACCACCTATCCCAACACCTTCGACGGTGACTTCACACCGGTGAATTCGCTGCTGTCGTGGGATCCCGGTCAACTGCGCGGAATGTTCTGCAAGAGTAGAACTTTCCTGCTGATTAACGCCGCTTACTGCTACTTGGACAACACCATCGGGTGGGACCGCCGACTGCTGCTCCCGGCGCTGCGCAGCAACTACGGCGACATGGCGATCACCATGGTGCTCGCCCATGAGTACGGCCACGCGATCGCGCGGGCGGCCGGCATCACCAAGCGGCGTCAGACCCCGACGCTGGTGGCCGAACAACAGGCCGACTGTCTGGCGGGTGTCTACCTACGATGGGTGGCACAGGGCGACTCGCCGCGTTTCACGGTGAGCACCGGCGACGGGTTGAACTCAGTGTTGGCCGCGATGCTGGCGCTGCGCGATCCGCTGCTGAGTCCCGACGAGACGATCGGCGACAACGAGCACGGCTCGGCCTTCGAACGCATCTCGTCGTTCCAGTTCGGGTTCACCGACGGCGCCGGATCGTGCAAGAACATCGATACGAAGGAGATTGAGCAGCGGCGCGGCGAACTGCCGGTCCAGCTGCAGCAGAACGAGACCGGCGAGGTGCCGGTCAACGAGCTTTCGGTGGGGCTCATCATCGAAGCGATGACCATCTTGTTCACCCCGGCCAAGCCGCCGCAGCTCACCTTCGGCGCCGCCACGGCGTCGTCGTGCGCCGACGCCCGGCCCAGTCCGCCGGCGTCGTACTGTCCGGCCACCAACACCATCGCGGTCGATCTGCCGGGCTTGCAGGCTATGGGCACGCCCAGCAAGGACAAGAAGTTGGCGACGCTGTCCGGCGACAACACCGCGTACTCGGTGCTTGCCTCGCGGTATCTGCAGGCGGTACAGGTCGAGCACGGCGGGCTGGTGCTCGATAACGCCGCCGCCGCATTGCGCACCGCATGCCTTACCGGGGTGGCCACCACCAAGCTGTCCCAGGGTGTCACCACGTCCAACGGCGGCATCATTGCACTGACCGCCGGAGACCTGGACGAAGCCGTGGCCGGCTTGCTCACCAACGGCCTGGCCGCCGGCGACGTGAACGGTGAATCGGTTCCGGCCGGCTTCTCCCGCATCGACGCCTACCGCACCGGGGTGCTCAGCGACTTCGACCGTTGCCTGCAGCGTTTCCCCTGAGCCCCTCTTTCTGCGCGGCCTGTTGCACCTCACCCCTTCGGCGAGCGTGCGCGTCCCCGGTCGACACGCCGAGAAGAATCCCGGGATTGCGCACGCTGGGGCCGGGACCCCCGCCTCAGGCCAGGGTGACCAGACCCAACTCGGCATCGCCGCACAGCAGCGGATGGCTCGGCAGCACCCGCACCGTGTAGCCCACCGAGCCGGCGACAGGTAACGCGGTAGTCGTCGAAAACACTTCGGTCCCGTCTGCCCCGGTACGCGCATGCGACATCACCACGGTGGCCGGATCCAGCAGGCTGTCACCGGAATCCACCCGTCCCAGCACCGCCTGCACCGCCACCTCGTCCGGTGCCAGCCCGGCCAGTCGCACGGTCGCGGTCAACGTCAACTCCGAACCGAGCAGCGGTGCATCGGGCAGCCCGGTGCTGTCGACGTCGGTGATCTGAATCTGCGGCCAGGCCTGCTGCGCCCGGCGGCAGTAGTTGGCCAGCCCGCGAGCCGCACCGTACGGCACGCCGTCCACCGGCTCGCAGGTACGCCGGAGCGACATCGCCGCGGGGGCGTAGCACTGTTCGACGTAGTCGTGCACCATCCGCGAGGCCAGCACCTTCGGCCCCAGCGTCTGCAGCGTGTGGTGCACCATCGCGATCCAGCGAGGCGGCACGCCGCGATCGTCACGCTCGTAGAACCTCGGTACCACCGACCTAGCCAACAGGTCGTAGAGCGCCGCGGCTTCCAGATCGTCCCGCCGATTCTCGTCAGCCACCCCGTCCGCGGTCGGTATCGCCCAGCCGTTCTCCCCGTCGAACCACTCGTCCCACCAGCCGTCGCGGATCGACAGGTTCAGCCCGCCGTTCAGCGCGCTCTTCATCCCCGACGTACCGCACGCCTCCAACGGACGCAGCGGATTGTTCAGCCAGACATCGCATCCGGCGTAGAGCCGCCGCGCCATCGACATGTCATAGTCGGGCAGAAACGCGATCCGGTGGCGCACCTCCGGGCGGTCGGCGAACCGGACCACCTGCTGGATCAGCGCCTTGCCGTCTTCGTCGGCGGGATGGGACTTGCCGGCGACGATCAGCTGGACCGGCCGCTGCTCGTCGAGCAGCAGTTCCTCCAGCCGGTCGGAGTCGCGCAGCATCAGCGTCAGCCTCTTGTAAGTCGGCACCCGGCGGGCGAACCCGATGGTCAGCACATCCGGATCGAACGCCGTTGCAATCCAACCTAACTCGGCTTCTGAGCCGCCGCGATCCAGCCCGGACTGCAGCAGCCGTAGCCGTACCTCGTCGACGAGCAGCGACCGCAGCTGCGAGCGGATCGACCACAGCTCAACGGGATCGACCTGCTGAAGACGCTGCCAGGTAGCCGGTTCGCTGAACGAGTCCGGTGCGGCCAGGTCGCGACTGAGCTGCAACCATGGCGCCGCCGCCCAACTGGGTGCATGAACGCCGTTGGTGATCGACCCGATTGGCACCTCGTCACCGTCGAAGCCGGGCCACAGACCATTGAACATGGCCCGGCTGACCCGCCCGTGCAGCCGCGACACGCCGTTGGCCCGCTGCGCCAGCCGCAAACCCAGGTGAGCCATGTTGAACGTACCGGGCTCGTCTTCGGCGCCCAGTTCGATGATCCGCTCGACGGGCACCCCGGCTACCAGCGCGTCCCCGTCCTCGTCATCGAAGTAGCGGCGCACCATCGCGCTGCTGAACCGGTCGATGCCGGCCGGCACCGGGGTGTGGGTGGTGAACACCGTGGCCGACCGCACCACCGCCAGCGCGGTGTCGAAATCCAGGCCTTGCTCGACGATCAGCTCACGGATGCGTTCGATCCCGAGGAAGCCGGCGTGGCCCTCGTTCATGTGGAACACCTCGGGGGCGGTCATGCCCTCGAGCGCGGTGAACGCCCGGATTGCCCGCACGCCGCCGATGCCGGTCAGGATCTCCTGGCGGATCCGGTGCTCCTGATCGCCGCCGTACAACCGGTCGGTGATCCCGCGCAGCGGGTGCTCGTTCTCGCCGATGTCGGAGTCCAGCAGCAGCAGCGGCACCCGGCCGACCTGTGCGACCCAGATCCGCGCCTGCAACCGGCCGGCGCCGGGCAGCGCCACCTCGATCAGCACCGGGCGGCCGGCAGCATCGGCGAGCAGCCGCAACGGCAGCCCCTGCGGGTCCAGCGACGGATACGTCTCCCGTTGCCAGCCGTCGGCCGTCAGCGATTGACGGAAGTATCCGGAGCGGTAGTACAACCCGACCGCGATCAGCGGCACGCCCAGGTCCGACGCCGACTTCAGGTGATCCCCGGCCAGGATCCCTAACCCGCCGGAGTAGTTGGGCAGGGCTTCGGCAACGCCGAATTCCATCGAAAAGTAGGCGATGGCGACCGGTAGTTCCGCACCGCAGTCCTGCTCGTGCTGGTACCACCTGGGCCGGGTCAGGTAGTCGTTGAGGTCAGCCGACAGCCCGTCGAGCCGGGCGGTGAACGCCTCGTCGGCGGCCAGTTCGTCGAGCCGGGCCGGACTCACCGCACCCAGCAGGGCCACCGGGTCGCGCCCACACCCGTCCCACAGCTCGGGGTCGATCGCGGCGAACACTTCCTGGGTCGGTTGCGCCCACGACCAGCGCAGGTTCATCGACAATTGCTCAAGTGCCAGCAGCCGGTCGGGCAGATGGGCGCGAACGGTGAACCGGCGGAGAGCCTTCACGCGTCATCACCTTACCGGCGGTTCAGCGAGGTTCGCCGGAGTCGGCCCCAGGGCCGGCGGAGGGGAGGCGAAGCTGGGACCGTCGAATAGGACTGACGATTCGGTTGAGAACCGGCCGCTTCGTTCCGGTCTGCTCCGGCCGCCGATTACGGTGGGCGCATACAGCGCGACGACGAACGGAGTGTGAGTGCCTGGCCGTGTCGAGGTCGACGATGTCGAACCCGTCATCTCGTGCGGCCGCTACCCGGCCAAAGCCGTCGTCGGCGAGACGGTGCCGGTCAAGGCCACCGTGTGGCGCGACGGCCACGATGCCGTCGCGGCGACCCTGGTGTTGCGCTACCTCGGGCGCCACTATCCGCAGCCCGGGGATCGACCGGCCGAAGACGCCAGCACCGCACCGCTGCACCTCCCGATGGAGCCGGGGTTCGACGCCTATGTGTTCCACGGCAGCTTCACCCCCGACGCCGTAGGGCTATGGGTCTTCCGGGTCGAGGGTTGGGGCGATCCGCTGCAGAGTTGGCGAAGCGCGGTGGCCGCCAAGCTCGACGCCGGCCAGGGCGAAGCCGAGCTGTCCAACGATCTGGTGATCGGCGCCGGACTGCTCGACCGCGCCGCCGCCGCAGTGCCGCGCGATCAGCGGGATCCGCTGCTGGCAGCGGCCGCCGCGCTGCGCGCCCCCGGCGATCCGATTTCGCGCGCCGCACCGGCACTGTCGGCTCACGTCTACGAGCTGCTGACCCGCTATCCGCTGCGGGAGTTGGTCACCGCCAGCCAGGACCACCAGGTGTGGGTGGATCGGCCGCTGGCCCGCCGCGGCGCATGGTACGAGATGTTCCCGCGTTCGACCGGCGGCTGGGATGACGACGGCCGCCCGGTACATGGAACGTTCACCACCGCGGCGGCGGCGTTACCGCGGATCGCCGAGATGGGTTTCGACGTGGTGTATCTGCCGCCGATCCACCCCATCGGCCGAGTGCACCGCAAGGGCCGCAACAACTCCCCGACCGCCGAGGCCGGCGATGTCGGTTCGCCGTGGGCCATCGGTGCCGCCGAGGGGGGTCACGATGCGATACACCCGGAGCTGGGCGGCATCGATGACTTCGACGACTTCGTCGCGGCCGCATGTCGGCTGGGTCTTGAGGTCGCGTTGGACCTGGCGCTGCAGTGCGCACCGGATCATCCCTGGGCCACCGAGCACCGGGAGTGGTTCACCGAACAGCCCGACGGCACCATCGCCTATGCGGAGAACCCGCCGAAGAAGTACCAGGACATCTACCCGCTGAACTTCGACAACGATCCAGCCAGCCTATACGCCGAGGTGCTGCGGCTGGTCCGGTTCTGGATTGACCACGGCGTGTTGATCTTCCGGGTCGACAACCCACACACCAAGCCACCGGACTTCTGGATCTGGTTGATCGCCGCCGCCAAGAACATCGACCCAGACGTACTTTTTCTGGCCGAGGCCTTCACCCCGCCGGCACGCCAGTACGGATTGGCTAAGCTGGGTTTCACCCAGTCCTACACCTACTTCACCTGGCGGACAAACAAATCCGAGCTCACCGAGTTCGGACGGCAGATCCCCGAAATGGCCGACTATCGCCGGCCGAATCTGTTCGTCAACACCCCTGACATCCTGCATGCCAGCCTGCAGTACGGCGGCCCCGGAATGTTCGCCATCCGGGCGGTGCTGGCGGCCACGCTGAGCCCGACTTGGGGTGTGTACTCCGGCTTCGAGTTGTTCGAGGATTGCGCGCTGCATGAGGGTAGCGAGGAGTACCTCGACTCGGAGAAGTACGAGCTGCGTCCCCGCGACTTCGCCGGTGCCGTCGCCGAGGGC
This sequence comes from Mycobacterium sp., assembly GCA_039922455.1. Lineage (GTDB taxonomy): Bacteria > Actinomycetota > Actinomycetes > Mycobacteriales > Mycobacteriaceae > Mycobacterium. Next base: position 635 of record JBDTEP010000099.1, on the reverse strand, counting down.
AGATCCCTGGAACCGTTCATCGCCCGGCTCAACGAGATTCGCCGCTTGCATCCGGCGTTAAGTGAGCTGCGAAACGTGCACTTCCACCATGTCGACAACGACGCCGTGCTGGCCTACAGCAAGTTCGACCCGACTACCGGTGACACCGTGCTGACGGTGGTGAATGTGAACCCGTTCAACGCCGAGTGGGCTCTGCTCCGCCTGGACATGTGGGCGTTGGGTATGGACGACTACCAACGGTTCTGGGTGCACGACCAGATCAGCGGCGAGGACTACAACTGGGGGCAGGACAACTACGTGGGCCTGGACCCGGCCCGTGCGGTCGCCCACATAGTCACGATGCCGCCGATCAACGAGCGGGCCCGCCTGGAATTGCTGCGTCGCAGGTGAACACGATGACACGACAGCTGATGCCCGAACCTGCCGACCTGGCCCGACTGCTTGCCGGCGAACACCACGATCCCCACGCGATCCTGGGCGCTCACGAGTATGACGGGGTCACGGTGGTCCGGTTCCTGCGGCCGCGTGCGCGCCGGGTCGTGGTGCTGGCCGGACCCGACCGGTTCGCCATGCGACACCTCGGCTCCGGGGTGTTCGCGGTATCCATTCAGGTCACCGGACTGCTCGACTACCGC
>JBDTEP010000098.1:0-5911 GCA_039922455.1 Mycobacterium sp. | reverse complement strand
GCTGGGGCATTCCGGCGTCGGCAAATCCACCCTGGTGAACCGTCTTGTCCCACAAGCGCACCGGGCGGTCGGGCTGGTCACCGACATCGGCAGGGGGCGGCACACCTCAACGCAGTCGGTGGCACTGCGGCTGGCCGGATCGGGGTGGGTTATCGACACCCCGGGCATCCGCTCGTTCGGCCTGGCCCATATCGCGCCAGATGACGTACTGCTGGCGTTCTCTGATCTGGCCGAGGCGATCACCGAATGTCCGCGCGGCTGCGGACATCTGGGGCCGCCCGCCGATCCCGGATGTGCATTGGACACCCTGACCGGGCCGGCGCAGGGCCGAGTCGAAGCCGCGCGCCGGCTGCTCACGGTGCTACGCGAGGGTTAGCCGACGCAGTTCAGGCGGCCAGGTCGGCCGTACCGCGGCGCCAGCTCCGCACGGCCGTGATGGCGGTCTTGAGTCCGCGACGCCGCCCGGTCACCGGGTCGGTTCCGGAGAATCCCGGATCCAACTCGGCGAACATCTTCTCACTGCGGGTCTCCGGGGCGTCGTCGGCGCTGTCGCGCAGGAACCGGTCCGGCAGCGACAGTTTGGCGATGGTGCGCCAGGTCTTGGCGTATTGCACCAGGAACGGGCCGGAGGTGTAGGGCAGGTCGTACTTGTCGCAGATCTGGCGCACCCGCACCGCGATCTCGGGGTAGCGGTTGCTCGGCAGGTCCGGGTACAAATGATGTTCGATCTGGTGCGACAGGCTGCCGCTCATGAACCGCATCGGCTGCCGCGCGTCGATGTTGGCGCTGCCCAGCAACTGCCGCAGATACCACTGGCCCCGCGATTCGCCCATCATGTCGGTTTTGGTGAACTTCTCGGCGCCGTCCGGGAAGTGACCGCAGAAGATGATCGCGTTGGACCACAGGTTGCGGATCACGTTGGCGATCACATTGGCCTTCAACGTCGACGTGAACGTCGCACCGGGCGACAAGGCGGTCAGGGCCGGAACCGCGACATAGTCCTTGAACACCTGCCGGCCGGCTTTCTTGAAGAACTCCCCCATCCGGGCCAGGTACGCCTGACGGTCCGATCCGCCCACGAAGGCTTTACCGATCTCCAAGTGCTGCAGCGCGATTCCCCATTCGAACCCGATCGCCAAGATGGCGTTGTAGACCACATTGAACAGGTTGGACGGTTTCCAGGGCTCATCCCGGGTGACCCGCAGCAGGCCGTAGCCCACGTCGTCGTCCATGCCCAGGATGTTGGTGTACTTGTGGTGCTGGAAGTTGTGGGTGAAGCGCCAGTGCTTGGACGCCCCGGACATGTCCCACTCCCAGCTGGTGGAGTGGATCTCCGGGTCGTTCATCCAGTCCCATTGGCCGTGCATGACGTTGTGGCCGATCTCCATGTTCTCGATGATCTTGGCCACTCCCAGGGTCGCGGTGCCGGCCCAGCGAGCTGGGCGACGCGAGCTCCCGGCCAGCAGCACCCGGCCGGTCACCTCCAGCGCACGCTGGGCGGCGATGACGCGGCGGATGTAGCGGGCGTCGCGCGCACCGCGCGAGGTCTCGATGTCGCGGCGGATGGCGTCCAGTTCGGCGGCGAGATGCTCCACATCGGCGTCACTGAGATGCGCGAACACCTCGACGTCGGTTACCGCCATCAGACCGCCTTCCGGGGAGGTGAATCAACTATATGAACTACGCTATCGTAACCTACGCTTGCGTAGGTTACCAGCGGGTAACCGTCAGACGTCCAGTTGGCAGTCGCCCGCGGCCGTCGAGATACACGTCTGGATTCGAGTGCCCGGTTCATGATCAGCACCGGTGCGCAGATCGCGGACCTGGCCTTGCACCAGCTCCACCACGCAGGTCTGACAGATACCCATCCGGCACCCGAACGGCATCTGAACCCCGACGCTCTCACCGGCCTCCAGCAGCGTCGTCGCGGCATCGGTGACGACGCTCTTGCCACTCGCCGCGAAGGTGACGGTACCGCCGCCCTCGGCCACCGCGGTGCGCGCCACCGCGAATCGCTCGATGTGCAGCCGCTCGGTGATCCCGGCGTCCGCCCAGATCCGCTCGGCGTCGCCCAGTAGCGCCGTCGGCCCGCATGCCCAGGTCTCCCGACCGCGCCAGTCGGGCACCTCGTCGTCCAGCGCTTGTGGTCCACCGAGGTCCAGCCGGCCCTGGCTCCGGGTGGCGCGCAGCCGCAGCCGGTATCCGGGATGGTCGCGCTGCAGAACGGCCAGCTCGTCGGCGAACAGCGAGTCGGCGGCGGTGGGTGCCGAGTGCAGATGGACGACATCGGTGACCGCGCCCCGCCGGGCCAGGGTTCGCAGCATCGACATGACCGGCGTGATCCCCGATCCGGCGGTCAGGAACAGCATGGTGGCCGGAGCCGGCTCGGGCAGCACGAATTCGCCTCGCGGCGCGGCCAGTCTGACGATGGTGCCCGGCGCGACACCGTCCACCAGGTGGCTGGACAAAAAACCCTCGGGCATCGCCTTGACCGTGATCGCGATGGTGCGCACCCCGCTCACCGGGCTGGAAGTCAACGAATAGGACCGCCAGCGCCACCGCCCGTCGACCAGCAGGCCGATGCCGATGTACTGGCCGGCTCGGTAGTCGAAGTGAAAACCCCAGCCGGGTTTGATGACCAGCGTCGCCGAATCCGCGGTCTCGCGACGAACCTCCAGCACCCGGCCGCGCAGTTCACGTGCCGACCACAGCGGGTTGGCCAGTCGCAGATAGTCGTCCGGCAGGAGCGGGGTGGTGATTTGAGTTACGATGCGGCGCACCGCATTCCATCCGGGCCGACGGCCCGCGCCCGCAACTGTCGGCCGCTTGGTGTCGCCGACATTCGCAGTGATCGGCGACTGCTCCTTGCTCACTGAAACTTCCCTGCCCGCTACCCGAGGATCAATAAACCTACGGTAGCGTAACGTGACCCGTTCGACATCAGAGCAGGTCAAGCAGGAACGGCAGCTCCTGGGTGGCATACCAGGCTAGGTCGTGGTCCTGGGCGTCGCCGACGATCAGCTCGGCGTCCTCGTCCCCGAGATCAGCGCCGTCGATCGCCCCCACCGCCGCGAGCACCGCCGATTCGGCGGCTGCATTGTCCACATACGCAGCGACTACGTCGCCGATCGCAACCGGCCCGGCAAGCCGAACCACGGCGGCGTCCAGATCGGGACGGGCGGTGGCCCCGTCGACCTCGGCGACCAGCACCGCCCGGCGGGTGGGCAGCGCAGCACCGGCCGGACCAGCCTCGGCCGCACCGAGCAGTCGCAGCGAGGCCAGCGCCGCCTCGCCGAGCGCTACCTCGGCCAGTTCGTCGTCATCGCCGTGCGCATAGGACTCCCGCAGCGCCGGCGTCACCGCGAACGCGGTCCCGCTGAGCGCCCGCAGTGACCCTTCGGCGACGAGCTGGGCCAACGTAGCCAGCGTCGCCGGGATGTAAACCCGCATGAGCGAAGACCCTAACTCGCCTGGCCGGGGTTATTCACGCCTCACCCAACAGAGCGGCGACGTGATCATCGACATACCGGTAGAGCGCGCGGTCGGGGCGCTGATAATCACCGGTCACGACGGGCTGGTCCGGCAGGTCCACCTGCTGGCGCGCCACCTCGGAATAGGGAATCGTCGACAGCAGGTGCGCGATCATGTTCAGCCGGGCGTGCTTTTTGATCTCGGACTCCACCACGTACCAGGGGCTTGCCGCGACGTCGGTGCGCGCCATCATCTCGTCTCGCGCCCGGGAATAGTCGTCCCAGTGGTTCACCGCCTGAACGTCCATCGGGGATAATTTCCACTGGCGCAGCGGATCTTTTCGGCGACTCTGGAACCGGCGCAACTGCTCATTTTGCGAAACCGAGAACCAATACTTACGCAACAGAATTCCGTCGTCGATCAACAGCTGCTCGAACGCCGGGACCTGAGCCAGGAATCGCGAATGCTCTTCTGCGGTACAGAATCCCATCACCTTCTCCACCCCGGCGCGGTTATACCAGGACCGGTCGAAAAGCGTGATCTCGCCGCGAGCCGGCAGCTGCGCAACGTAGCGCTGAAAATACCATTGCTCGCGTTCGCGTTCGGTAGGCGCCGGAAGCGCCACGACCCGCACCAGGCGCGGGTTGAGGCTTTCGGTGATGCGCTTGATCGCGCCCCCTTTGCCGGCGGCGTCGCGGCCTTCGAAAATCACCACGACACGGGCACCTGTACTGCGCACCCATTCCTGAAGTTTGATGAGTTCGGTTTGCAGGAGTTGCAATTCGCGCTGGTAGGCCTCGTCGGAGATCCGGCGCTTGGCGGTTTTCCGATCACTGCTCACTTCGCCGCCTCCAGCAACTCGGCGAGGGCCTCGTCCAACAGCGCCGAGACCACCCCGACGTCACTCATCGCCTTGCGGTCGGCGTTGACCCCGTAGTGCAGCGTGCCGTTGTAGGACGTCACCCCGATCGTGAACGCCTTGTTGGGCAGCAGCGGGGGCACATTGTAGGCCTCGAGCAGTTTCGCGCCGCAGACGTACAGTTGCCGCTGGGCGCCGGGCGAATTGGTGATCAACAGGTTGAACACCCGCCCGGAGAACCCGGCGAAGGCCGTTGCGGCCCGAACGCCCATCGCGTGCAGGGTTGGCGGGGCGAACCCCGACACGGTCAGGATAGTGCGAGCGTCCACCAGGCCGGTCTGCGTGGGATGCGATTCGGTGGCGTAGGCAATCTGGGAGAGCCGGATCACCGGATTCGGTTCTCCGACCGGAAGATCCACGAGAAAAGGTGTGACGGCGCCGATGGGTTGACCCGCGGTGTCCAAGTCATGGTCCGGATACACCGACAGCGGCGCCATGGCTCGCACCGTTCGCGTCGAAGAGACCGGCTCGCCACGGGACAGCAGCCAGTTCCGCAGCGCCCCGGTGATCACCGCGAGCACTACATCGTTGATGGCGCAGTCGTAGCGGGCACGTACCGTGCGATAGTCCTCCAGCGCGCCCTGGGCCACCGTGAAGATTCGGTTCTGCGACACCTGGGTGTTGAGCGGACTGTGCGGCGCCGTACCGTTCGCGGCCGCCCGCGCCGTGTCGAATGCTTTGCGGCCCAACCACTCCAGCGGGCGGACGACCGTCGACCCGACCGCTCGCAGCTGGGTTCGCGGCGTCGCCACCCAGTCCCCCACGGCGCCGACGACCAGTTCGACGGCGCCGGGCTCGCGACGCGGCACCCAGAAGTCCTCATCGAACGGTGGCGGGCGCTGCGTCCGGTCGACCAGGACGTGCCCGATTGCCGGCGCCGCCATTCCGTTGATCAGCGCCTGGTGCGACTTGATGTAGAGCGCGATCCGGTTGTCCGCCAAATTCTCGATCAGGTACATCTCCCACAGCGGCCGGTCCCGGTCCAGCGGCTGTTGACCGAGCTGCGCGATCAGCTCGTGCAACTGCCGGTCGGTGCCGGGAGACGGTACCGCGAGATGGCGCACGTGGTAGGTAATGTCGAAATCGTGATCGTCCACCCAGACCGGCCGGGCCAGACTCATCGTGACTTCACGAATCTTCTGCCGGTAGCGCGGGGTCTGCGGCAGTCGTTGCTCAACGGTGGCCAGCAGCTTCTCGTAGCGCAACCCGCCGCGCGGGTTGCGCAGAATGTACAGCGACTGAATGTACATCGGCGTGGTCGTGTTCTCCAGCCGGTAGAAGGACGCATCCGTCGCTGATAGCCGGTTCACCATCGCGGCCCGCCTCCCTGCTGATTCGATCCGGTCGGGCACTGCACCAACCGGACCCAGAAATACTGCCGCTCACGGTAGTCCGCCACTCCGGCGACGCGCACGCGGATACGGCGATGCCGCGATTGTGCGATGATCGCCGGACACACCCCTGCCACTCTCCAGCAGGCCCATCCTCGGATCGACCCTGGAGAGCTGCCGTGACCACTGA
>JBDTEP010000097.1:0-2989 GCA_039922455.1 Mycobacterium sp. | reverse complement strand
GGTGAGACGAGAGGCTCTGCGGCACAAGAGGAAAGCAGCACCTCCGGATACATCGACCATGCGGCCGTCTAGACCGGCCTCCGGCATGGGCCGCCCGGCGTTCCAGTCGTCCACCGGCGCGGGGTCGACCCGGTCTTCGGCGACCTCGGAGTCCACGATCACCACCGCGACAGCCGCGTGCCGCTTCGACGGGTCGGTCACGGCGCGACGGTCATGCCCGTCCAGATGTGCCCGGATCCGTTCCCGCAGCGCCTCGTCATAGCTGATCGTCACCGCGCAAAACTAGCCCACGGTCTGGGCCGCGGCTAACCCGCGTTGCGAGCCAGGTTGATGGCGTACTCGCTGACGAAATGCCCCGCCGCGGGCTCGCCGGCACCGCAGCTGCCGTCCGACTCGCCTACCCGCTTGACCCAGAGGTAAGCATCGGCGTGCCCGCCCGCGGTGTTGGCGGTCGGAGAGGCACCTATCGCCCGGCCGCTGGGATTGCACCAGCCGAACGGATCGCCTTCAGCCGGGCCGGCACCGTTGCGCGACGTGTCGATCACGTAGTGCTTGCCGCCTGTCATCCCCGAAATCTCTTCGCCGTAGCCGATTTCCTCTTCGGTGCTGAAGTAGTTCGTGGTGTTGAGGGAAAAACCCCGGGCGCGGCCCACCCCGGCCTGGTTGAGCCGGTTGGCCATTTCGCCGGCGCTGATCCACCGCGAGTGCCCGGCGTCGACGTAGACGGCCGTCGCCGGGTTGCGGCCCAGGGTGTTGACGGCGTAGTTGATCAGGTCGAAGCGCTCCTGACGCTGATCACCGGAGAGACAGTCGGCCATCGCGAGTGCGTCGGGTTCGAGGATGATCGCCGCCGGAGAACCGCCGATACCGTCGGCGACCCCGTCGATCCAGGAGCGGTAGGCCGCACCGGAGGAGAACCCGCCGGCGGCATAGCTGCCGCAGTCCCGGTGCGGGATGGCATAGAGCGCCAGCACCGGCATGGCACCGGCCGCGGCCGCCGCGCCGGTGTGCCGAGCCACCGTTGCGCCTACCGAGCCGGGCGAAAAGGCCTGGTCGAGCCAGTACGCCTGCGGTGTGTTGGCGACCCTGACCAGCTCGGCGCTCTCCGGCTGGCCGTTCGCCGCATGCATCGCCTTCGAGATGGGATCGACGTAGAAGGGCATCCCGGCCAGCGGATTCTCCGCATCGGTCAGGCGCACCTGCAGCGATCGGCTGGCCAACCCGGGGTCGGCGACCAAGCCCGCGCCGACGAGCGCCGCGACCGCCAGGAAGGGAGTAACACACCGTGCGCCGACACGAACAACCGAGGAAATCACAACCAGAAGTTACCGTAAGAGCCGGTCCGAGGTAACAGGCCGGTCACGATCGGCGTCGGCGCCGGCGGTGCTCAGCCCAGCAGCGCGTCGACGAAGGCGGCCGGTTCGAACGGTGCCAGGTCGTCGGGGCCCTCGCCGAGCCCCACCAGCTTGACCGGCACCCCCAGCTCCTGTTGCACCCGGAACACGATGCCACCCTTGGCGGTTCCATCCAGTTTGGTCAGCACCACCCCGGTGATGTCGACGACGTCGGCGAACACCCTGGCCTGCGCCAGGCCGTTCTGCCCGATGGTGGCGTCCAGCACCAGCAGCACCTCATCAACGGACGCCCGGCGGCTCACTATGCGTTTGACCTTGCCAAGTTCGTCCATCAGCCCGGTCTTGGTGTGGAGCCTGCCCGCGGTGTCGATGACCACGACATCGGCGCCAACCGAAATGCCCTTATCGACGGCGTCGAATGCGACCGAGGCCGGGTCGGCACCCTCGGCGCCGCGCACCACCTCGGCGCCCACCCGCGCCGCCCAGGTCTGCAGCTGGTCGGCGGCGGCGGCCCGGAACGTGTCGGCGGCGCCCAGCACCACCCGTCGGCCGTCGGCCACCAATACCCGGGCCAGTTTGCCGACGGTGGTGGTCTTACCGGTGCCATTGACCCCGACCACCAGCAGCACCGCCGGGTGATCGGGGTGCGGCAGCGCCCGAATGGAGCGGTCCAGGCCGGGTTGCAGCTCGCCGATGAGCACCTCGCACAACACCGCGCGAGCCTCGGCGTCAGTGCGCACCTGCCCGCCGGCCAGCCGTGCGCGCAGCGCGGTGACCACCGCGTCGGTGACGACCGGGCCCAAATCGGCCACCAACAACGTGTCTTCGATGTCCTGCCAGGAATCGTCGTCCAGGTCGCCGCCGCCGAGCAGCCCGAGCACGCTGCGCCCCAACGCGTTCTGCGACTTGGCCAGCCGGCCGCGCAGGCGCTGCATCCGGCCGTCCACCGGTTCGATGATCTCGCCGGCCGCCAGCGGTGTTTCGGGCTCGGGAACGGCTTCCGGGGGTACTTCGGGCAGCTCAACGTCGCTGATGGTGCGCCGGGGTGCATCCCGCGGAACAGCCGCGTCGTCGCCGACCATCGGCACCCCGGGTTCATGCGGTTCAGTCCGACTGAACGAGATGTCCGACGAAGCGGCGTAACCACCCGAGCGGTCCAGGCTCTCGCGTTGCGGCGCGGACAGGCTGATGCGCCGCCGGCGGTGACGCACCAGACCCCAGACCAGGACACCGAGCAGGACCACCGCAACAACGACCGCCAGAGCGATCCACAGACTTTGAGCCGACACGAGCGTCATTGTCGCAGGAGAGTCCCTGGCCGGGTTCACGGCCGGTCCCAGCTTCGGCTCTCCTCCGTCGAGCCTCGCTGAACCGCCGGGTTCATGCGGCGGTCCCAGCTTCGGCTCTCCTCCGTCGAGCCTCGCTGAACCGCCGGGTTCACGGTTGGCTGGAGACGAGTTCCTCGCCGCGGATGCGCTGCGAGATCACCGCGGTGATCCCGTCACCTTGCATCGTCACCCCGTACAGCGCGTCGGCGATCTCCATCGTCGGCTTCTGGTGGGTGATGACGATCAGCTGCGAGCGGGCCCGCAGCATCTCGAACAGCGCCAGCAGGCGGCGCAGGTTGGTGTCAT
>JBDTEP010000096.1:0-15238 GCA_039922455.1 Mycobacterium sp. | reverse complement strand
CGTACCTGCGGAGCGAGTTCGCTGCGAATTCGGTCCAGGGTGTCGCGCAGGCAGAGCATCAGTGCGGTGTCGACGACGTCCTGGCTGGTCAAGCCGCGGTGCATCCAGCGTGCCGGCTCACCACCGGTGCGAGCACGGAGCAAGTCAAGCACGCCGAGCACCGGGTTGCCGGTCGCCTCGGCCGCTACGGCCACCGCGTCCGTGTCAGCTGCCGATATCGTCGCAGTCAGGTCGGCGCGCGCCGCAGTCGGCGCGATGCCAGCCTCGACAAGCACACGAAGCCAAGCGTTTTCGACCCGTACCATTGCGGTCAGATACGCCGCGTCGCTGAAGGTGTTTCCCGCCCGGTGGTCGCCGGGCCACAATAAGTCGGTCACGAGTGCCCCCGGTAGCGAAGGAATATTGTCTCCTCGGCACCCTGCAGCCTGATGTCGAAGCGAAAGCCATGCTCGTCGGGCACCGCGATGAGCGTATGGCGACGGCCAGCGGGCACGGAGCTAAGCAGTCGGTCGGCGTAGAGTTGATCGCCGGGTAGATAGGCACGGGTGAACAACCGGTTCAGCAGGCCGCGCGCGAACACGTTGACGGCAATGAATGGCGTCGACTGTTGGGGCGCTCCAGGTTTCAACGTCGTGAAGCTGTAATGGCCGTCTGCATCGGTCTCGGCACGTCCCCAGCCGGTGAAAGTCCAATCGTCGCGGCGAAGTGATCCGGTGGCCGTTGGTACGGCGCCGTCCCTATCGGCCTGCCAGATCTCTAGCAGCGCATCGGGAACGGGCGCCCCGGCGCCGTCGGTGACGGTGCCGTGCAGCCGGATGGCGTCGGGTGTGTCAGGGGGGACGAGTTCGTTGCTGCGGTCGAACGGCAATGCGTTACCGAAGAAGGGACCGATGGTCTGTCCCGGTGTGGCCGCCAGCTTGTTCATCGTGGCTGCTCGAATGGCGTTGTGGCTGGGCCGGTGAGCACGACGTCCCACCGGTAGCCGGTGGCCCATTCGTGGCTGGTGATGTCGTGGTCGTAGACCGCGACGAGCCGGTCGCGGGCGGTCTGGTCGGTGATCGACTGGTAGATCGGGTCCAACGCGTGCAGTGGGTCGCCGGGGAAGTACATCTGAGTGATCATCCGTTGCGTGAAATCACTGCCGAACAAGGAAAAATGGATATGCGCGGGGCGCCACGCGTTGTGGTGGTTGCGCCAGGGGTAGGGGCCGGGTTTGATCGTCGTGAATCGGTACAACCCGTCGTCGTCGGTGAGGCACCGCCCAACACCAGTGAAATTGGGGTCCAACGGCGCGGGATGCTGATCTAGCTTGTGGGTGTAGCGTCCGCTGGCGTTGGCCTGCCAGATCTCGACGAGTTGCCGGCGTACCGGCCTGCCGTCACCGTCGATGATGCGCCCCGTCACCACTGCGCGCTCGCCGATCGGCGGGCCTGCGTGCTGGACCGTCAGATCCGCGTCGAGTGGAGCGACGTCGCCCTCGCCGAAACAGGGCGCCCGTAGCTCGACGGCCTCTGGATCGGCGAGGTGAAATGAACTGTTGGGATGGCGAAGCGCGCTGCTGCGGTATGGCGGATAGTCCAGCTTCGGCTGGCTTTCCGCAATGCCTGCGCGCCAGTACTCGGCCTGGATTGCCGCGATTTCTGCGCTGACCTCAGCCTGACCTGTCATAGCCACACGGTATCCGCGAGGGCCCGTCGGGTGAAGGTTTGAGTGCGCCGTTTTGAAGGGACCAACATCTGTGCGTTCAGCGTGCTTCCAATCGGGCGATTTCATGCCGCCAGGCGGCGTCTGCCGTGAATGATTGACCAAGGTCGGGTAAATCTGCCCAATCCGATTCGCCGATCGGCTCGCAGGTACCGCCCGCGGAGCGGACCCGCAGTGACATAGAAGCCAATTGGTCGAGGCTCATCGCCTGCAGGACAGCTTGGGGCACCGTGGCAGCGGCACTGGTGATTCCATGGCCGCGACAAATCACCACCGGTTTCCCCCGCATGGCTGCGACCATCTCTTGACCGAGTTCCGCAGTGCGGATCAGCACGGCCCTCTTGTATACCGGTACACCATGACGTGCCAGCCATGCGCCCGGGATATCGAAGGCGCCGTAGATTGGTCCTATCGTGATACCAGCGAGGTCGGCTGCCACGGTGGCCGGCGGATGCAGGTGGGCTACCGCCCGGTATTCGGGATGTGCCAGCAGCGTCTCGACGTGAATCGGCAACTCGTTGGGGACCCGGTACCCGTCCAATTCCCCTGCAATACCTGGTGTTCCATCGAAGTGGATGAGCCGAATGTCGTCGGAGCGGGTGAATGCCACGCCGTCGTCGGAGTCGCTACGACACCTGATGAGTAGGTGTTCTTCGTCGATCCGGGCACTTATGTGCCCGAGCATTCCGTCAACCAGGCCGCGAGCTGCAGCGACCCGGCACGCTTGCGCAACCTCTACCCGCAATACCGCCAGACCGTCTGTGTTCACGTGTCATCCTTTGCAGGCGCTGCCGCTGCACCCATTCCGAAGCCGCCGTCGGAATGTGTGCTTCCGGCGGTGATACCGCGGGCCCGGTCTGATGCCAGGAAGACATAGCTCCAGGCGTGGTCCTGCGGGGTGAGTGCGACATTCAATGGGGTGCGCGCCGCAAGGTCGCGGGCACGGTTGGGGGTGTCGTCCAGACGGATATTGTCGAGCGACAGGTGGTGCAGGCCACGTAGGTCGGTATTGAGCGTTCCACCCGGTGCAACGCCGTTGACGCGGATGTGAGGGGCGAGTTCACAGGCGAGCGTGGCGACCAGACCGCGAACCGCGAACTTCGACGCAACGTAGAGCACACCACCGCGGCCCGGATAGAACGACGATGCCGACTCGGTGAGAACGATTGAGGACCGCTCCTGGGCTCGTAGGGCCGGTACAGCGGCTTTCACCGACAGCAGATGACTCAACACGTTGGTCTTGAACATCTCATCGAAAGCCGGCACCAGCTGATCGGTTGGGATGTCGGTGATTCCTTTGTAGAAGTCGAAGATCCCGACGCAATTGACCAAAGTGTCCAGGCCGCCGAAAGCCGTTACCGCTGCTGCGACAGCGCGTTCGTTTGCCTTCGCCGTCGTTGCGTCTCCCTGCGTCACCGGAAGCCCCGGCAATTGACTCTCTAGGACAGAGCATTTCGCGGGATCGCGTTCCAATACCGCGACCTGCGCTCCCTCTTCGAGATATGCGTCAACGACTGCTCGGCCGATGCCCGAGCCAGCGCCGACGACGAGCGCCCGTTTTCCGTCGAGCCATCGCGTCATGGCACGTCACTGTCATCTGAAAGAAGCGGTTCATGCATGTTGCCGACCATCGCGGCCAGTGTGTAGGTGTTCTGCCAAGTCAATGCCTCAATTTCCAGGGCGTCGAGACTGATCCACTGCCCCGATTTTGGTGACGTGATGAGCAGTCGCGAACCGTTCCGGGTGTTGACCCTGCGCAAGGTTACTTCGGTGAATTCGTTGGCAATAGTTATGGTTTCGCCCACCGAGCGGGCGATGAGGTCTTCGAGCTCGCTCACAGGAAAACCGCCAGGTTTTGCATGCGGAGGACCGACTCGTCGAGAGAGATGGTGCGGCGTGCCAACTTCCATCGTTGATCGCATCGACGTAGCAGATCTTCACGGCCGCAGGAGACCAGCGCAGCATCGTTAACGTCGCCACGGCTGCGGAAGAGCAACTCGGCCGACTCGACGATAAGGTGCGTGTCATCGTCGCAGGCAAAGGTGCGGACGTTGGTGATGTAATGGCGCAACCGTGACGGCGGATCCTCGGTCCAAGCGTGTTCGGTCTGAAAGCGCGCGACGCGTCGATTTAGGGAGTACTTGTTCTCATCGAAATGGGCCATGCCGGGAGAAGTGTCGAATCCAGCGCCTGACGCTGTGGTGACGCGAACGGGCATGAAGTAGTGGATATCCTCGGTGAGGGTATCGAGCCATTCGGGGTAGTGCTGTGCGTCGAGCAGATAGGCCTCATCGACTAAGAACTGATGCGCCTGGAGGTGGCGGGTATCGTTGAACGGCAAGGGATTACCCGTACGGGCTTGCTTTGGCGCGTGATCACCTAGAACTGCCAGCTCCCAGGGGCGCCCGGCATCGCTTGGCCGTGGGAACCCCGCACGCTTGCTTCGTTCGGCGGATGTCACGCCTGCGCCTCCTCGTAGACGGCCTCGCCGTCGTAGGTGCCGTTGGTCTGCACAAGCGGCGTGATTCCCGTGGGCTGCGTGCCGATGGCTGCTGTGGTCGTCGCCACCGGAGGCATGTCCAGGTGATCGGCCCACATCCGAAGAATTTCGCGCTGATTGTTCTCGTTGTAGCCGACTTGAGCGATGCCTGGTCCATGGAATTTCTCCGGCGGCAACGGATCCACCACCGGGGTTCCGTCAGCGAGCAGGCCCATCCGGCCATTGAGCAGTAGCTGGCGGGCCATGGATCCGGCAGCGGTATTGGTCAGCGAGACCCAGTTTTCCACGTCATCCTGTTCGAACATGCCGGTGGAGCCGAAGCACATCAGGTAGGCCTTGTACGAGTCCTTCTTGAACTGGTCGGGGGCTGCTGCGTCGACCGCAAACCATGAGTACACTTCGGTTTCGTTCTCGCTGATCGGTTGCCAGGTGCGAATTGATATGAACGGCAACACATCGTCGCTGTCTTGGATCTTCGGCCAGTTGTGCACCAGGCTCATGTTGGGAAAACAGGAAGCGGCCGAGATCATGAAGCCGTCGTCACCAACCACGCGCAGGTGGTCGGGTGACCACACTTGTTTGATTCGATCGACCATGTCGTCGGGGTAGCCGACATAGCGCATCCGTTCCTCAAAGGTGCCCGGCGGCAGCTTATATGTGGTGCCTCCTCCACACGTCGCCCAATACGTCGCGCCGTCTTTGCGCTTCTGCGCCTTCGGCTCACGAAACAACCCGATGTCGACGACTGAGGCGTGGGTTTGAGGTGTGTGGTACATGTCGCCGGCAAAGTTCTCGACGCCGATCTTCCAGTTCGCTTTGATGCGCCACCGTTGCGGGCCGCGCACCTCCAAGCCGCTCCGGCTTTGCTTGGTGTAAAAATCAAGGTAGAACTTGAAATCGCCCAGAAACTCTTCAAGCGGAGGTGCTTGCGCGTCGAGGCTGATGAAGATCAGCCCGTTGTAGCTGGCAAGATTTGGTGCCGGAAGCAGCGTCTGACCTCGCTTCTGGAACCCTGCCTCCCCGCCGTAGGCCTCTTGGTGGAAGGGCAGGCCGGTAATCCGCCCGTCGTTGCGATACGACCAGCCGTGGTACGGACACCGGAAATTGGAGGCGTTGCCCATCTCGGCGCGGCATACCTGCATTCCGCGATGCAGGCACATGTTGAACATGGCCCGCACGTCGCCCTTCGAGTCGCGCGCAATGATGAACGAGTCGTTGAGTAGGCGCCGCACGACGTAGTCACCGTCTTGGGGGATCTCCGACTCATGCGCCACGAACATCCATGCGCGGCGGAAGAGCCGCTCCCTCTCGAGGTCGAAGAGTTCGGCGTCGTTGTAGATGTGCGCTGGGATCATTCCCCGCCGGACTTCGTCGAGGACTTGCCGGTGATCAGTCATTCGATGCGACTCCAGTCTTGACGCCAGCAATATCTGGTCTGCAGAATAAGCCTCTGTATTGTAGAGAAAAGTCTGCAGGAAGGCGGTTCGACGGTCAACAATGTCGCGGCGGCCAGGCAAGCCAGGTCCTCCTGACCAGGTGAAACAACTGAAGCCGTCACGATTAAGTTCTGTCATCCAGAGCGGTGAGGCGTCGGCCCGAAGGTGTGGGGGTGAAAGTCATCGGATGACCTGCGCTGTTGCGCATAAGGGCGAGGTACCGTCTCTGATATGCAGAGCGATCCGCCTCTCCGGCCGGCGGGTGAGGTTGCTGGCCCGGCCGTCCCAGACTGGGTTGTGCCGCAGTATCCAATCGGATCGGTTGACCGGGCGCTGAAGCTCATCCTGCTGCTGGGAGAGCAGCCGCGAATCCGTTTGACCGACGCGGCGAAGCACTTGGCCGTCGCATCATCGACGGCCCATCGGCTGTTGGCGATGCTGCAATATCGGGGTTTCGTGCGTCAGGATCCGGTGTCCAAGGCGTATTACCCTGGGCCCGCGCTGATGAGCGTGGCATTCTCAGCGTTCAACCGCATCGATATTGAGGGCGCGGCAAAGTTGGCCCTGCGCCGCCTCAGTGAACGCCTCAAGGAATCAGTTCATATCGGAATGCTCGAGGGCGCCAGCGTTCGCTTCATCGCAGCCGCCGAGGGGCCGACTGCCGTTCGGGTTGCATCACGGCTCGGGCATACGATGCCTGCGCACTGCACCTCGACCGGCAAGGCGCTTCTGGCACGCCTATCTGATGCCGACATTGCCCATCTGTACCCAGATGAAGAGTTAGAGCGTGTTACGGCACATTCGGTTAGTACCAGGACCGAGCTGCATTTTGAACTCAGTCGTATACGACAACAGGGGTACGCGGTGAACCGGGAGGGGAGCGAGGAAGGTGTCGCCTCAGTTGCAGTTCCCATTCCAACGCGTGCACCCGGTGTGCTGCTGGCGCTCAATGCGGCCGCGCCAGTTCACCGACTGAGCAGTTCGCAGTACCGAGCGGTGGCAGCTCTGCTGGTCGAGGCCGCCAAAGAGATTGGTGACCAGATTGGCTAGTAGCGATGGATCTCCTGCCCACCGGCAGCAGACTCGACGGGTGATCAGGCAGCTCGGAAGAAGTCGTCCAACCCCTTCCGGCCGACCTGACCTACACCGGGTCGAAGGTGCGGCTGGCGATGAACGTCGGCCGCGGAGCGGCGGCGCCGAAGGGCTCCACCAGGGTGTTCTCCACGCTGTTGTAGACGATGAACACGTTCGAGCGCGGATACGGCGTGATGTTGCTACCCGACCCGTGCATGCAGTTGCTGTCGAAGAACACCCCCGACCCGGCTGGGCCGGTGATCTGGCGGATGCCGTGCTGGTCGGCCAGCCAGATCAGGCTGTCGTCATCGGGGGTACCGATCTCCTGCTGTTTCAGTGACGAGCGGTAGTGATCCGGCGGGGTTCGGCCCGGGCACGATACGAACCAGCGGTGCGAGCCGGGCATGATCATCAGCGAACCGCTGCTGTCCAGGTTCTCGGTGAGGGCCACCGAGACGCTGACCGCACGCGGGGTGGGCATGCCGTCCTCGGCGTGCCAGGTCTCGAAGTCGGAGTGCCAGTAGAACTCCCGGCCGTTGAAGCCCGGCTTGAAGTTGACCCGACTCTGGTGCACGTACACGTCGGAACCCAGCAATTGGCGGGCCGGGCCGACCAGCCGGGGGTCGGCTACCAACGCGGCGAACGCCGGGCTGATCCGGTGTACCTCGAAGATCGACCGGACCTTCCCGCTGTCCCGCTCGCAGATCGAGCGCTCGTCGGCGGCCAGGGCGGAGTCGCCGCGCAGGTTGTCCAGCTCGTTGCGCAGGTCGGTGGTGACGTCGGCGTCCACCAGGGCGTCGACGGCCAGGAATCCGTCGGCGTCGAATCGGCCGACGTCGACGGGCCCCAATGGGCCGCTTTTGCCCTCGGGGGTCCAGACCACCGGGTCGCGTCGCGGTTCGATACCTATCCGGACGTCGTTCCGCGTGGGGTAATCATCGGTGATCGCCGTCGTCACGTTGCTGCCTCTTGTTGTTCCTCGATGACCAGGGGATAGGCGCCGGTCTCGTCATGCACCTCCTGCCCGGTGACCGGCGGGTCGAACACGCACACCATACGCAGGTCGGTGTGGGCCTGGACCCGGTGATGTTCGTGGCCGTCGAGCAGGTACAGGGTGCCGTCATGCAGCGGGTGTACCTCGCCGGTCTCATCGTTGATCAGCTCACCCTCGCCGCCGACGCAGTACACCGCCTCGACGTGGTTGGCGTACCACATCGACGTTTCGGTACCGGCGTACAGGATGGTCTCGTGCATGGAGAACCGCTGTCCGTCGCGGGCCAGCAGCAGGCGCTGACTGTTCCAGGTTTTGGATTGAACGTCGCGGTCGGTGCCCTTGATCTCGGCGAGGGTACGGACGATCATCGGTTGGCTCCTGAGGTAGTGCCGAGGCGTTCTCGGGTGGCGACCGCTTCGATCGACTGCGCCACGATCGTCAGGCCCTCGGCCAGGTCGTCGTTGTCGATCACCAGCGGTGGCATCAGTTTTACCACTTCGCCTTCCGGTCCCGAGTTCTCCAGCAGAAGGCCGCGTGCGAACGCCTCCCGGCACACCGCCCCGGCCAGCTCCGGGCGGTCGAAGGCCACCCCGCGGATCAGGCCCCGGCCCCGAGTGCTGATGCCGTCGAATGGCTCCACCACCTCGGAAAGCGACTGTTCGACCAGTTCGCCCTTGCGCAATACGGACTTCTCCAGCCGGTTGTCGGACCAGAAGTTCAGCGCTGCGGCGGCGGTGACGAACGACGGGTTCTGGCCACGGAACGTGCCGTTGTGCTCGCCGGGCTCCCACACGTCGAGTTCGGGCTTGAACAGCGTCAGCGCCATCGGGAGCCCGTATCCGCTGATCGACTTGGACAGGCAAACGATGTCGGGGACGATGCCGGCCGCCTCGAAGCTGAAGAACGGACCGGTCCGCCCGCAGCCCATCTGAACGTCATCGACGATCAGCAGCAACTCGTGGCGGCGGCACAGGTCGGCCAGACCCCGCAGCCACTCCAGGCGGGCCACATTGATCCCGCCCTCGCCCTGCACGGTTTCGACGATCACCGCCGCCGGGTCGTTCAGGCCGCTGCCGCTGTCCTGCAGCAGTCGTTCGAACCACATGAAGTCGGGCGTGGTGCCGTCGAGGTAGTTGTCATACGGCATCGGAGTGGCGTGCACCAGCGGAATTCCGGCGCCGCCGCGCTTCATCGAGTTGCCGGTGACGCTGAGCGAACCCAGCGTCATGCCGTGAAAAGCGTTGGTGAAGCTGATGATGCTCTCCCGGCCGGTGAGCTTGCGCGCCAGTTTTAGCGCCGACTCCACCGCGTTGGTGCCAGTGGGGCCGGGGAACTGGACCTTGTAGTCGAGCTCGCGCGGCTTGAGGATCACCTCGTTGAACCGCTCCAGGAACTCACCCTTGGCCACGGTGTACATGTCGAGGCTGTGCACCACCCGGTCGGAACCCAGGTAGTCCAGCAACGGCCCCCGTAGGTCCGGGTGGTTGTGGCCGTAGTTCAGCGCGCCGGCGCCGGCGAAGAAGTCGAGGTACTCGTTGCCGTCGACGTCCCACATCCGGGAGCCGCTGGCCCGGTCGAATATCACCGGCCAGGAGCGGCAATAACTCCGTACCTCGGATTCAAGGGTCTCAAAGATAGTCATGGTTCCTCCGTCCGTCGGTCACATACAACGGAACGGAACGACAGGTCGACTTCAAACTCGTGCCGCGGGTGATCTCGGCTCGACCCACCACCCCGCTCGGAAGCCCGCCTAGGTCTGCCGGCCTCACGTTTGCGCGAACGTGACCTTACCGAGACCGATTTGTGATCTCAACCGCGCCATGCCGTGTCTAGCGCGGAAGGAATACCCGCAGCGGTCCGATGCGAAACAACTCTTCGGCCACATGGGAGTCGGGAAACAACCCGGCCCCGAACAGCTCCGAGCACTCCAAGGCGGTGTCCCACCGGTGGGCGAAGGCGCCGAAAAGTCGCCGGCTGGCGGCGTTATCCGGTGTGATCGACGTCTCAAGATGGGTGACACCATCGGTCACCAGCGCGGCCGCCAGATGATCGAGCATCCGGCCGGCCAGGCCCGCCCCGCGGTGCGCGGCGTTCACCGCCACCTGCCAGACCATCAGGGTCCCCGGCTCCTGCGGGCGGCGGTAACCGGTGACGAAGCCGGCCGGGTCGCCGTCGACCTCGGCGATCACCGAGCAGGCGGCGAAGTCGCGACACCACAGTAGGTAGGCATAGGGCGAGTTGACGTCGAGAGTGGTGCTGTCGACGGCCATCTGCCACAGGGCCGGGCCGTCCGCGACGGTCGGCGTGCGCAGTTGGACGTGGGACGAGTCAGTCATCTCATCGACGGTACGTTGCTACCCACTCACGGTTGCACGGGCTGGTCGGGTAGCGGACCGGGCGGTACCCGCAGGGTGCGCAGCGCCTCGAGCACCGAACGGCCCTTGGGCTCAGAGCGAACCGGAACCAACCCTGAAGCGGCCAGCGGGAACAGCCCGCACACCGCGAAGGCCAGCGGATAGCCGACGGCGGCGGTCAGTGCACCGAACAACGGGGGAGCGATTCCGGCGGTGAGCCGCTGGGTGGTGTTCTGGGTGCCCATCGAACGCCCGCTCCAGTAGGGCCCGGCGATCTCGGCGACCGCGGTGGACGACAACCCGTTATCCAGCACACTGATTACCGCTGCGACCAACATCGCGGTCGTCGCCAGGTGAGAGTTCAGGTGATCGGTCACCCCGAGCACCAGCATCGCCGCCGCGCTGGCGACAGCGATGCTGCGGATCGGTCGCAGCCGCGACAGCACGCGGTCGGACCACCGGCCGGCTAACACCCGCCCGGCCGCGCCGATCAACTGCGACACGGTCACCAGACTGCTGGCGGCGGCGATCGACCAGTGGGTGTCGACGATCAGCCACACCAGCATGAAGGTGGCGAGCACACACTGCGGGACCATCAGCAGCGCCGAGGACAAGTGGATGCGCCACAGCACCTTCGAGCCCGAGTAGGGGTTGGCCAGCTCTTGACCGGTCGCCGCCGACCGCGGTCTGCGGGGTGGATTAGTCACCCCGATGGCGCATGCCACCGCCGACACCGCGCACAGCGTCGCGGGAAACATCAGCGCCCGCGACAGGCCGCTTTCGGCCAGCTCCGGAATCACCGTGGCTCCCAACGCGATTCCCAGGGGCTGTGCGGTCTGTCGGATCCCCATCACCAGCCCGCGCTGGTGCGGCGGGAACCAGCCGGTCACCAGCCGGCCGCTGGCGTTGTTGGCGCTGGCGGCGGCCATGCCTCCCAGGAACAGGAACACGCCCACCCACACCAGTGACTCCATCGTCGCGGCCGCAACGGCGGCCAGCGACGTCAATGCGGAGCCGACGGCGAGCACGATCCGCTCCCCAACGCGATCTAGGAGGGCGCCCCACGCGAACAGGGTCAGCACCATGCCGAAGCTGGGCATCGACGCCAACAGTCCGGCCACCGCCAGGTTGGTTGCGCGTTTGGTCTCCAGCATCGGGATGACGAAGGCCACGCCGTTGATGAACACGAACGAGCTCAGCGTTGCCGCCAACGCCACGATCATGACTGACCAGCGTGCAGCGGTGCTGATGGAATCCGCGGACACCCGGCCATGGTTCCACAGGTTTTGCTGCCAGTGGCGCAACTCACTCCGTTGCGGTCGATGGTGCGGTACCTGCGATCGGGGGGTGTTGTTGATGGCGACCCGCAGCGCCCGGCTCCGCCGCGCTTGCGATCGCCATTAGGCTTGCTCAATGCGTCTAGGCCGAATTGCCAGCCCGGACGGCGTCGCCTTCGTCAGTGTGGAGGGTGAGCCGGACCGGCCCCAGGAGATGACCGTCCGCGAGATCGCCGAGCACCCTTTTGGCACACCGGAGTTCACCGGCCGGTCCTGGCCGCTGGCCGACGTGCGACTGCTGGCCCCGATCCTGGCCAGCAAGGTGGTCTGCATCGGGAAGAACTACGCGGCTCACATCGCCGAGATGGGTGGTGCGCCACCGTCCAACCCGACGATGTTCCTCAAACCCAACACTGCGATCGTCGGGCCGAACGTACCGATTGTGCTGCCCGCCGATGCGTCTCCGGTCCACTACGAAGGCGAGCTGGCCGTGGTGATCTCGCGGCCCTGCAAGGACGTTTCGGCTGCCCGGGCCAAGGACAACATCCTGGGCTACACCATCGGCAACGACGTGTCGGCGCGCGACCAGCAGAAGGCCGACGGGCAGTGGACCCGGGCCAAGGGGCACGACACTTTCTGTCCGGTAGGGCCGTGGATCGTCACCGACGTGGACCCGGGCGATCTGGCGATCCGCACGGAGGTCAACGGGGTGGTCAAGCAGGACAGCCGGACCTCGCTGATGGTGCACGACATCGGCGCGATCGTGGAGTGGATCTCGGCGGTGATGACGCTGCTGCCCGGTGACCTCATCCTCACCGGTACCCCCGAAGGGGTCGGCCCGATCGAGCACGGCGACACCGTGTCCGTCTCCATCGAGGGTATCGGCACCCTTACCAATCCGGTTATCCGCAAAGGAAAGTCGTGAGCGAATCTGCTGTCCTACCTGTCCGGGTCCGGTTCTGCCCGTCACCGACCGGCACCCCGCACGTCGGGTTGATCCGCACCGCCCTGTTCAACTGGGCCTACGCCCGACACACCGGCGGCACCTTAGTGTTCCGGGTGGAGGACACCGACGCCGAACGCGACAGCGAGGAAAGCTATCTGGCGCTGCTCGACGCGCTGCGCTGGCTGCAGCTGGACTGGGACGAGGGCCCCGAGGTGGGCGGACCCTACGGCCCGTACCGGCAGTCGCAACGCGCCGACATCCACCGTGACGTGGTGGCGCAGCTGTTGGCGGCGGGGGAGGCCTACGAGGCCTTCTCGACGCCGCAGGAGGTCGAGTCCCGGCACCTCGCCGCCGGCCGCAACCCCAAGCTGGGCTACGACAACTTCGACCGCGATCTGACCGCGGATCAGCGCGCCGGCTACCTCGCGGAGAACCGCAAACCCGTCGTGCGCTTGCGGATGCCCGATGCCGAACTCGGCTGGGACGATCTGGTGCGTGGGCGGACGGTCTTCCCGGCGGGCACCGTTCCCGACTTCGCGCTGACCCGGGCCAACGGGGACCCGTTGTACACGTTGGTCAACCCGGTCGACGACGCGTTGATGAAGATCACCCATGTGCTGCGCGGCGAGGACCTGTTGCCGTCCACGCCGCGTCAGATCGCGCTGTATCAGGCGTTGATACGCATCGGCGTAGCCGATCGTGTTCCGGAATTCGCCCACTTGCCAACAGTTTTGGGCGAGGGTACCAAGAAACTTTCCAAGCGCGATCCGCAGTCGAATCTGTTCGCGCACCGCGACCGCGGCTTCATCCCAGAGGGCTTGCTGAACTATCTGGCGCTGCTGGGCTGGTCTATCGCCGGCGACCGCGACGTGTTCAGCCTCGAGGAGATGGTCGCCGCGTTCGACGTGGCCGACGTCAATTCCAACCCGGCCCGGTTCGACCAGAAGAAGGCCGATGCGCTCAACGCAGAGCACATCCGGTTGCTCGGCGTCGACGACTTCACTGCGCGGCTGCGCGCCCACTTGGACACCCACGGTCACTGCACCGGACTCGACGACGCCGGGTTCGCGACGGCCGCGGAGCTGGTGCAGACCCGCATCGTGGTGCTGAGTGACGCCTGGCCATTGCTGAAGTTCTTCAACGACGACGAGTACGCGCTGGACCCACGCGCCGCCGCCAAGGAGCTCGGGCCGGACGCCGCCCCCACCCTGGACGCGGCTATCGCCGCACTGGAGGGCGTGCGGGACTGGACAACCGCGAACATCGACGCCGCCCTGAAAGCCGCGCTGCTGGACGGGCTGGAGCTCAAACCGCGCAAGGCGTTCGGCCCGATCCGGGTGGCCGCCACCGGCGGGTCGATCAGCCCGCCGCTGTTCGAGTCGCTGGAGCTGCTGGGCTCGGCGCGCAGCCTGACGCGGTTGCGGGCCGCCCGAGGCGGCGCTCGGTAGACGCGATGAGACCTTCGGGGCAGAAGTTTGGTAGTCTGCCTCTCGGCCCGAAACGGCTGGCCAGGAGTGCCTCACAGGTACGCTGACCAGCGGTTATGGCCAGGCCGTTGCTGGCCTATGGGGTATGGTGTAATTGGCAACACAGCGGTTTCTGGTACCGCCATTCTAGGTTCGAGTCCTGGTACCCCAGCAAAACTGTTCCGCCGCAAGCGATTAGGCGGGATGTTTGGGTTGAGCTATGCTGGCAACCCGGAAATGTTCTAGCCCCCGTCGTCTAGCGGCCTAGGACGCCGCCCTCTCACGGCGGTAGCGTGGGTTCGAATCCCATCGGGGGTACACCTTAAAAGGCCCGCACCTTTCGCAGGTGCGGGCCTCTTTTGATTGCGGTGCGGGCGTCAGGCGCCCGTAGGTGCGGTGGAACCGGCCAGCGGCATCGCCGGCAACCCCAGCTTGCGGTGGTCCCAGGACCGGGTGCGCCGTGTGACGATGCGCACAGCGACCCGGTTGTGCATCATCGCGTCGACACCCGGCTTCATCTCGTCGGTGTAGGGGCCGGTGTAGCGCTCCCAGACGCTGACGCCCACCCGGAATACGGCGTCCGGGTCGTCGACGATCTCCGCGATGCCCTCGAAAGACGCGCCGCGCAGCGTGTCGTAGGTCTGGCCGGCCTCCAGCAGGAAGGTGACCCGCGGATCACGCTTGAGATTGACCGCCTTCTGCGACTTGGCCTTGGTCTCCAGCCAGATCTCGCCGTCGAGCACCGCGTACCACATCGCGGTCAGATGGGGCAGCCCGTCCGGCCCGAGGGTGGCCAGCGTCCCGGTGCGGTGGCTGGTGACGAAGTCAGCGACCTCGGCGTCGGTCATGACGATTTGTGCGCGTTGCTTGGTTCCCATGCGAGCAGTCTGTCAGGTGAGCGTCCGGACCCGGTCTAAAGCCGGGCGCTGAGCGCCTCGGCGGACCCGAGCAGGTCGGCGGCCCAGCGCACCCCGGGGCGTCGCCCCATCCGGTCGATCGGGCCCGACACCGAGATCGCCGCCACCACCGTGCCGCTCCGATCACGCACCGGCGCCGACACACTGGCCACACCCGGCTCACGCTCGGCGACGCTCTGCGCCCAGCCCCGGCGGCGCACCTCGGACAGGGTGCGGCTGGTGAACTTGGCCTCGGCCAGCACCTCCTGCTGGACGGCAGGGTCGGCGTAAGCCAGCAGGACCTTGGCGCCCGAACCGGCTGTCATCGGTAGTCGGGAGCCGACTGGAACCGTGTCACGCAGCCCTGCAGGAGGTTCCAGCGCGGCGACGCAGACCCGCGCGGAGCCCTCGCGGCGATACAGCTGCACGCTTTCGCCGGTGATCTCCCGCAGCCGTGACAGCACCGACGCACCGGCCACCCGCAGCGGATCGTCGGCGCGGGCCGCCAGTTCGATGACCGCGGGACCGATCTGCCAGCGCCCATCGTCGTCGCGCCCGAGCAGCCGGTGGACCTCCAGCCCAACGGCCAGG
>JBDTEP010000095.1:0-6488 GCA_039922455.1 Mycobacterium sp. | reverse complement strand
GGGCACGCTGATCGAGCGCGGCCAGGGGTTGCTGGATCGGGTGTCGTCCACCGGCGTCGGCCTGCGCGAGGAGGTGACCGGCTACGCGCCGATCCAGCTGACCGCCGAGGACGCCATCAACGGGTCGGTGCGCCTCGACAGCGAACGGATTCGGGCGCAGACCGAGGGCCTGAGCCGCGCGGTCGGCGCCCGGGGTCAGATGATGATGCAGCAACTGCTGCTCAATCGAGGTGGTGAGCTTCCCGATCCGGAGCTGCGCACCTCGATGATGACCCTGGCCGGCACCGAGCCGTCGACGCTGTTCGGGATGACCGAGATACTCGGCGTCGACTCCCCGGACGCCAAGACCCTGCAGCAGCAGCTGGTGGCCCGGATGGCGATCATGTCCGACCCGGAACAGGTGCTACCCAACAATCCGGTGCTGAGGGAGTCGATCGGTACCACCGATCAGATCGCCGCGCAACTGATCAGCGAGAACACCGGCTCGGTGACTCAGGCGGTGGAGGATCGCGCCGCGGACCGGCGCGCCGCCGCCATCCGCGACATCGTGCTGGTGCTGGCCGCGTTCAGCGCCGCGCTGGTGGTGGTGTGGCTGGTGGCGCGCTCGCTGGTGCGGCCGCTGCGCACCCTGCGGGACAGTGCCTTGCAGGTCGCCCACACCGACCTCGAACACGAGATCGCCCGGGTGCGCGCCGGCGATGAACGCGCACCAGATCCGCTGCCGGTCTACACCACCGAGGAGGTCGGCCAGGTCGCCCACGCCGTCGACGAACTGCATGCGCAGGCACTGCTGTTGGCCGGTGACGAGGCCCGGCTGCGGCGGTTGGTCAACGAGATGTTCGAGACGATGTCGCGGCGCAACCGGTCACTGGTCGACCAGCAGCTGGCGCTCATTGACCGGCTGGAGCGAAACGAGGACGACCCGGACCGGCTCGAGAGCCTGTTCCGGCTGGACCACCTCGCCGCCCGGATGCGGCGCAACGGCGCGAACCTGCTGGTGCTGGCCGGCGCGCGGGTGCCGCACGAGCGGGGCCGGTCGGCTCCGCTGGCGACGCTGATCAGCGCCGCCGCCTCGGAGGTGGAGGGGTACCACCGAGTGCAGACCGTACTGGTTCCCGACGTCATGGTGATCGGCGCGGCCGCCGCGGACTGCGTCCACCTGCTCGCGGAATTGATCGACAATGCCCTGCGCCATTCGGCGCCGACGGAGCTGGTGCGGGTGGTCGCGGGTTTCGAGAACGACGGCGGGGTGGTGGTCGAGGTGGTCGACGTCGGGTTGGGAATGACCGACGCCGACCTCCGGATGTCCAACATGCGCCTGTCGGCCGGCGGTGAGTTCAGTCCGGAGAACGCCCGCCACATGGGCCTGTTCGTGATCTCCCGGTTGGCGCACCGGCACGGGATCGAGGTCCGGCTGTTCCCGGCGTCGCAGGGGTCCCGCGGTATTACCGCCGAGGTGTATCTGCCGCCGCACCTGCTGACCGACGGGGACGCGCAGGAGCCCGCCCCGGCGCAGCCACCGACGGTCGTCGCGCCCTCGCCGCCGGTCCAGTTCTACGGCCAGCCCGAGCAGCCCGAGTTGTTCGACGAATACCAGCATTCCGACGTCTCCCCGGTCGGCCCGGTCGTCTCGCTGCTGCCGCGACGCACCCCGGGGTCCAGCGGCATCACCGGCATGCCCGCCGAACAGCCGGTGCAAGCGTCGGCCGACGCCGAACCGGACCGGGTGCGCCGCGAACTGCCGCAGCCGTGGTGGGAGGCCGACGAACAAGCTTCCGGGCAGGCCCGAGAACCAGCCTCAGACCAGGCCCCAGAACCGGCCCCAGAAGCGGACCGTGGCGGTGATTCGGTCGCCGAGAGACCGGCTTTCGCCGACACTTCGACGTACTTCGCGGCGCGCGCGAGGGTCGGCAGTGACCCCGGCCCGCGCCCGAGGATTGCCAACGACCCCGACACCGACGTCATCTACCGGCGGATGCTCTCGGAGTCGGTGGGCAACGACCCCAATGAGCCGGGCCTGCGCGCTGACCTGGACTGGCAGTCGGTGTGGGACCGCGGCTGGTCGGTGGCGGCCGAGGCGGAGAACATGCCGGTCCTCTCGCACACCGAGCACGGTCTGCCGGTCCGTGATCCCGGCGCCCGACTGGTGCCGGGCTCGGCCGAACCCGATGCTGAACCGTCGGACGCCGAGGACTGGGAATCCTCGGCGCACCATCGTGACGATGGTGACGAGTCGGTACCATCCAACGGCGAACCGCACCGGCCGGCCCATGAGGCACCGGACCGGAATCCCGCGGCGATCCGCGCCTCGATCAGCAGCCACTTCGACGGCGTGCGAGCCGCGCGATCGCACACCCGGGCGAATGGCCTCGACACCGACCAGGGACCCGATCACCCATGACTTTCTCAACTGACCACGGTGAACAGCGGCGTGCCCCGGAAGGCTCGCTGGACTGGCTGGTATCCAACTTCGCCCGCGACGTGCCCGGGGTGTCGCATGCAGTGCTGGTGTCGGTCGACGGACTGACGGTCGCGGCCAGTGAATACCTGCCCAGGGAGCGGGCCGACCAGTTGGCCGCGGTGTCGTCCGGATTGGCCAGCCTGGCATCCGGGGCGGCGCAGTTGTTCGAGGGTGGCCGGGTGCTGCAGTCGGTGGTGGAGATGGAACACGGCTACCTGCTGCTGATGCGGGTCGGCGACGGCTCGCAACTGGCGACGCTGGCAAGCTCCACCTGCGACATCGGCCAGATCGGCTACGAGATGGCGGTGCTGGTGGAGCGGGTCGGTGCGGTGGTGCAGTCGTCGCGCCGGTCAGCGTCGGCACCGGATCGCCGACCGTGAGGCACCGGTGAATGGTGATGGATATCGCCGAGCAGCCAGAGACCCCGGAGACTGAAGAGGCCAGCCTGGTCCGCCCGTATACGCTGACCGCCGGTAGAACCCACACCGACGTCAGCCTGCCGCTGGAAGCTCCGGTGCAGACCCTGCGGTCGGCGCAGCCCAACCAGTGGCCGGTCAGCGACCCGCGCGGCCGGATCGTCCAACTGTGTCAGGCGGGCCCGTCGGTCGCCGAAATCTCTGCCCGGCTGGACCTCCCGCTGGGTGTCGCGCGCGTCCTGGTGGGTGATCTGGTCACATCGGGATACCTTCGGGTGCGTCCCACGCTGAGCGAGGCGTCCACCGGCGACGAACGCCGCGAACTGATAGGAAGGACGCTCCGTGGTCTACGAGCGCTCGGATAGGCGCGTCCACCCGACGGACTCGGCGTCGACGAAGATCGTCATCGCCGGCGGGTTCGGGGTCGGCAAGACCACGTTCGTCGGCACGGTCTCGGAGATCATGCCGCTGCGCACCGAGGCGTTGGTCACCGACGCCTCGGCGGCCGTCGACACGCTGGACGCCACGCCCGACAAGCGGACCACCACGGTGGCGATGGACTTCGGCCGCATCACGCTCGCCGACGACCTGGTGTTGTACCTGTTCGGTACGCCCGGGCAGCGGCGATTCTGGTTCATGTGGGATGACCTGGTGCGCGGGGCGATCGGCGCGATCATCCTGGCCGACTGCCGCCGGCTGCAGGACAGTTTCGCCGCCGTTGACTTCTTCGAGCACCGCAACCTGCCGTTTTTGATCGCGGTCAACGAGTTCGAGGGCGCGCCACGCTATCCGGTCACTGCGGTGCGCAAGGCTCTGACCCTGCCGGATCACATCCCGGTGATCGGCGTCGACGCGCGCGACCTCCGGTCGGCCCGGGACGCGTTGATCGCGATCAGCGAGTACGCGCTGTCCACCCTGGCATCGCGCAGTTGAGCGACCCGCCTCGGTGGACCGATCTTGAGTGCCAAACTTTCTCGGGTCACGACTTCCGCGACGAGGACTTGTCGCGGCTTCGCACCGAGCGGGTGGTGTTCGACGACTGCGACTTCAGCGGCGCTGATTTCGCCGAGTCGCGGCACCGCGGATCGGCGTTCCGGAATTGCCGATTCGAGCGGGTATCGTTGTGGCACAGTGAGTTCTCTCAGTGCAGCATGCTGGGCTCGCTGTTCGTGCAGTGCCGGATGCGGCCGCTGATTCTGCAGGACGTGGACTTCACGCTGGCCGGGCTCGGCGGCAATGACCTACGCGGGATCGATCTGAGCGGCTGCCGGCTGCGGGAAGCCAATCTGGTGGAAGCCGACCTGCGAAAAGCAGTGCTACGCGGCGCCGATCTGAGCGGTGCCCGGACCATCGGCACCCGGCTCGACGAGGCGGACCTGCGCGGCGCCCGGGTCGACCCGACGTTGTGGACCACCGCGTCGCTGACCGGCGCGCGGATCGACGTCGCGCAGGCGATGACGTATGCGGCTGCCCACGGGCTGCGGTTGGACAGTGGCCCCCCGGACGAACGCTGAACGCTGAGCTCAGCGCTTGAGCCGGATCTTCCACCACACCAACCCGGTGTAGAACACCGACAGCAGCGCCAGCATCCCCATGTCGAATAACCAGATGCCCTTGGTGTGGTCCCACAGATGGTCTTTGGGAATCTGCGGCACGTTGACCAGCTTGTTGAAGTCGATCGCAGACGCGCCGGCGGCGTAGCCCCATCGGCCCGGGGTCACCCAGGCGGCCTGTGACAGCCCGACCCGCCCGGTCACCGGGATCATGCCACCGGCCAGCACCAGCTGCGACATGATCGACACCACCAGCATCGGCATGATCTGCTCGTTGGACTCCGCGAACGACGACATAGCCAGCCCGAGCACCGCCGAGGCCACACAGGTTCCGGCGACCGCGAGGAACAGGTCGAGATTCGCGCTGCCGAACATCACCGCGCCTTGCGTCGGCCCGCCCTTGCCCAGAATCACGATGGTGGTGGCGATCGCCCCCTGCACCGTGGCGAACAGGCAGAAGACCGCGACCTTGGCCAACAGGTACGCAGTCGTCGACAAGCCCACGGCCTGTTCGCGTTTGAAGATCGGGCGTTCGCTGATCAAATCTCGAATAGTCAGCGCGGTGCCCATGAAGACCGCGCCGATAATGAGCAGCACCATGATGTATTGCGGCTCGGTCGGCGCGTCGGGCCCTGGCATTCCGAGGCCGCCGTTGCCCTTCACCGTCAGCGACAATGCGCCCACGATGAACGGAAGCACGGCCAAAAAGATCGAATAACCACGGTCGGAGACGATCAGCCGGACCTGGCGGCGAGCAATCGTCGACACCTGCTTGACCAGGCTGGTGGCGGCCGGAGCACCCAGGTCGGCCGGGGCAGACGCCAAATCCTTTGCGGCGCTCGACGGGTCGCCGCCGCGGGCCAGGAAGCGCCGGTTGGCCTCGTCGGGGTCGGCGCCGACGTTGGCGAAGATGTCAGCCCAGTTCCGGGTGCCCAGGGCGGATTCCACCTGATCGGGCGGCCCGATGAACGCGACCTTGCCGCCGGGGGCCACCAGCAGGATCTGGTCACACACCTCCAGGTAGGACACCGAGTGGGTGACCACCATGACCACGCGGCCGGCGTCGGCCAGCCCGCGCAGCATCAGCATCACCTGGCGGTCCAGCGCGGGGTCCAGGCCCGAGGTCGGCTCATCCAGGATCAGCAGCGACGGGCCGGTCAGCAGCTCCAGGGCCACCGACGCACGTTTACGCTGGCCGCCGGAGAGCTTGTCCACCCGGGTATCGGCGTGCTTGGTCAGCTCGAGTTCCTCCAGCACCTGCGCGACGACCTGGTCGCGGTCGGCCTGGGTGGAATCCGGCGGGAGCCGTAGCTCGGCGGCGTAGCCCAGCGCCTGGTTGACGGTGAGCTGCCGGTGCACCACGTCGTCCTGCGGCACCATCCCGATCCGGCTGCGCAGGGAGGCGTATTCGGTGTGGATGTTGTGGCCTTCGAAGGTGATCGATCCGGCGGTCGGCTTGGTGTAGCCGGCGATCAGCCGCGACAGCGTCGTCTTGCCGGCACCCGAGCCGCCGATGATCGCGGTCAGCGTGCCCGGTCGGGCCGTCAGTGAGATGTTGTTGATCAGCCGCTTGCCGCCCTCGACGTCGAAGCAGATGTCCCGAACTTCAAGCCCTCCAGTCCGCGAAGCGGCTTCGGTGCGACGCAGCAGGGTGCCACCGGTGAACTCCAGATCGACGTTGCCGATCGTGACCACGTCGCCCTCGGTGAGAATCGCCGAGCCGATCCGGACACCGTTGACGAATGTTCCGTTGATGCTTCGGCCGTCGCGGATCTCGGTGCCCAGCGGGGTCGGGATCAGCATCGCGTGGTGCCGGGAGGCCAGCACGTCAGAGATGACGACGTCATTGTCGGTGGCGCGGCCGATGGTCAGTGCTCCGGCGGGTGCCTCCGCCGACGGCGGACCCCCGGGCCGCAGGATGTCGATCATCCGGGTGGCGATGTTGGCGACCTCGGGCGGCTTGGCCGCCACCGGTGCCATCCGCGTGGACGATAGCCGGGGCGGGAACGCCTCGGCGGGTGCCGACGGGGGGTAGCCGGGCCGCAGTGCGGCCTCACC
>JBDTEP010000094.1:0-6673 GCA_039922455.1 Mycobacterium sp. | reverse complement strand
GCGGTCCCGGCTTCGGCTCGCCGAACCGCCGGTGGCCCTATTGTCTTGCTATGCCCGTGCGATTGGTTCTCGTCGACGACCACGAGATGGTGATCGAGGGCCTGCGGGCCATGCTCACCGCGTTCGCCGACCGGATTGAGGTGGTCGGGCAGGCGATCAGCGCCGAGCAGGCGCTGTCGGTGATCGCCGACACCGACCCTGACCTGGTGCTGTGCGACGTGCGGATGCGCGGCGAGAGCGGCCTGGATCTCTGCCTGGCGCTGCGGGATCGTGACCCGGAGCGCAAGGTCGTGATGCTCTCGGTCTACGACGACGAACAGTACCTGTTCGAAGCGCTGCGGGTCGGTGCGCGCGGTTATCTGCTCAAGAGCATCAGCAGCGACGATCTGGTGCATCAGATCGAGTTGGCCCACCGCGGCGAGACGGTGATCGACCCAGGCCTGGCGGCCCGGGCGGCCGGCACCGCCGCGCGGCTGCAGCGCGACGAGTTCTGGCCCGGCGCCCGCCAGGGCCTCACCCAGCGGGAGAGCGAGATCCTGGCCTACACGGTCAGTGGGCTGTCCAACCGCGGGATCGCCACGAAGTTGGTGATCGGCGACGAGACCGTCAAATCTCACCTGCGCTCGATCTACCGCAAGCTGGGGGTCGCCGACCGCACCAGCGCGGTGGCGACCGCGCTACGCGAAGGCATCTACCGGTGAGCTCCTCGGGTGGGGGCCGATCCCGCGCCCGCAAGCCCCAGGCGGTGCGGGATTTCCGGGATTTTGTAGACGCCAACCACGAGTTGGCGCTGCTGCGCGAGCTCATCCAGGCGGCCTCCAGCGGGCCCGGAGTGGAGCCGCTGGCCGCCGCGGCGGCCCGGATGATCACCGCGGCCACCGGCACCGATGTCTGCTTCGTGCACGTCCTCGACGACACCGACAGCTCCCTGACCCTGACCGGCGCGACCCCGCCGTTCGACACCGAGGTGGGCAAGATTCGGCTGCCACTGGACTCCGGGGTGTCGGGCTGGGTTGCCAGCCACCGCGAGCCGGTGGTGATCAGCGACGACAAGGAGTCCGACCCGCGCTACCTGCCGATCGACTCGCTGCGCGGACGCGAGTTCACCTCGATGGTGTCGGTGCCGATGGAGACCGATCCGGGCGGGCTGGTGGGCGTGCTCAACGTGCACACCGTGGCACGCCGCGAGTTCACGCACGGCGACATCGAGTTGCTGCGGGTGATTGGCCGGTTGATCGCCGGTGCCATGCACCAGGCCCGGCTGCACCGGCAACTGGTGGCCCGCGAACGCGCCCACGAGTTGTTCGTCGAGCAGGTGATCCAGGCGCAGGAGATCGAGCGGCGCAGGCTGGCCGGCGACATCCACGACGGTATTTCGCAGCGGTTGGTGACGCTGTCCTACCGGCTGGACGCCGCCGCTCGGGCGGTCGGCACCGATCCGGGCGAGGCGTCGACGCAGCTGGAGGCCGCCCGTGAGCTGGCTGGGCTGACGCTGCAGGAGACTCGGGTGGCGATCAGCGGGCTGCGGCCGCCGGTGCTCGACGACCTGGGCTTGGCCGGTGGACTGGCCAGCCTCGCCCGGTCGATCCCGCAGCCACGGATAGAACTGGACCTGGCCGAGACGCGGCTACCCGAGCACATCGAGTTGGCGTTGTACCGGATCGCCCAGGAGGGCTTGCAGAACGTCATCAAGCACGCTGCCGCGACGACGGTGCGGCTGAAGTTCGCGGTTGCCGCCGATCCCGATATCGCCCGGCTCGAGATCGTCGACGACGGAGTGGGTTTCGATACGTTCGAGCATCCGGTGGGTGGTGACGAGATGGGCGGCTACGGGGTGCTGTCGATGGCCGAGCGCGCCGAGTTGGTCGGCGGCCGGCTCAACATCCGGTCACGCCCCGGTGCCGGCACCGCGGTCACCGCCACCATCCCGGTGCCCCCGTTCGCGCGAGAGAGCGTGTCCCCGGCAGACACGCCGGGCTGATCACCGGAACTACGCCCGCTCACGCTCGGAAATCAGCTATCGGCCCGCCGGTGCTATCGGCCCGCCGGTGCTCCTCGAGGGCGGCCAGTACCTCGTCGGCGGCCTCGCCGAGCATCATCAGCCGGTCGGTTCCGAGCACCCCGACGAACAGTTCCCGCACCCGGGCGACGTGCGCTGGGGCCGCCGCCTGGATCGCGGCGTGCCCGGCCGCGGTCAAGACGACGTCCGGGTAGCGGGTGCCCTCGGCTTCCCGGCTCAGCAGGCCACGCTTCGCCATCCGGCTCAGGTGGTGTGACAACCGGCTTTTCTCCCAGTCCGTGGCCGCCGCCAGTTCGAACGCCCGCATCCGGCCGCCGGGTGCCTCCGACAGGTTGACCAGGATCTCGTAGTCGGAGCCTGACAGTCCGGTCTCCTGCTGCAGGTGCCGCTCCAGGTGCCGCTGCAACTGCTGGCGCATCGCGGTGAAGCTGCGCCACGCCCGCTGCTCTTGGGGATTCAGCCACCCGTCGTCCGTCATGACGGAAGCGTACCCCCAAGTTGATATATCAACCCAACGGCGTATCGTCACCATTGACGATGAGTTGATATATCAACTCCCGATTCGAAGGAGACACTGATGACCGAACAACAGACCATCGCCGTGGTCGGAGCCACCGGATCGCAGGGCGGTGGCCTGGTCCGGGCCATTCTTGCCGACCCTGAGCGCCAATTTGCGGTTCGGGCGCTGACCCGCGACACGGGCTCGGCCAAGGCCCGGGAGTTGGCAGCGGTCGGCGCACTGCTGGTCGAGGCCGACCTGGACGACGAGGCCGCACTGCGGCGGGCGTTCGACGGCGCGCACGGCGTGTACGTGGTGACCAACTACTGGGCGCGGCGCGATCCGGCCGACGTCGCCCGCCGCACGGCCGCCGAGATGGAACTGCAGCAGGTCGGTAACGCGGCCCGCGCCGCCCGCGACGCCGGGGTCGCCCACGTGGTCTGGTCGACGCTGGAGGACACCCGCGAGGTCTTCGATGACACCAACCCGGTGCCGCCCGTCGAGGGTTACCCGGTGCCGCACTTCGACGCCAAGGCCGAGGCCGACGCACTGTTCACCCACTACGGCGTGCCAACCACGTTCCTGCGCACCACATTCTTCTTCGACAACATCGCCGGCGGCATGGGATTGCGCCGGGCCGCCGATGGCACCTTGGCGTTGACGCTGCCACTGGCCGACCGGCCGCTGTCGGGCATCGCCGTAGCCGACATCGGCCGGGCAGCGGCGGCGATCTTCAAGCGCGGCGCGGAACTGGTCGGCCAGACCGTCAGCATCGCCGGCGAGCACCTGACCGGCGAGCAGTACGCCGCCGCGCTCGCCGAAGCGCTCGACGAACCGGTGGCCTACCGGCCGATGACCTGGGACGAGTTCCGGGCGCTGGGCTTCCCCGGAGCGGTGGAACTGGCCAACATGTTCCAGTACTACGCGCAGAACGCCGAGCGGTTCACCGGCGACCGTGACCTGGACCGGGTGCGCCAACTGCTCCCGGGACTCCAGTCGTTCCGGGACTGGCTGACCGCGCACCGAGGCGCAGTGCAGGCGGCGGCTTAGAAGTCCCCGGCGCGTCGGCGCAGCGTATCGATCACCTTCGACAGGGTGCGGGATTCCTGCGCCGACATCCCGATGTCGGCGAACACCTCGGTGTTGAGGCTGGCCGTCGCGGCCGCCACCGTCGAGCGACCCCGATCGGTGATCGACACCAGGGTGGTACGGCCGTCGGTGGGGTGCGGCAGCCGTTCCACCAGACCGGCGACCTCCAACCGCCGGATCGCGTGCGTGACGCTGGTGACGTGGACCTGCAGTCGGTCGGATGCCTTGGTGATCGGCAGCGCGCCGGAGCGACTGAACGCCAGCAGCCGCAACAGCTCGAATCGGGAGAAACTCAGGTCGTAGGGCCGCAGCGTGGCTTCCACCCGGGCCAGCAGGATCTGGTGGGCCCGCATCACCGACGTCACCGCCACCATCCCGTCGGCGACTTCACCCCAGCCGGCCCGTTCCCAATTAGCACGGGCTAGCGCGATCGGGTCGACGTCTTCGGCGCTGTCGGAAGGGCGAGACATCACGGTCAGCCGCTCGTCAGGAGAGCGTCAATATCCGGGGCCCGTCGTCGGTGACCGCGACGGTGTGTTCCCAGTGCGCGGCGCGGGTCCCGTCGGCGGTGACGACCGTCCACTCGTCTTCGAGGATGACGGTCCGTTCGGTACCCAGGGTCAGCATCGGCTCAATCGCCAGCACCGACCCGGCCACCAGCTGCGGCCCGCGGCCCGGTGCCCCCTCGTTGGGCAGGAACGGGTCCAAGTGCATCTCGCGGCCGATGCCGTGGCCGCCGTAGCCGGCGACGATACCGAACGGCCGGCCGAAGGCTGCCGACGCAGCCCGAGTCTTCTTTTCGATGGCGTGCGAGACATCGGTGAGGCGGTTTCCCACCACCATCGCCGCGATCCCGGCCTCCATCGCCTGCCGGGTTGCCGCCGACAGCTCCTCGTCGGCCGGCGTCAGCGGCCCCACCCCGAAGGTGACCGCTGCGTCGCCGTGCCAGCCGTCCAGGATCGCCCCGCAGTCGATTGACACCAGGTCACCGGCAACCAGCACGTCCGCCGACGTCGGGATGCCGTGCACCACCCGGTCGTTGACCGAGCTGCAGATCGACGCCGGGAAGCCGTGGTATCCCAGGAATGACGGCGTCGCACCCGCATCCCGGATCACCGATTCGGCAATCTCGTCCAATTGCAGGGTGGAGATTCCGGCGGCAGCAGCATCGCGTACCGCGGTCAGCGCGGCAGCGACGACGGCACCTGCCGCAGCCATCGCGTCGAGCTCCCCCGGGCTGCGATGCGGCACCACCTTGCGCCGCTTCGGCAGTCCGATCACTTACTGCCCCGTTGCCTGCAGCAGACGGGAGAAAACCTCGTCGACCGTGCCCAGGGCGTCCACCACATGCAGATCGTGCTCGTGCTGGTAGTAGTCCAGCAGCGGCGCGGTCTCCTCGCGGTAGATGCTCATCCGGTTGTGGATGACCTCGGCGGTGTCGTCGGCGCGGCCCCGCTCGCGAAGCCGGGCGAGCAACTCGTCCTCGCTGACCCGCAACTCCAGCACCGCGTCCACCTTGGTGTTACGCGCCGCCAGCATTTCGTGCAGGGCCTTGGCCTGCTCCACCGAACGGGGGTAGCCGTCGAGGATGAATCCCCGGGCGGCGTCGTCTTCGTCGATGCGGCCGGCGACCAGCGCGTTGGTCAGCTCGGCGGGCACCAGGTCCCCGGCGTCCAGGTACCCCTTGGCCTTGCGGCCCAGCTCGGTGCCCTGCGCGATATTGCTGCGGAACAGGTCGCCGGTGGAGATCTGCGGGACGCCCAGCTGCTCCGCCAGTTTGATGGCTTGGGTGCCCTTCCCCGCCCCGGGCGGCCCCAGCAGGATGATTCTCACTTGAGGAACCCTTCGTAGTTGCGCTGCATCAGCTGGCTCTCGATCTGCTTGACCGTGTCAAGGCCGACGCCGATCATGATCAGCACTGCGGTACCGCCGAACGGCAGGTTCTGAACGGCGCCGGAGTTGCCCATCTGCAGGAACAGGTTGGGCAGCACCGAGATCACGCCCAGGTAGATCGAGCCCGGCAGGGTGATCCGGTTGAGCACGAAACGCAGATAGTCCGCGGTCGGCCGTCCCGGCCGGATGCCCGGGATGAACCCGCCGAATTTCTTCATCTCGTCGGCGCGCTCGTCGGGGTTGAACGTGATCGACACGTAGAAGTAGGTGAAGAAGATGATCAGGCCGAAGTACACCGCGATGTAGACCACGTTCGACGGATCGGATAGGTAGGTGCTGACGACCTTTTCCCACCAGCCGTTGCCGCCGCTGCCACCGCTGTGGACCAACTGGGTGACCAGCTGGGGAATGTAGATCAGCGACGAGGCGAAGATCACCGGGATAACACCGGCCTGGTTGACCTTGAGCGGCAGATATGTCGAGGTCCCGCCGTACATGCGCCGGCCGACCATCCGCTTGGCGTACTGCACCGGGATACGTCGCTGGCCCTGCTCGACGAAGACCACGCCGACGACGATGATCAGCGCGGCCACACAGACCATGGTGAACACCATGGCGCCGCGGGAGTCCAGGATGGACTTGCCCTCGATCGGGATGCGGGCGGCGATACCGACGAAGATCAGCAGGGACATGCCGTTGCCGATGCCGCGCTCGGTGATCAGCTCACCGAGCCACATCACCAGCACCGCGCCGGAGGTCATCACCAGCACGATGACGATCAGTCCGAAGATGCTGTGGTCGGAGATGATGTCGTGGCGCAGGCTGCAGGTCTGCAGTAGCCCGCCGTTGGCGGCCAGCGCTGTGATGCTGGTCGCCTGCAGGACGGCCAGCGCGACCGTCAGGTAGCGGGTGTACTGCGTCATCTTGTTCTGGCCGGACTGGCCTTCTTTACGCAGTTCCTCGAAGCGCGGGATGACCACGGTCAACAGCTGCACGATGATGCTGGCGGTGATGTAGGGCATCACGCCGATCGCGAACACCGTCAGCTGTAGCAGCGCACCGCCGGAGAACAGGTTGATCAGTGAGTAGACCTGCGCCGCCTCACCGCCGCTGACCTCTTTGATGCACTGCTGCACGTTCTGGTAGTCGACGCCGGGCGACGGGATGGCCGC